>JAEURK010000423.1 GCA_016789175.1 Anaerolineales bacterium
AACGTGAACGGCTGGCTGATCCAGCTCACGGGCAACAACTACAACCTGGTGATGATCGTCGCGCCGATGTTCATGGCCGTGGCTCTGATCCTGATGCTGGGTGTGCGTCGCGGCGAGGCCCGGCCGTCGGCAGTGACTGCCCGATGACGTTTGGCGGCGTGCAAGCACGACCTGTCAGTGCGCTTGTTGCCGCGAATTACGCGGATTGGATCAACTGGAGCCCTGCGGGAATCGGTCTCGCTTCGTTCCGCGCAATCCGCGGCCAGATTCCGGGCCTGCCCACTCAACCGGGCACAGGTTGACACCCGGGCCCCCGGGGACGACCAACTGGATTAAAATGCCCGCCCATGGAGCTTTGGGAGCGGGAGACCGAATTACGCGCCCTGGCGGCGGCCTGGGCGGAGGCACGTGACGGTGCCGGACGCGTCGCGCTTGTCAGCGGCGAGGCCGGCATCGGCAAGTCGGCGCTGATCGAACGTTTCGCGCAGGGTTTGCCCGGCGCGCCACGGGTGCTGTGGGGCGTATGCGATGCCTTGTTCACGCCCCGCCCGTTTGGGCCGCTCCACGACGTCGCCGCCCAACTCGATGGCCCACTGGCCGCGCTCCTCGATACGGACGGCGACCGCACCGCGATCTTCACGGCCACCCTCGGCGCTCTGCACGCCCGCCCAATCGTCCTGGTGTTCGAAGATGCCCACTGGGCGGACGAAGCCACGCTCGATCTCCTGAAGTACCTGGGCCGACGCATCCAGCGGACGCGCGCCTTGCTCATCTTGACCTACCGTGACGACGAGCTCGGGCCCAAGCACCCCTTGCGCACCCTCCTCGGTGACATGGCGACCTCGTCGGCGATCCGGCGCCTTACCCTCAAACCCCTTACGGTTGATGCCGTGCGGGCTTTGATCGGCCCGCGGGTCGTCAACGCCGATGTGCTGCACCGCCAGACCGGCGGAAATCCGTTCTTCCTCACTGAAGTGCTGTCCAACCCCGGCGGTGTGATCTCGCCCACGGCCCGCGATGCCGTGTTATCGCGCGTCGCGCGGCTCTCGCCGCCGGGGCGGAACATCCTGCGCACGGTCGCAGTCGTCGGACCTCGCATTGAGGCCTGGGCTCTGTCTGAGATCGCGGGCCCGGATGCGCGGGCCGTCGACGAGTGTCTGGCGGTAGGCATGCTTGTCGCGCAGAGCGAGGCCCTGACCTTTCGACACGAGTTGGCCCGTCAGGCTGTGCTCGAGACCGTGCCGCCTCAGCAGATCCTGGCTTTGCATCGACGCGCCCTGGCTGTGTTGCAGAGCGTCCCGAATACTCGCGAAGATTGGACCCGGATCGCCCATCACGCCGAGGGCGCCGATGACCGGGCCGCGATCCTCGCGGCGGCGCCGCCGGCGGCCCGCCTGGCCGCGTCGGCCGGCGCCCATCGCGCCGCCGTCGCCTGGTATGAACGAGCCATCCAGGCCGCTGAAGGCCTGCCGGCGACCGAACGGGCCGGGCTGATCGAAGCCCACGCCTGGGAATGTAACTTCATCGGCCAACATGCCCTGGCAGCTGCAGGCCGGCGCGAGGCCGCCGCGCTTTGGCGTGACGCCGGCGTCCCTCGCAAGCAAGGTGAGAACCTGGCTCATCTGGCGTTGACCCTGGCATCGGAGCAGATGAGCGAGGCCTGGCAGGCCTGTCGCGACGCCGTCGCGGTGTTGGAGGAGGCAGGCCCCGGGGTCGAACTGGCCCTGGCCTATCGGGTGCAGGCGATGCTGCATCTCTTCAATCACGATTACGCCGAAGCGATCGCCGTCGCCGAGCACGCAGTGGCGCTGGCCGAGCCGTGTGGTGATGCGCGGGTGCTGGCCATGGCGCTCGACACGCTGGGCACCGGCCGTTTGTATATCGACTACGAACAGGGGCGCGCAACGCTCGAGCGCTGTCTGATTGTGGCTCGTGAGGCGAAGCTCGAGCCGCGGGTGGCCACGGTCTATGCCAACCTGGGTTCGACGGCCGCCGAGTTGTTCCGTCTCGACGAGGCCGAGCGCTATCTCAGCACCGGCTATGCATACACCACAGCGCGCGACTTGGACGCGATCCGCACCTACATCCTCGGCTGGCAGGCGACGGTCCATCTTTTGCGAGGCCGGTGGGATGCGGCCGAAGGCGCGGCACGCGAAGCGCTCAACCACGCGCTCGTATCGGCCGCCAACAGCATCCCGGCCCGGCTGGCCCTCGGGCGGTTGCGGGCCCGGCGCGGCGATCCGGAGGCTGCGGCCACCCTGGCTGACGCCAATACCCTGGCGCAACGCTCGGGTGACTTCCAAAACGTCGGCCCGGCGGCGGCGGTGCAGGCTGAAGCGGCCTGGTTGGCCGGTGACCTAGCCGGGGTGCTGTCCCAAACGCAAGCGGCTTACCAGCTCGCGCTCGGCAAGCGCCATCCCTGGATCGCGGGCGAACTGCTCTTTTGGCTGCGGCGCGCGGGTGAGGTCATCGATACGCCCGACTGGATCGCCGAGCCCTTCGCCCGGCACATCGCCGGCGATTGGCACGTTGCCGCCAAGGCCTGGGAAAGCCTGGGCTGTCCGTTCGAGCAGGCCCGGGCGCTCAGCGATGGTGATACGCCGGCGCAACTCGAGGCCCTGGCGATCTTCGAGCGGCTCGGTGTGCGCATCCAGGTCGAGGCCTTGCGCGAACGCCTGCGGACTGCGGGCATCGCTGCACCGCGCGGCCCACGGGCGGCGACGCGCGAGAACCCTTTTGGGCTGACGATGCGACAGATGGAGATCCTGCATCTGTTGGGCGAGGGGCTGAGCAACGGCGAGATTGCGGCCCGTCTGCATCTGTCGCCCAAAACGGTCGACCATCACGTCTCGGCCGTGTTTGCCAAGCTGGACGTGCACTCGCGCGAGGAAGCCGCAGCGCGTATCCAGAGCCTGCGGCATTAACCCATAGTTCCGGGAAACAGCGCGGAGACGTGAAGACCGCAAAGGTTTTATTTGCGGTCTTCACGTCTTCGCGGTCTGCTTTCCGAGGTGATCTGACGAGCCTAACCCTGACGGGCATCCTCGAGTAGGCGTAACGCGGTCTCGGCCAGCATCGCCGAGCCAAGCGGCAGCGCATCCTCATCGAGCATGAACGTGGGCGTGTGGACGCGCTGAGCGTCGATGCCCGGTTTGCGTACACCCAGCATGAACATGGCGCCCGGCGCCAGCTCGGTCATATAGCTGAAGTCCTCGGCGCCCATCGTCGGCATCGCCGGGACGATCGAGTCGGGGCCTAGCAATTCGCGCGCGGTCGCCTCGATCGTCTCCGCGACGCCGGCGTGGTTGTGCATCGACGGGTACCCGCGCTCGATCTTCAGGGTGTAGTCGCCGCCGAAAACGCGGGCCAGGCTGAAACAGCGCTCGACCTCGGTGATCAACGTCTCGCGGACCTTCGAATCCATGCTGCGCAGGGTGCCTTCGATGTAAACCGAGCGCGGGATGACATTGGAGGCCTCGCCGCCGCGCACCACGCCGAGCGAAAGCACGCTGGGTTGGAAGGGGTCGATCCGGCGGGACGGGATCGCATACAGCGCGTTGAGCACGTGGGTCGATAACCAGATCGGGTCGATCGCGACCTGCGGCCGGGCGCCGTGACCACCGGTGCCGATCACATGGCCGAAGAACGTGTCGACCGCGGCCGACACCTGGCCTGTGCCCACTTCGATCTGGCCGACATAGTTCTCGCCGTCGACGTGCAGGGCAATGACGCGATCGACGCCCTTGAGCGCGCCATCGTCGATCATGCGCGGCGCGCCGCTGATGCCCTCGTCGTCGGCGATTTCCTCGGACGGCTGAAAGAACAGCCGGATCTGGCCGTGGATCGGGTGCGTTGACAGCAGCTTCGCGGCGCCGAGCAGCATGGCGGTATGCGCGTCGTGGCCGCAGGCGTGCATCTTGCCGGACACTTCGGATGCGAAATCGAGCCCCGTATCCTCCAGGATCGGCAGCGCGTCCATGTCGGCGCGGATGCCGACCACCGGGCCCTCGCCGTCACCGATGACCGCGACGACACCGGTCTTGCCGACGCCGGTCTGGGTCTCGATGCCCAGCTCTCCGAGCGTGCGCGCGACCAGAGCCGCGGTCTTATGCACATCAAAGCCCAGCTCGGGTTGACGATGTATGCGGCGGCGCAGATCGACGATGAAAGGCTTAATCGCCTGAGCGGCGGCAAGACGTGGATGGGTCATGGGATCTCCTCGAGTGCAGGGTCGTAAGCGTAATCCTGATTGTACCGGGCCGTTTCAGGCTTCCGGCCTGGCGCCAGAGCCTGGGTAGCTTATTCGCGAGAACCGGTCTCGCCACCGATTGGCGTCCACCGGCAGGCAGTTGGGCGAAAACCGAGGG
>JAEURK010000026.1 GCA_016789175.1 Anaerolineales bacterium
CAACAACGTCCCTACGAAGGATCCGCCCAGCAGCGCCAGGTTGACGCTGCCCATCGCCACGGCCGCAAATCGCAGCACGGGCTGAGCGATCAGGGGCGTGAGCCCTGAGAGGAAGGCCCCCACCGCCAGGATCGTGTAGAAGGTGCGCGGGTGCGGCGAGCGATCGGCCCACCGCCCGCCGATGAAATACCCGGCCGCCAGGTACAGCAGCATCAGGCCGATGATGTTGGCCCAGACCAGGTTGCTCGACCCAAAGACGTTGCCGATCAGGCGTTGGGCCGAGATCTCGACGCCCAACACCACCATGCCGGAGACGAAAACGGTGAACAAGAGATAGCGGTTGCCGGTAGCCTTCACAGACGCGTATCCTCGTGGGTCGCCCGGGCCGCCCGAGGCCGGCGCGCCAGACCGAGCGCACCCGCGCCGGCCAGGCCGATCAAGGCCAGCCCCAGAACCCACACCCAGGTGCCCGATGCCGGCGCCGGTGACAACGCCAGCGCCGGTTGTTGATTGAGATAGACCAGGTCCGCGCTCGCCGCAGCGACCGGGGCCGTCCGCAGACAGATGTTGGTGCTCCAGCCCTCACCCGTCACGGCACGGGCCGGATCACCGGCGTAGGCGTAGACCACGTAGTCGCCGCCCACCCGAAAGTCGTAGCCACAGTCGGCCGAGCTATACTCGGTGGTGACCTGAACGGTCGTCGTGTCGACGCCGCGCCACGAGGTGCCGACTGCGAACGACACCAGACGCCCGCTGGGCGGGGTGTAGGCCGGAACCAGCGTGCGCCACGCATAGGCGAGCGGCGCCAGCACCGGCCAGAGCGCGTCCCCGATGCCCGTGACCCGGCCGGCGAAGACGGCGGCCGCCTGAGCGAAGGCCTGCACCGGCGGACTGGGCGGCACACACGAACACGCCCAGGCGGGCCGCGCCTGGGCGTGCATAGTGAAGACGACGAGCACGGCCAGGAGCGAGCGGATCCATCTTGCCATTGCCGCGGATGCTCCGGCCAAACCCACTCAAGCCGTCGGCGGAAGACCGACGAGGATGCGCTCACCCTCGACCCGCACCGGATAGGACGGGATGCTGACGATGGCCGGGAACGACAACACCTTTCCGCTGCGCACATCGAACCGCGCGCCGTGGCGCGGACACTCGATCTCGTGCCCGTCGAGCTCGCCTTCGGCCACCGGGCCGTCATCGTGCGAGCAAACGTCGGCGATGGCATAGAGCGCGCCGGCGATGTTGAACACCGCCAGCGGACGCCCGTCCACCTCGACGATCTTGCGCGCCCCGTTGGGCAACTCGCGCACCGTGGCGACTGCGACAAAGACTGCGGTTTCAGGGTCGACTTGATCGTAAAGAGTCATGGTGCTCCGGGGGGATCGAAAGGCGAGAAGCGCGGGGCGAAGAGCGACAGCAGACCGATGAATCGCTCTTCGCCCCGCGCCCTGCGCTATTCGTCTGGGTTGGATTCTCCGCTCAGGCCGTAAGCGCCCGCCTTGAGGACCTTAAGCGACAGGAGCGCACACTTGAGACGCGCCGGCGTGAGATCGATGCCGAGCAGCTCGAGGACGTCGTCCTTGTTCAGGGCGCGCAGCTCGTCGAGCGAGGCGCCCTGGATCTTTTCCATCAGCAGCGAGGCCGAGGCCTGCGAGATGGCGCAGCCGCGTCCCGTGAAGGCCGATTCGACCACGTGCCCGGTGTCGTCGAGGCGGACGTCTATGCGCAGCTTGTCGCCGCACAATGGATTCTCGTCTTCATAGGTGAACGAGTGCGGGTCCAACGTGCCGCGAAAGCGCGGGTTCTTGTAGTGATCGAGGATCAGCTCGCGGTAAAAGTCGTCCATAGTTGCGGGGCCTGGGCGGGGCAGCCGCTCAGGCAAACAGCTTCTTCACCCGGTACAGGCTCACCACCAGGCGATCGACATCATCCCGCGTATTGTACAGGTAGAAGCTGGCCCGCGCCGTCGCGGCCAGGTCGAAGCGCTCGTGCAACGGCTGGGCGCAGTGATGCCCGGCGCGCACGGCCACGCCATCGCGATCGAGCACCTGGGCGATATCGTGCGGATGCACGCCCTCGAGCGTGAAGGCGGCCACCCCACCCTTGCGCTCAGCCGGCGGGCCATAGACCCGAACGCCCGGGATCTCCTCGAGGCGCTCGAGGGCGTAGGTGATCAACTCACGCTCGTGCGCGGCGACCGCCTCCATGCCCAGACCGGTCAGGTAGTCGACCGCAGCACCCAGGCCCACACCCTCGGCAATGGCAGGTGTGCCGGCCTCGAACTTGTACGGCAGATCGTTGGGCTTGAATCCGGCCAACGTCACCTTGCGGATCATGTCGCCGCCGCCCATGAAGACCGGCATGGCCTCGAGCAGTTCCTGCCGCGCCCAGAGCACGCCGATGCCCGTCGGCCCGCACATCTTGTGGGCCGAGAACGCCAGGAAGTCGGCGCCCAGGGTCTGGACGTCGACCGGCAGGTGCGGCACCGACTGCGCGCCGTCGACCAGCACCTTCGCGCCGGCCGCATGCGCCTGAGCCGCCAGCGACTCGACCGGATTGATCGTGCCGAGCACGTTGCTCATGTGCGTGAACGCGACCAGCTTGGGCTCACGTGTCAGCAGCCGGGCATAGGCGTCGAGATCAAGCAGACCGTCGTCGGTGACCGGCACGAAGTCGAGTTCGACCCCGATCTGGCCGGCCAGGATGTGCCAGGGCACCAGGTTGGCATGGTGCTCCATCTCGGTCAGAACGATCCGATCCCCGGCCTTGAGGTTGGCGCGCGCCCAGCTGTAAGCCACCAGGTTGATGGCTTCGGTCGCGTTGCGCGTGTAGATGATCTCTTTGCGGGTCGCCGCATTGATGAAGCGCTGAACGCTATCCCGCGAGCCCTCGTAGAGGGCCGTGGCCTCCTCGGCCAGCACATGGATGCCGCGATGGACGTTGGCGTGATGCAGGCGGTAGTAGTCGTCCATCGCCCGGATGACGCTCTCGGGCTTCTGCGACGACGCGCCGGAGTCGAGGAACGTCAACGGCACGCCTGGGTGCGCTTCACGCGCCAGGATCGGGAAATCGGAACGGCAGGTGGCGAGAGAGTGAGTCACGAGGGTATTTTACCGGAGGGAGGAGGAGGAGGAGGAGGAGGGAGGAGGGAGGAGGGAAAGACCCTCTTCCCTCTTCCCTCTTCCCTCCTCTTCCCTATTTCTCGATCGGCACGCCCACGAGGTTGCCCCACTCGGTCCAGGAGCCGTCGTAGTTGCGGACGTTGGGATAGCCGAGCAGATAGCTGAGCACGAACCAGGTGTGCGACGAGCGCTCGCCGATGCGGCAGTAGGCCACCACGCTCTTGTCGGGGCTCAGACCGGCCTCGCCCTCGTAGATCGCGCGCAGCTCGTCGGCGCTCTTGAAGGTGCCGTCCTCGTTGACGGCCCGCGCCCACGGCACGTTGCGCGCCCCGGGGATGTGGCCGCCGCGCAGCGCACCCTCCTGCGGATAGGCTTCCATGTGCAGCAGCTCGCCCGTGAACTCCTTGGGTGAACGAACGTCGATCAACGGGGACTGCATCTGGACGTGGTTGAGCACCTGGTCACGGAAGGCGCGGATGCGGTAGTCGGCCCGCTGCTTGGCGACGTATTTGGCCGGGGTCACGGCCGGCTGCTCTTTGCTGACCGGACGGCCTTCGTCGATCCACTTCTTGCGCCCACCGTTCATGATGCGCGCGTTCTCATGACCGAAGAGCTGGAAGACCCAGAAGGCGTAGCATGCCCACCAGTTGTTCTTGTCGCCGTAGAAGACGACCGTGGTGTCGTTGCCGATGCCCTTGGCCGAGAGCAGGGCCTCGAACTCGGCCTTCTGCAGGTAGTCGCGCCGGACCTTGTCGTTCAGGTCCAGCTGCCAGTCGATCATCACGGCGCCGGGCACATGGCCCTGCTGATAGAGCAGCACGTCCTCATCGCTCTCGACGATGCGGACCTTGGGGTCGTTGAGGTGCTCGACGACCCAGTCGGTGGAAACGAGGTATTCGGGTTTGGCGTAGCTCATTGGATTTCTGATTCTTGATTTCTGATTTTGGGTCGAGCGGCCCGCGCCGGGCCGGGCCCAGCCGGGCCCGGGTGCACGAACAGCGCCGAACGTCAGCGGCCGACGAACGCGGAAGAGCCCGGCTCAAAGGGCTGTTCCGCGCCAATACACAAGCAGAGGTTGGTTCGGACCATGTCAGTGCGGCTCCGCGGGCATAACGGCGCGCAGGTTCGGCGAGCCGTGCGCGCTCCAGAGGATCCGATCCGCGATCGGCCAGCCCGTGTTCGAGAAGACCTCGGCCGCGACCTCGATCGCGGCCATGCGGTGGTCGACCTGCACCACCACCCCCGGCACCCAATCGCGCGTCAACCCGCTCGGCCGCATGTGCCAGCAGCGGAGTTCGACGCGGTCACCGGGGGAGAACTTGGGCATACCACGCGTTCCAGCGTCAGGGCGACGCATGCGCCGCCCTGACGGTCACCTCACATCATCTTCGCCTCGATCGAGCGCTTGAGACGCTCGCGCACGCCCTCGAAGGGGATGCGCTGCAGGATCGGATCGAAGAACCCGTCAACGACCACGCGCTCGGCGTCCTTGCGGGACATGCCGCGCGCCATCAGGTAGAAGATGTGCTCGTCCTCGAGCCGCCCGACCGTGGCGCCATGCGTGCAGCGCACGTCATCGGCCATGATCTCGAGCCCCGGGATCGAGTCGGCGCGGGCCGCCTTCGAGAGCACCAGGTTGCGGTTGGCCTGATAGCCGTCCGTCTTCTGGGCGCCGGGCGCGACGTAGATCATGCCCTGCCAGACCGAGCGGCTCTTGTCTTTGAGCGCGCCCTTGAAGAGCAGATCGCTGGTGGTGTTGGGCGCGTTGTGATTCTGCTGCGTGTCGTGGTCGAGGTGCTGCTCGTTCTCGGTGAAGTAGTAGCCCGACATCTTGCCGACCGCGCCGTCGCCGTCGAGCGCCAGCTCCGAGAAGTTCTTGGTCACGCGCGAGCCGGTGGCGACGAAGATCCAGTCGATGTGGCCCTCACGCGCGACCTTGACGCGCTCGTGCGTGAAGTTCCAGACGTCCTCGCCCAGCGACTGCAGCTCGACAAAGGTCAGACGGGCCTTCTTGCCGACCTTGACCTCAACCGTCGCGGCGTGCAGGCCGGACTTGCCGTTCGGCGACGAGGTCTCGTGCACGACGGTGGCGCTCGCACCGTCGTCGACCACGATCAGGATCCGGCCGAAATGCGAGGCGCCCGAGAGCCAGGCCACCGAATGCAGCGGCAGCTCGACGGTCGTGTTCTTGGGAACATAGACGAACAGGCCGTAATCGGTCATGGCCTCGGCCAGCGCCGAGAACTTGCCTTCGTTCGTGGGCACGACCTTGCCCAGGTACTTCTTGACCAGGTCCGGGTACTTCTTCGTCGCCGTGAGGAAGTCGGTGAAGACGACCTTCTGCTTCTTGAGGGTCGCTGCGAGATCCGACTCGACCTTTTCGCCCGGCACCTGGATGAGCTGGCCGCCCTGGTTCTTGCCGACCAGCGGCCGCAACAGCGCCGCGGGAATGCGGGCCGGCGCCTTGGCCTTGACGGCGGCGCCGGGGAGGACGACGTCGCCCCAGTGATAGGCGCGGATGTCGGTGCGGCGCCAGGCCTCGTCGCTCAGGCCCGGCATCGGCAGGGCCGCGAAGGTCTTGAGCGCGGCCAGGCGGCGGCGCGCGTACCAGGGCGCGTCCTTCTTGAGCTTCGAGACCGCGGCCACATCGTGGGCCGTGACCTTGAGCTCGGCCGCCGGCGCGGATCCGCCGCCCCGCCCGGTCGTGATGACCGTGCGCGGCAGGATGGCAGCGGGGATGGTCTTTTCTTTGGGTGCTTCAGTAAGCATAGTCGACGGGTCGGCTCGTCG
>JAEURK010000028.1 GCA_016789175.1 Anaerolineales bacterium
AGATTCAGAATTGAATCTGCGCGCCCTGCGCGTCTGCGCGGTTAATTCTTGTTGCCCTCGCAGAACTTGCAGCCCCGATGCTCGGCCGCGACGATCGCCTGATCGGAGGACCAGAAGAAGTTCTCGCGCCCGATCACGTCCATCAGCCCGGCGCGCTCCATCATGTGTTGCGCGTTCTCGTGTACGCCTGCGAACATCAGCGTGCCGCCCCGGTGCTTCAGACGCTCGTGCAGGCGCTCGATGGCTTCGAGACCGGCTGTGTCGATCAGGGGCACGCCGCGCATCGACAGGATTAAAGCGTGCGTGTCCTCCAGCCGGGCGAAGGCCTCGTTGAAGTTGCCCGTCGCGGCGAAGAACACCGGCCCGGTGACAAAGGCCACGCGCACATGCTGGCAGCGCCCCTCGGTCTCGATCCCGCGCGCGCGCAGTTTCTCGGGGTCGACCGCCTGCACGTCGATGTCGATGTTCGCGATCTGGCTGAGGAAGACGGCCCCGGCCACGAACGAGCCGATCAGGATCGCCTGGGTCAGATCGAGCGCGACCGTCGCCAGCATCGTGATCAGAAATGCGCCGATCGCAGTCTTGAAGCGCTTGCCGAAGATGAACCGGATCGACGCCCACTCGTTCATGCGCCAGGCCGTCACCATCAACACCCCGGCCAGCGCCGCGAGCGGGATGCGCGCCATCACGCCCGTGAGCAGGAACATCGAGGCCAGCAGACCGATGGCGTGGATGATGCTCACCAACCGCGTCTGGCCGCCGGATTTGATGCCCACGCTCGAGCGCGCGATCGCGGCCGTGGCCGGCACGCCCCCGAAGAACGGGATCAGGATGTTGCCGATGCCCTGCGCGATCAACTCCTGATTGCCCTGCAGTCGGACGCCGGTCATATTCGAGGCGACCGCGCCGCACAGCAACGACTCGACCGCTCCCAGGGCCGCGATCGTTAATGCCGGTGTGACAAATTCACCCAGACGATCCCACGGCAGAGCCAGCGGATTGAGCCGATCGGCCAGGATCAACGTCTGCGGGATCTCGCCGATCTGGGGAACCGGCCAGCCCAGGACCGTGTTGAGCCCTGTGGCCAAGATGATGCCCAGCAGCGAAGCCGGGAAACGCGCGTTCCATTTCTTTGGCCAGAACAACATGGTCGCGATCACCAGCAGCCCCAGTACGATCGTTCGCCAGTCGGGCACATAGCCGCCCTGAAAATAGCCGAAAAGTTTGACCAACGCCGACTCGGAGCCCTCGGTTTTGACGCCCAGAAGGTTGTCGATCTGGCCGATGAAGATGATCAGCGCGATCCCCGAGGTGAAGCCGGTGATGACCGGTGCCGGGATGAACGCAATGAAGCGCCCAAGTTTGAGCAGACCGATGACGAGCAAAAGCACGCCTGAGAGCAGGCCCGCGAGCCAGATGCCTTCGAGCCCATAGCGATCGACGAGCACGATCAGCACCGCGCTCATCGCCCCGGTCGGGCCGCTGATCATGTAGGGCGCGCCGGAGAGGCCGCCGATCACCAGGCCGGCGATCACGGCTGTGACCATCCCGGCCGCGGCCGTGGCTCCCGAGGCGACTCCGAAGGCCAGTGCCAACGGCAAAGCGACGGCAGCGACGGTCAGGCCGGCCAGCAGATCTTGCTGGAACTTTTGAGTGGAATACCCGCTGAACTCATCTCTGTACAACTGCACCAAATTACGGCGTGGCATGAAAAGTCCTCAAAAACGAGATGCGGGCGCCCGGCGGCGCCCGTCAGGGCGAAGTATACGCCCGCGCGCCGTGGACGCGGCGTTAATCTTCAAGCGTTATACTTTCCCTGTCATACACGGGAGGTCAACATGACTGAACAAAACGAAGCACCGCGCCGCAAGTGGATGCCCGACGAAACCCGCGAACATCTCAAGGCGGCCGCCGAAGCCAATCGCAAGGCCTTCGACAGCATCCTGCCGCCGGGCTTCCGCGAGAATCGACGCGAAGCGCGCCGCCAGGTGCTGCTGGCCGCCCGCTCGCTGCTCGATCGCGCGCTCAAGCGCATGGAAGAGCGTTGATGGTACGGGCGGCGCATGCGTCGCCCCTACCATCAACGCCTCGCCACCCCGAACAACCAAACCCCTGCAGCCAGGGCCCAGCCGGCGATGCCGAGCGTGGGTTGGCCGTTCAGATAGAGCACTGTGCCCGCTGCCAGCAGCGCGATCACGACCAGGCTGTTGGCCAGCCGTCCGACGGCCGCCGGTAGAGCCTGTTGCGTTGCGCGTTGCTCGGGCCCGTACTTGACTGTCACGGCCAGATCGCCGCGCTCGAATTTGCCAAGCACGTTATCGACCCGGGCCGGCAACGCCGCCAGCTTGCGCAGTTGATCGACGATCTCGTTGATCCAATACTCCAGGTTGCGGCCCTGGGTCTCCTCGGCTAGCAGTTGCTCCGCAAAGGGCGTGATCGCCACAAACAGGTTGAAATTCGGGTCCAGCCCGGTGCACATCCCCGAGAGGATCGCGACAGTGCGCCCGAGGTAGATCAGGTTCTCGGGCACCTGAAACGGCAACTCGAACAGCAGATCCCGGAACTGGCTCATGAACTCGCGGACCTCGCGCCGATCGACGGCGCGTAGCTCGCTCATGCTCCGACCCCAATACCGATCGAAGACCGCCTGCTGCGCCGCAGCGATCCGATCCAGATCGGCGCCGGGCAGCAGCGCATCCACCGCCTGAAAGCTGCGAATCAGGCGCGACGGGTCGCGCGTGCCGACCGCGATCACGGCCTCGCGGATCGCCTGGCGGATCGCGGGCGTCACCTCGCCAACCATGCCGAAGTCGATGAACACCAGCCTCCAGCCATGCTCGGCGTCAGCCGGCTGCACGAACAGGTTGCCCGGGTGCGGATCGGCGTGAAAGAAACGATGTTCGAAGATCTGCGTGAGATAGGTCTTGAACAGGCGCTCGGCCACGGCCGCGCGATCGACCCCCAGCGCCTCGATCTGGGCATAGTCCGTGATCTTGACGAAGCCGACGTCCTCGAGCACCAGCACCCGCTCGGTGCCAAGTTCGGGGTAGACGCGCGGGATCGTCACGCCCGGGTCGTCGGCGAACAGACTGGCGAAGCGGGCGGCGTTGGCGGCCTCAGCCACGTAGTCGAGCTCCTGGCGCAGCACGGTCGCGAACTCGCGCAGCAAGGCCTCGATATCGGCGCGTTTGCGGATCGGGTCGTAGCGCTTGAGCCACTTCGACACGGTCACCAGCGCGGCCAGGTCGATTTCGACGATGGCGTCGATGCCCGGGCGCTGAACCTTGACCACGACCGGCCCGTCGCCGCTCAACGTGGCCCGGTACGTCTGACCCAGGGAGGCGGCCGCCAGCGGGGCTTCGTCGAACGAGGCGAAGCGCTCGCGCCAACCGGCGCCGAGCTCGGCCGTGAGCCGTGCTTCTACGCCGGCGAACGGCGCGGCCGGCACCTCGTCCTGCAATCCGGAAAGCTCGGCCGTGATGTACTCGGGCAGCACGTCGACGCGCGAGCTTAAGAACTGGCCGACCTTGATCAGCACGCCGCCGAGTTCGACGGCCAGGCGGCGGTAAGCCTGCGCAAAGCGCAGATAGCGGCCCGGTTGCGAGCGCTCGCCCAGCCAACCCAGCCCCAGCCGGCGCAGGATCAGATCCCAAAAGATGATGTTGAGCGTGATCCCGGCGAAGAACAGGACGATGCGGCGGTAACGGGCATTGGTGAGGAACACGAAAGAGATTCTACAGCCTGCACGATCCCGCCGGCCAGGAGGAGATTGGGCGCGCAGCGAGGGTCAGCTGGATTCGGGGCGGATCACGATCTCGCGGGGTTGATACGGCACCCGAGAGTCGGCCGGAGCGGGCCAATCCATGGCGGCTGCGACAACCGGCGGCACCAGGATGACCTGCGGTTGGGCATCGTGACGCCCGTATGCGTCGTCGATGCACTCGCGCCAGAAGTCGAGGTGCAGGCGATCGACCTCGTGTGGCGAGGTGTCGACAGCGGCGCCTTCTTCGCCCTGCACGCTCACCCAGGTCAGGTAGTCGTCACTCCCGATGCGCTCGCGGAAAATGACCTCGAACTTCATCGCCTCGCGCTCGAGCGTCGCCAGAGTCTCGGGCAATCGCTCGTTGAGCATCTGCAACCAGGCGTCGACCCGCTCGGTCTTGCCGGCCTTGACCTTGAAGCGGGAGAGCTCTACTCGCACCGGGCACCTCATGACTGCAGCGAAGGAGAAGCGTCGAAACGCCGGTACACGCCGCGCTCGCGACTGAGCAGGCGCGCCCCGATCAACTCGCGGCGCAGCGAGGCGGTATCCTCGTGATAGCGCCGCAGCAGGGCGTTGACCTGCTTCTCGGTGTAGGCCTGCTCGGGCGCGAACTCGCGCGCCAGCCGGGCCAGGATCGCGGAGAGCTTCTTGCGCTGCGCCGGGATCTCCTTGAGCGTGCCGTCGGGGTTGCTGAAGTTGCGCCAGATCTCGCGCTCATAGGCGTCACCGGCTTCGGCCGTCGGCTCGGGCGCCAGCGCCGCCAGGGCCGCGCGGTCGCCGAGCAGGCGGCCGGCCGTAGCGTGCAGGGCGTCGAGACGCAGGGCGTACGGCTTCTCGTGGCCGCGCGCCGGCTCGGGCCCGACCAGGCCGACCGCCGTCAGCTTCTCGAGGTGGTGCGAGATCGTCGGCGCGCGCAGATCGAGCTGCGCAGCCAGCTGGTCGGTGGTGCGCGGGCCGTTGGCCAACAGCCCCACGATCTTCAGTCGGGTTTCGTCAGCCAGGGCCTTGAAGAACGCCAGCAGGTCCATTGGTTCGGCGTTGAATTGATTAGACATTCATCTAATTGTATAGATGATAGTGGGTTTGTCAAGACCCGGGTGTCTGCGGCCGACCCTGGAGCCAGTCGCGCAGCAGATCCGCCCGCTCAATCCGTCCCAGCGCGCGATAGGCCTGCTCCTCGTAGGCCAGCGAAAGCACGGGCACCGTCAGTCCCTCCAGCGGGACCCAGCGACGGTGCACGTCCACGTCGACCGGTGCCTCCCAGACGCCGTCGATCCGCTTCTGGACGCCGCCCAGCACTTCGACAATCAGGCCGTCGACGACGAACGCGCCCAGGTGGGAGCGGATGTGCGGCGAGATCTTTTCACGCACCGGCGTGACCGCAAACGCTGCCAGCCGTTCGCCGATGGCATAGGCGCCCGCGGCGCTGGTCTGCAGGTCGATGTCGTGCACGTCGAGCGGCACGCCCTGCAAGGCCATTCCGGTGCTACCGGCGACGGCCCAGGCGAAGGGCAGGTCCGCCAATGCGGTCGTAAGGCGATACAAGACGGCGTGCTGCGCCGGCGGGATCACGGTGTATACAGCCCGACGAGTTGGCCCTGACCGACGATATGCCCGTCGGTGGCCATCCGAAAATCGATCAGGCCAAAGCCCGGATCAAGGTCGGTGGCGACGTCGAGCGCGTAGAGCGCGAACACGTAGCGGTGGGTCGCATCCGGGCAGGGGCCGAACCAGCCGGGTTCGCCGATGCCCGTCGTTCCTTCCACGGCCCCGGCGGCGATCTGGCCCTCGGCGAACCCGGCGGCGTCGGGCGGGATATTGGCCACCAGCCAGTGGATGAACTGGCCTGCGTCCGGATCTGTCACCAGCAGCGCCAGGCTTTGCGTGCCGCCCGGGACCGGGCCCCAGGTCAACGCCGGCGAGATGTTTTCGCCAAACGAAGGGCAGGCAAAGCGATCGGGGATCTCGCCTTGCGCCTCGAAAGCGCTGCTGGTCAGCGCGATAGGCGCCGGCTCGGCCGTTTCGGATGGTTCGGGCCTGGGCGTGCGGGTCGGCGGCACGGCCGCAGTCGCCGTGGAGGGTGCGATCGTCGGCGCCACCGCCGTGGGCTGGCAGGCAGTCAACGCGATGGCGACGATCAGCCAACCGCTGCGAAACAAAGACAGCTTGAGCATCGTAGGCCTCCTTGCGTGGGTATCGTCCGGTCGTTGAGCCGGACGATACCCTCGTTCAGCAGTCGAATCGCGCTTGTCGAGCCTGTGCGTTCAGCGGCTCGCCGGCCGGCTGATGGCGAAGCGGATCGCGTGTTTGTGGCAGCCATCGGCGCAGGTGCCACACAGGATGCACTCGGGGTGCTCGATGCGCCCGGTCTGGACGAGCGCGCTGACCGGCAGGCTCATCGGGCACGTCGACGTGCAGCTCGTGCACCTGACGCAGGCGGACGGGTCGGTCGTCAGCTGGAGCGCCGGCAGGCCGAGTCGGTTGCGCAGGCCACGGCCGAGGATCATGAACGGCGCCATCCAGCAGATCGTGTGGCAGCCCGCGCGCCGTCCGAAGGCCAGCGCGAGGCTGACGAACAAACCGACCACGGCAAAGTACACAACGTACTTGACCGGCTCATCCACCGAGATCCCGCTCTCGGTCATGAACAACGGGTTGACACTGCGATAGCCGCCGGCGCCGATCGCCAGCGCGGCGATCAACAACACCCACGGCGCCCAGATGGCCCACTTGATCCAATCGGCGCGGGTTGAGCGAAAGGGCGCGCCGTTGATCGGCGCCGTCAGCTCGGCCATGCCCGCGCCCGGGCAGATCCAGCCACACCAAAGCCGGCCGAAGAGGAGCGAGCCGATGAACAGGGCGCCGAACAGGATGAAGCTGCCGGTGATGATCCCCTCGGCAGCGCCGGCCACGATCAAATAAGGAGAGAGAAAGTTGAGCGTGATCGGGAACAGCAGGAACGACAGCAGGACCAGGGCCTGGCGGACGCGTTGGCGGCGCGGGGCCTGACGGAATTTTGCGCTCATGCTTGTGGGACCTCCCCATCCTGGATGCGCTGGATGACGTTTTCGATCCAATCCAGATTGGCGCGGGTCGTCATCTGGCCGACCTCCAGCGTCAGCAACCAGAAGTAGAACTCGCGCGGCGATTGAGTGAACTCGGCGTAGGCTTCGATGTTTTTGGGGATCGCGTCGAACACGGCCAGACCCTGGCGCATCTGATCGGCGACGCGCTCGAGCATGGCTCGCACCTGGACATCGGTCAGCTGAGCCGAGAAGAAGACCTGGATCATCTCCGGGCTGCGCGGCGGCTCAGCGGGTAGCTCCGATTTCAACCAGTTCAGCAACTCCTGACGGCCGGTCGGCGTGATGCGATAGACCTTGCGATCGGGGCGCTCGGCCTGGGTGATGACCTCCATCTCGGCCCAACCCTGACGGGCCAGCCGACCCAGCGTCCGATAGATCTGGCTCTGATCGGCCGCCCAGAAATGCCGGACCGAGGTGTCGAAGATCTTCTTCAGATCGTAGCCCGTCAGTTGGCGCGAGCTCAAGAAACCGAGGATGGCGTGTTCAAGCGACATCGGCGCGCTCCTGGGGCGAGCGACAAAGCTCAACCCCGTACCAGAGGAAGGCGATGGCGAACATCCCGCGCTGCAACAGGCCGGTCCAATCGGTCAGGGTGCTCATGGCCAGCGGGATCAACACGGCCGCAGCGATACCAACCGCATCCAGGCCCTGGCCGAGCCGATCGCGTCCGCGCTTCAGCAGCCGGGCCGTCAGGCCGAACGCGAAGGCGAAGCCCATGGCTGTGGCCGAGAAGGAGTGGAGGGCATCCTCGACCGGATCGAACGGCGCGTCCGGCTGCCAGGGGCGGGTCGAAAACGCGGCCGTGGCCAGCATGAGGACCCCGAAGGCCAGGAGCAGGGCCCGGGTCGGCCGCGACCAGTGCGGGCCGAGACGCGCAGCGATCCACAGGACCGCCAGGCCGAACGCCAGGAACCCGAGCCGTGCCAGCCAGGCGCCCGGGACGCCTTGAGCCGCCGATTCGCTGGTGGTGTGCCGCAGCCAGTCGTAGCCCGCCGGCATCAGAGCCGGGGCCGCAGCCAGCGCCCCGGCCCCCAGGGCCAGAAGGGCCAACGGAAGGTGTTTCATATAGGACATATCCTATATAGTAGGACAGCTGGCGCAAACCGGCAGGTGCTGAAGGTCACACACCGGGTCATGTGCGGGTCGTGCGATCCGGAGGCTAGGCGCTGCGATCGATCTGGTCGAGGTATTGGGCGAGGATGGTTTGGGTCTCGGCCATGATGCGCGGCCGGTTGGCGCGGGAGGCCGCATCGGCCAGGGCCAGCAGGGCCTTGAGCATCGCCACGCTGACTGTGGCGTGCAGGCGGCGCCGCGGGCGAGAGAGGCGTGGGTAGCGGACTGCAAAGCCGGCTTCCACCCGGGCCACGATCTCGTCGTCGAGTTGAGCGGCGATGGCGGCCAGACGCGGGGAAGCCGATGAGTGCCAGAAGATCCGGCCGAAACCGGCGTGGCCGGCGATGAACGCGGCGGCGCCGGACAGCACCCGTTCGACGATCACGGCCGTCGGCTGGCGCAGGTTATCGGCCGTCAGCAGGCTGGCGAAGAGCGCGTTCAGTTCCTCGCGGTGGCGGTTGACCACGGCCTGCAGGATAGCTTCTTTGTTGGGAAAGAATTGATAGAGCGAGCCGATCGAGGCCCGTGCGCGCCGCGCGATGGCGTTGGTGGTTGCGGCCTCAAAGCCCTGGGCATCGAAGACGGCCGTGGCGGCCCGCAGGATGGCTTCGACGCGGCGTTGGCCGCGAGCATGTCGGGGCTGGCGACGCATGTCGGTGGAGGGGGAGGCCATGGCCGCATTCTACGTCAAGATGAGCATTTGCTCAGGTTGATTGACAGACGGATTGCTCCCGAATTACGATGCGAGTGTTTGCTCATGTTAACGAAAGAGGTGTATCGCATGACTCAGACCCTATCCCCTGCGCCGCGCACAGCCCCAGGGCCGCGCGGCAAGTTCCTGGTCGGTAACCTGTTCGATTCACGCCAGAGCGGACTGCTTGACTACCATGTCAAGGCCTGGCACGCCCACGGCGATGTGGTGCGGTTTCAAATGGGGCCGATCACGCTGATCCAGGTCGTGCGGCCCGAGCACATCCAGCAGGTGCTGGTGGGCAACGCTAAAAACTACGTCAAAGGCCTAAGCCACGAGAACCTGCGGCGCACGATCGGCGATGGAATCCTGACGGCTGAGGGCGAGGCCTGGCAGCGCCAGCGTCGTTTGATGGCGCCGACTTACACGCCCAAGGGCGTGGCCCAGTTCGCGGACATCATGGGCGATGCCACCCGCAAGCTGCTGGCGGGGTGGGAGGCGCGCGGGACGACCCAGCCGGTGATGATCAACCAGGAGATGATGCAGGTCACGATGAGCGTCATCTCGCGCTCGATGTTCGGCCTCGACATCGGCGAGCACTTCAAGGAGACCGGCGACGGACTGCGTTATCTGTTGCAGCATGTCTCGGAGCGCGGGCTGAGCAGCGTCGACTGGCCGGCCTGGGTGCCGACCGAGTCCAACCGCCGCTTGAAGAACGCGGTGCGCGTGGTTGACGACTTCCTCTACGGCGTGATCCGCGAACGGCGCCGGAACGGCCTGGGCGAGGATCTGCTCTCACTGTTAATGACCGCCAAGGACGCCGAGACCGGGGCCGAGATGAGCGAGAGGCAGCTGCGCGACGAGGTGCTGATCACGTTCTTCGCCGGCCACGAGACCACGGCCCAGACCCTGACCTGGACCTGGGCGATGTTGGCCCAGCAGCCCGAGGTCGAGCGCAAGCTCTGGGACGAAATCGACCGCGTGCTCGCCGGCCGCTCGCCGACGCTGGACGATGTCGGCGCGTTGACGTACACGCGCCAGGTGATCGATGAGACCCTGCGCCTGTACTCGCCCGTGGCCGTGATGGCGCGCGACACGGTCGCGGCCGACGAGATCGGCGGCTATAGTGTGGCGCCCGGGAATCTCATCCTGCTGCTGCCGTTCATGACCCACCGTCACCCGGAATTCTGGGAGCAGCCCGATGTCTTCAACCCCGATCACTTCATGCCCGAGCGCGTTAAGGATCGACCGCGCTACGCCTATGTGCCCTTCGGGGCCGGCGCGCGCTCGTGTCTGGGCGTGCACTTTGCGCTGCTCGAGGCCGTGCTGATCCTGGCCGAGACCGCTCAGCGCTATCGGATCCGGCTGGCGGACCCCAACCAGGAGCTCGAATTCGACTGGGCGGGCACGTTGCGGCCGAAGGGCGACCTGCCGATGCTTTTGACACGGCGCTGAGCGGGCGACACCTTGGGCGCTCCTCCCAACGCCTCGGCCGACCTGGCCGAGGCGTTGTCTTTTGGCAGGCGGTGCTCATCGGCTACCAATCCGGCTGTAAGGACCGTGTAAGGCGCGGCACTGAAGATGGGTCGTGTGCGACGGCGCGGCGCGGCCATCCGGTACAATTCGCGATAGCCATCCTCAAGGAGCCAACATGTCGACCGCACAGGACACCTACCCAGTTGAGATCGCGGGGATCAAGCGCGATCTCCGTCTGTTCGAAGTCAAGCCCGGTCTGCGTATCGCCGTGCTCAACATCCTCGGCGATATCGAGCTGGTCGAGGCCGCCGGAAAAGCTTTAGCCGAGCGGTTGAGCACGCTGACGTACGACCTGCTGGTGACGGCCGAGGCCAAGAGCATCCCGCTCGCGCACTCGGTGGGCGTGCATGCCGCGAAGCGATACATTGTTCTGAGGAAGGCTTACAAGCCCTACATGGGTCGGACGATCGAGGCCGAAACCCTGTCGATCACGACCGGCAAGCCTCAGACCCTGTACCTCGACGAGCAAGACATCGCGCGCGTACGCGGCCGGCGTGTGGTGCTGGTGGACGACGTGATCTCGACCGGATCTACCCTGCAGGGCATGCGCCTGGTGCTGGCCAAGGCCGGCGCTGAAGTGGTCGCCGAGGCCGCGATCTTCACCGAGGGCGAACGGTCGCAGTGGGAAAACATCGTGTCGCTTGGTCATCTGCCGCTCTTCACGGATTGACGGCGACGGCTGAGCCTGATCAAGAGGGTTGTGCATGCTGAATAAACTGTTTGGTCGCCGGGATGATGAAGACGAGAAGCGCCAGTCCGGGCGTCTGCCGCCGGGGCAAAGCCTGACGCAGCGCTTCCCGGTGCTGCACTACGGCCCGGTGCCGTCCTTCAACCCTCAGACCTGGAGCCTGCGCGTCTTCGGCGAAGTCGAGCAAGAGGTGACCTGGACCTGGGAGCAGTTCAATCAACTGCCGCGGACGCAGATCACCATGGACCTGCACTGCGTGACCCGCTGGAGCAAATTCGACACAGCCTGGGAGGGCGTGGCGCTCGCGACGTTGATCGCCGAGGGGTTCATCAAGCCCAAACCCAGCGCGCGCTACCTGCTCCAGCACTGCGAGAACGACTTCACGGTCAACATCCCGATCGAGGTCGCCCTGGCCCCGAACTTCCTGCTCGCCACGCATTACGATGGCCAGCCGCTCTCGCCCGATCACGGCTATCCGCTGCGCGGCGTGATCGGCCACATCGTCGGCTCCGAGCACAAGACGCCGTATCTGTGGAAGGGCGGCAAATGGTTGCGCGGGCTGGAGTTCATGGCACAGGACCGGCTCGGCTTCTGGGAGCAGGCCGGCTACCACAACGAGGCCGACGTGTGGAAGGAAGAGCGCTTCGCTTACGATTGAACGCGATTTACGGGCATAGATCAGGCGGGTTCGGCGGGCGGCACAGCGTGCCGCCCGTTGTGCATGCGTCTACACCTGGTTTGCGTCTGGTTAGAAGCGTGCTATCTTAACGGTGTGCCGCGACTCTTGATCATCGACGACGACCCCGACATGGCCGAATTGCTCGGCCACATGGCGGATGTGCTCGGCCACGAGCACGAATATGTCCCCAACAGCACCCGAGCATTCGAGGCAATCCGCCGCAGCCCGCCGGATGTGATCGTGCTCGACGTCATGCTCGAGGACACCGACGGCTGGGCCGTCTTTCGCGAACTGACGCCGATCACCACGGCCCCGATCATCTTCATCACGGCTTTTCGGACGAGCGAGAACCGCCGGCGCGCCGATCAGATGGCGGCTGACGGATTCCTCGCCAAGCCGATCTCGCACAACGATTTCGCCAGCCAGGTGCAGTCCGCGCTGGGCCAGCCGGCCCGGCGGCTGTGGGGGTGAGGCGGGCGGGCGAAGGGCGGCTATAAGGGGCGACCACAAGGGCCGCCCCAACTGGCCACCCCTACTGGCCGCCCCTACTGGGCGGCTTCGGGGGGAAACACCGGCGCTTCGTCGGGGTTGAGGGATGGGATCGGATCCCCGGTGAGCGCTCCGGCGCGCGTGACCTGCAAACGCAGGATGCGCCCGGCCACGCCCCCAAACCGGAATTTGTAGTCCTCATGGCCGCGCAGGAAGTCGAAGACGGTCCGGCCGTTCGTGATCGACCACTGGATCAAATACGCCAGCAACACCCAGCCGGCCGAGAGCGCGTTGAAACGCGGGTCGATGGCCGAGTTGTAGACATACAGACGTTTGCCGTCGTCGAAGCTCAGATAGCCGGCTGCCGGCTCGCCGTCGACGTCGAGGAAGGCCAGATGCAGCAGGCCGCGCGCCGACATCGCCCGGACCGTGTCGCGGAATTGGGCGCGCATCGGCGGGGTCAAGAAGCGGGCCTTGTCGGGGTTGAGCGCCATCAGTTCCAGGAAGCTGTCGGTCTGCAGATTCACGTCGTCGGTCGGGCCGACCAGACGCCAGGTGACGGTCTGCTCGCCGTTCTCGGCGCGACGCACTTTGCGTCGGATCTCCTGACGCTCTTTTTTCTCGACCTGATTGGCCAGGTAGGTTTCGAAATCCGTCGGCAACGGGATCGCGGGGGTTTGCTCGAGGACCTGCTCCGACGCGCCCCAGCCGCGCTCAGCCGCCGCGCGGGCCAGGGCTGCGCGTGTCGGCGAGCTGGCCTGCAGGTTATACAGATCGAGCACCTCCCAGCCGGGGTCGCCGGCCAGATGCTCGAGCAACCCGGCGACGAAGGCCTCGGCGTGCTCGGGGCGCACGACCAGGTCGAGATAATCCGAGATCTCGATGCTGCCCAGCAACAGCAGGGCCGGTCGGCTGTCGCGATTGACGGCCGAGAACAGCGGCGCGATCCCGACCAGACGGCCCGCTTCATCACGGGCCGTGATCAGGGCCAGACGCGCCTCGGGCCACTCGCCGCCGCCACGATGCGCCCACCAGGTGCGCAGGTATTCGGGTGTGAGAAACGGCACGCGCGTGATCGATTCGGCCAACAGGGCGTTCCACTCCGCGGCAAAGGTGTCGAAACAGGCAGGGTCTTCAGAGCGTTCGAATTGCATGGACGTTGAGGGTTACTGGGCGACGGACCTGGTCTCGGGTTACAGACACAAAAAGCGGAAGCACGCGTAGGCGGCTTCCGGGTTGAATCTTAGCACTGATTGGGCCGTGTTTGAGCGCGAAGAGCGACAGGGCTATCGCATCTTGTTTGCGAGGACCGGTTTCTTTGCCACGAATTGACACGAATTCTCACGAATGGGGATCGTTCGTGCCCATTCGTGAAATTCGTGGCAAAACGCGCGCTGTTTCACTCTGGATGCGTTCGCCCCTCGCGCCTCGAACTACCGCGCCGGGCTGAGGGCGTCGATGTTGCCGAAGCCGTCGACGTCGAGCACCCAGTCGCTGCCGGGCTCGAACTCGGCGAAGGCCGACGCATCGGCCACCGAGTACTCGAACCGGCGCCCGTCGGCGTCGAAGACCACGACGAAGGTCTCGGTGTGTCCGCCTTCGCGCTGGCCGGTGTCCAGGTTGAGGCGCGGCCACTCGGGGTTGAGATCCGAGCCGGAAGCCACCACGCGATCGGCGACCTGCCACTCGAGCTGCGTGTACGCGCACCAGTCGTCGTAGATCTGGTACTGGCAATCCTGCCGCACCTCGCTGGCGCCGTTGCCGAGATCGACCTCATAGGGCGTGCCGCAGATCTTTTCGGACTTGCGGCCCGGGTCCGGGGCCGACAACACTTCGCGCGGTTTGAGCTCGCATTGCTTGATCGTGCCGTCGTCGGGCACGCGATCGCCCCAGTTGTTGCGGGTCACACGCACCTGCTCCTCGATCGCCACGATCCGCTCCCAGCTCACGCCACTGACGGTCGCCGGCGTAGCGGTGGTGGTCGTCGTCTGGCTGAAGAACCAGATCCCGACCACAAGGCACAGCAGCAGGAAGAGGCCGCCGATCGCCAGACCGACCCAGCGCATGAGCGCCGAGCCTGGGGCAGCCGCGGCGACGGGGGGAACGGCCGGCGTTGGTTGCGCGATCGGGGTCGCGGTGCCGAGCGGCCGCCCGCAGCTGCCGCAGCGCGGCGCATCCGGGGCATTGGGTTTGCCGCAGCTCGGGCAGGGCACGGGCTCGACCCTGGCCTCGACGTGGGCGCCGATGACCGTGCCGGCCTCGCGGCGCTGGCCCTTGGTCAGGTCGCCCTGGCATTGGTGGCAGGCCTTGGCGTCGGCCGGGTTGCGCGCGCCGCAGTACGGGCAGTGGATGTCGGCGCCCTTCCGGGCGGCTTCGACCTTGGCCTCATCCTTGATCAGGGCGCCCTCGGCCGGGCGCTCGAACTTCTGGTCGGCCGGCATCGGTGCTCCGCAGCTCACGCAGGCGCGATCCATGCCGCGGTTGCGCGTGCCGCATTTGCCGCACGTCCATTCCATCTCCACATAGCCCAGCGTTTCAGTCGGCATGCCGCCTCCGGTGAGTGTCGCGCGTCGTCCACTTGAGGGTAATCCAAGCCGGCGTAGAGGACAAGCGCGAGTGCGTGGCACGGAAGTTGCGAGGGTTGTTGCTATGGTTGCTGCTTCACCTATAATCACCGCTATGCCCGTTCGTCTTGAACCGGATTACGTGCTGCTCAACGTCGCCGACGGCGTCGTGCTGGATGAGGCCGCGCCGGGGCTGGCGGTGACCGCCGCGCCGCGCCGTTCCGCCCGCGGCCGTGAGAAAGACATCCTCTTTCTGTGTCTGACGTTGCGCAGCCGCAACCCGATCGCCGATGCGCGCTATGAGCCCCTGCTCGAGCTGGCGGCCGCGACCTTCTTCGGCCAATCCGGCTCGGTCACGGCGGCGGCCCGGTTGGCGGTGATGGCCGTCAACAAGGCCGTGCTCGACGGCAATTTGCGCGAGGGCACGCCTCTGCAGGGCGGCATCACGCTCGGGGTGCTGCGCGGCGGCGATTTCTACGCCACCCTGGTCGGGCCGGGCGTCGTCACAGTCGCGCGTGGGATCGGCCTGCAGCGCTTCCCGGCCGTGGTCGGGCGCCCGCTGGGCGTCAGCGACAACTGCGAGGTGCAGTACTTCCACACCGCGGTCGAGCATGGCGACTACGTGGCACTCAGCCCGAACGCGGCCTGGCCCGAAGCGGCCCTGGCCGGTCTGGGCGGTTTGAGCACCCTCCAGAATGTCACCGAGCGGCTCAAGGCAGCGGCCGGTGGGGATTTTGCAGCGATCGCCATGCGCCTCGAGGCCGAAGGGACCGGCGCTGTCGGCGTCGTGACGCCCACCGTGACAACTGCGGTCGCCCGCCCGCCGGCGCGGCCCGTCGCCCCCGAGCCGGTCACGCCGACGGCGATCGATGACGAGGACCTGGACGACGAAGAGGACGACGAAGACGTCGTCGTGGCGCGTCCGCTGGCCGTCGATACAAACGCGCACGCGGGGCCGTACGACGACGAAGAAGACATCGACGACGATGAGGACGAAGACGAGCCGGAGGCCGAGGCGGCGCCGAGCGGCCGCAACGCCGCGCGGCTGCGCGCCCGGCTCGAGCCGGTCAAAACGGGCGCCCTGTTTGGGCTGCGCTCGTTCGGCCGCGCCACCGGCGTCACGTTGACCGAGTTCTTCCGCGGGCTCAATCGCCTGACGGCGCGCTCGCTGCCCGAGGGCATGCTGCAGCAAGACGGCATGCTCGCCATCCCGGGCGCGGCCATGCTGATCGCGGCAGTCGCGATCCCGCTCATCATCGTCGGCCTGGCGGCCTTGATCTACATCCAGCTGGGTCAGCAGGAGCAGTACACCAACGCTGTCCAGCAGGCCCAACTCGAGATCTCGCGCGCGACGGCCGAGACCGACCCGGTGGTGGCCCGACCGCATTGGGACGCGGCCGTGCGCTTCATCGACGTCGCGGAGCGGATGCGCCCCGGCCAGACCGAGATCGCCGAGCTGCGCCGACAGGCCGAGGGCCAGCTCGATCAGATCGATCAGGTTCAGCGCCTGACCTTCGAGCCGCTGCTGGCCGGCGGCACCGGCGGTGAACTGAGCAAGGTCGCGCTGCTGGGCAACGACGTCTACGCGCTCGATGCGCGCGGCAATCGATTGGTGCGCATCGCGCCGACGACCGCCGGCGGCTACGTGCTCGATCCGACCTTCAAGTGCTCGGCCGGCGCGATCGGCTCGACCGAGGTTGGCACGTTGGTGGATTTCTTCATCCTGGCCGGGCCGATCGACCTGGCGGCCCGCCCGGGCGAGCCGGCGGCGCCGGACGCGATCATCGCGCTCGACCAGACCGGCACGCTGTTGTACTGCTTCCCGGGTCGTGAGCCGATCGCCAGCCCGCTGGCGACGCCCGACACCGGTTTCGGCCAGGCCGTGGCGGCCGAGCTGTTCGGCACTCGGCTGTACGTGCTGGACACGGGCCGCAATCAGATCTGGCAATACGACTCGACCGGCGGGGCCTTCCCGCAGCGCCCGGTGGGTTACTTCAGCGAGACGATCTTCGATCTGAAGGACGTCATCCATTTCACCATCGCCAACGGCGACCTGCTCCTGCTGCGTGCGGATGGCCGGGCCATGACCTGCGCGCGCGCCTTGCCGACGGCCCCGCCCAGCTGCATCAACGCCGCCCAATACAGCGACACGCGCATCGGCCGCACCTCGGGCACGCGCCTGGCGGATGCGGTCACGCCGCTGCGGTTCGTCTACGACGCGCCGCCCGAGCCTTCGGTGCTGCTGGTCGACAGCGGCTCGGACGCGATCTTCCAGCTCAGTCTCAAGCTGGCCGTGGTCAGCAAATACAAGCCGGCCAACACCCTGGCCGGGCCGATCACGTCGGTCATCGTCGGGCCGGCCGAGCGGCTGTTCGTCGCCGCGGGCGACAACGTGTACCGGGCCGACCGGCCGTAAGCTTCAAAGTCAAGGACGCGGCGCCCTGCCCAGGGCGCCGCGTTTTTCGCGCCACCTCAATCGAAGTACAATCCTCGGCACTATGTCACGCTGGCAGGATCGCTACGTCATCGCGCTGACGGGCAACATCGGCACGGGCAAGAGCGTCGTGCGCAAAATGCTCGAGCACCTCGGCGCTTTCACCATCGACGCCGATGCGCTCTCGCATCGCGTCATCGCGCCCGGCGGGCCCGGGCATGCCACGGTGTTGCGCACCTACGGCGAGTGGGTGTTGGGGCCGGACGGCCAGATCAACCGCGCGCGGTTAGCCAAGATCGTGTTCAGCGACCCTGACGCGCTGGCGCGCCTCGAGGGCATCGTCCATCCGTACGTGCGCCAGGCGATCGACCTGCTGATCCAACGCTCGCCCGCGCGGCTGGCCGTGATCGAGGCCATCAAGATCATCGAAACCGGGCTGGCGCGCGACTGCGACGCGCTGTGGGTCGTGCACGCGCCGGCCTCGATCCAGGCGCGCCGGCTGGTCGAGAAGCGCAAACTGGCGCCGGCCGAGGCCCAGCTGCGGATCGCGGCGCAGAACCCGCAGACCGAGAAACTCAAAGCCGCGGACGTGGTCATCGACAACGGCGGCACGTTCGAAGAGACCTGGGCCCAGGTGCAGGCTGCCGTCAACAAGCTCGGCCTGGCGCCGGCTGCGCCGGCCCCGGCGCCCACGGCAACGGCCACCAGCGGCGGCACCCTGACAGTGCGCCGGGCCCGCCCGAGCGATGCCGCGGCGATCGCGAGCCTGGTCGGACAGGCCACGCACAACGCGCGCCGGCTCGCCCGCGAAGACGTGATCGCGGCCTTCGGCGACAAGGCCTTCATGCTGGCCGAGATCGCCGGCGGCCCGGCCGCGCTGGCGGGATTCAAGGTCGAGAACCTGGTGGCCCGGGTCGACGAGCTGTACTTCCTGGCGAACGCCCCGCTCCCGATCGCGGCCCGGCCGTTGATGGAGGCCGTCGAGCAATCGGCCCGCGAATTGCAGTGCGAGGCGGCGCTGGTTTTCGTGACGGCCGCCCAGACCGAGGCGGCGACCGCGGCGCTGGGGCCGAGCGGCTACGTGCCGACGACGATCGACGGGCTGCGGGTCGACGCCTGGCGCGAGGCCGCGCGCGAGTCGATGTCGGCCGGCACAACCTTGTTGTTCAAGAAACTGCGCGAGGACCGGGTGTTGCGCCCGGTGTGAGCGCCAGGCGAAAGCGAGACCGCCACCTCCCATGACCGCGATGACCAGTTTCCTGCGCGAGCACCCGCGCCTCAGTGCCTGGGCCGTGCTGGCGGTTTTGATGAACCTCATCCTCGTCGTCACGGCGCGCGATGTCGGCCTGCTCGCGACCCAGTGGCTGGCCTTGATCGTGGCGACCACGGGGGTGGCCGGGGTGTGCGTGTGGCTGATCGGCGGCGCCGATGAGCCCACAGACACACCCAGTCAGGGTCGATCGTAATCCGCGCCGCGAGCGACGACACAACCCAAAGGAGCACCGATGACCAATCAGCCCAACCCTCCCGGTAAGCCCTACGAGGATCAGGATGAGGCCGCGACGCGCGCGGTGGAGGACCGGATCGAACAGATCCTGACCTCGGGTGAAGAGATCCTGCATGTCGCGATCCAAAACCCCATCACCGCGCTCAGCGCCGCGCCGGACTCGGTCGTGTTGACGAACAAGCGCTTCATCATCTATCGCCCGAAGTTCCTGGGCGGCGCGCAGTTCGAAGACTATATCTGGCGCGACCTGGGCGAGGCCCGGCTCACGGAAGGGCTGCTCTCGTCGACGATCTCGCTCAAGTCGATCACGGGCAAGGTGCTCAGCATGGAGCACCTCCACAAGGGCGCGGCCCGCAAGGTCTACAGCCTGGCGCAGGACATGGAAGAGCGGGTGCGCGAGGAGCGGCGCCTGCGCGAGATGGAGGAAAAGCGCGCGGCGGCCGGCGGCATCAGCATCAGCGGCGGGATGCCCGGCGCCGTGGCGGCGACCCCGCCCGCGCCCAAGGATGACCCGGTCGAGAAGCTCGGCCAACTCAAGCGCATGCTCGAGGGCGGCCTGATCACGGCCGAGGAGTATGACGCCAAGAAGAAGGAACTGCTCAGCCGGCTGTAAGCAGCCGCCTGGAAAAGCAAAGGGCCCGAGCGGCGATCGCCGCTCGGGCCCTTTGCTTTGCTCTCAAAATCAGTAGTACCAGATCAAGTAGCTGGTGCGGGTCGTGGCCGTCAGCCCGTTGGCCGAGGCGATCAACTCGAGGTTGATCGTCACACCGGCCGGATAGCGCCCGGTCAGGAAGGTCAGCGCGGTCGTGCCGCGCGCGTCGGTGGCGGGCAAAGTGTAAGCCTGATCGCCATCCGGCATGTGGACGATCATCTGGACCGCGACGTTGGCCGCGGGTTGACCGAGCTGGTCACTCAACTGGACGAAGACTCGTTGCGTGCCGCCGGCGGGCGCGAACGGATCGTCGACCGAGGCGCTCATGCGCAGGGTCGTCACGGCGCGGGCCTGCGCGCTCACCACGGTCGGGCGCAGCCGGGCCGGGTCGAGCCGGGCCCAGTCGTAGTAGATCGTTCCGAGCGCGGCCGTTTGCACGCGCTGACCCTCGGCGCGCTCAGGGTGCCACTCGAAGCGCGCGCGCTGGAAGTACTGGACGATGCGGTTGCCTTCGATCTGTTGCGGCGCGATCGGATAGCCGTACAGGTCAACGCCGCCGGTGGTCTCGAAGAAGCGTCGGAATTGGAAACACACGGCGTGGCCGGTCGTGTCGAAGTACGCGCAGTTGGGGTCGGTGGCCGTCGGGATTTCGCGAACCGCGAGCGGCGGTTGGCGCTTGCCGAGCTCATCGCCCAACAGGCCGAGCTGGATTCGATAAGCCGGCGGATTGGCCGGGTGGTACTCGAGGCGGGCCTTCTGGAAGTACTGAACCGTCAGGCGATTGGTGGCGTCGACGAATTGATCCGTGATCGGATAACCGAAGCGCTCGATCCCGCCATACGTCAGGAAATAATCGATGAAGGGAGCGTCAACCGTATGCCCGGTCTCGTTGAAGTATAGGCGCTCGGCCGTCGGGGTCGACGGTTGAGCCGCGGCGCGTTGAGTGTGCCAGGCCCACGGAAAGGCCAGTGTGGCCGCCAATGCGACCGTACAACCGGCTGCCAGAGCCATCTGCACATGCCTGAGCAAGCTATTCACGTTGATGTCGTCCTGCTTAACGTGCGGACATTATACGGCAGGGATCTGGCCGGGCAAGTTTCAAACCCCGTTTACGCCGGGTTTGGGCGTAAATACCACATTAATAGTAACCACTTTGACACAGTCACCTGCGACGAAGGTAGGGCGATGCGGTTCTCGCCGTTTCCTTTGAGTGTGACAGTGTCCGATTGCTCAGGCGTCTGGGCCCAGGGATGTGCGGTCGTCGCCGCGTCGCAGACGCAGGTAGCTCTCGTAGCGCGAACGCGAGACGCGGCCGGTTTCGACAGCCGCGCGCACGGCGCAGCCGGGTTCGTGCTCATGAGTGCAATCGCTGAAAGCACAACCCGAAACCAGCGGTCGTATCTCGACGAAGTAAGCGTCGAGCTCATCAGGCTCGATGTCGAACAACTCGAGCGCGCGCATCCCGGGCGTGTCGGCGATGTAGCCGCCGCCGGTGAGTGCATGCAGCTGACGATACACGGTCGTGTGACGACCCTTCGTCGTCTGCTCGCTCACCGAGCCGGCCTGGAGCTTGAGCCCGGGCTCAAGCGCGTTGACCAGGCTCGACTTGCCCACGCCGGAAGGCCCGGCCAGCACCGCGATCTTGCCCTGCAGAGTCGCGCGCAGCTCGGCCACGCCCTCGCCCGTGCGCGCCGAGACCCGGATGACCGGGTAGCCCAACGGAGGATACGCGGCGAACACATCCGGCGCTTGGCCCGCCACCACCAGGTCGGCCTTGTTGGCCACGATCACGGCCCGCAGCGACTGGGCCTCGGCCATCACCAGGTAACGGTCGAGCGCGCGTGGATGGGGATCCGGTTGGGCACAGGCGAACACGAAGACAGCCAGATCCGGATTGGCGATGATGACCTGCTCGCGTTCGGACTCGGCTGCCCGATGGCCGCGACGACCGAAGCCGCCCGGCGCCCGGCGGGTCAAGGCGCGGGCCCGCGGCGCGACGTGCTCGATCATGCCCGTCCCATCCGCCTGAAGTTCGATCAAGACGTGGTCGCCGATCGTCGCCAGGTCGGTGGTGCGGCGTTGTTGTTTCAGCCGGCCGCGCAAATGACAGACGATGTCGCCCTGCCCGGTGTGAACCGTGAAGAAACCGCTCTGGGCCTTGACGACCAGACCTTCAATCATTGGTGTCTGGCCCGGGAGGGGTCATCCCGGCTCGTCGGGGTCGGCGTCACGTCGACCTCAGGCGCCTCGAGCTCGGTCTCCCAGGGGAGGACGGTCGTGGCTTCGCCGTTGAAGTAGATCTCGACCAGGCGGCGGAAGATCGGGGCCGCGAACTCGGAGCCGTCGCCGATGTTCTCGAGCATCACCACGGCTGCGAAGTCGGGCCGGTCGGGGCGCTCGGCCTCGGTGTAGCCCGCGAACCAGGCGTGCGGGGCGTCGTTGTTGGGGGCCTGGGCCGTGCCGGTCTTGCCCGAGACCGGGATGTTGAGGTTGAGGAAGCGATGCCGGGCGGTGCCGCCCTTCTCGCGCGTCACCCACTCGAGCCCGGCCCGAACCGTGGCCAGCTGATCGGGTGTGAGCGGCAGCCGGCCCTGCGACTCCGGCTTCAGCTCGAGCGTGGCCGGTCCATCGGGCGGCGCGACGCGCAGCACCAGCTGGGGCCGGTAGAACGTGCCGCCGTTAGCCACGGCCGCGATCATGCGCGCGATCTGCAGCGGTGTGACGAGCACGAAGCCCTGGCCGATGCCCATATTGACCGCATCACCGGGCCGCCAGGGGTCGTTATAGGTCTGCAGTTTCCATTCCGGATCGGGGATCAGGCCGGCCGCCTCGGGCACCTGGCCGATGCCGGTCACCTCGCCGAAGCCGAATTGGCGCACCAGGCGCGGCAGCGTGTCCGCGTTGGCCGCGTCCATGTCGAGGCCGAGCTGATAAAAGAAGGGATTGCAGGAGAAGGCCAGGGCCTGGGTGACGTTGATCGGGCCGGGCGCCGCGATGCCGCGATCGAAGGTCCAGTTGTACTTGACCGCGTTGGGGCCGAGGCCCGACCAGGTGTTGCCGCAGTTGATGATCGTGTCGGCGTCGATCTGGCCGGAGGCCAGCCCGGCGCCCGCCACAGCGATCTTGAACACCGAGCCGGGCGGATACGCGCTCTGCGTCGCGCGCAGCAGAAGCGGGTTGGCCTCATCGATCAGGATGTCGGTCTGGCCCACGCTGTTGCGATTGGTGGGATCGAACAGGTTGGGGTCGTAGCTCGGGCTGGAAGCCATGGCCAGCACGGCCCCGGTCTTGGGGTCGAGCACCACGATCGCGCCCCGGAAGCCGACCAACGCCTCCTGCGCAGCCAGCTGCAGATCGACGTCGAGCGTGGTCGTGATCGATTGAGCCGGTCGGCGCTGGCTCTCCGCGATCACAACCTGCGAGCCGTCGGCTTTGACCACGACGAGCCGGCCGCCGCGCTGGCCGGCCAGCATCTGCTCACCCCAGGCCTCGAGCCCGGATTGGCCGACGCGTTCGTCGCCGGTGTAGCCGCGCGATTGATACTCCGCGAGTGCCTCGGGCGTGATCGGCCCGAGGTAACCGATCACCTGCGGCGCGATACCGCCGTCGGGATAGAAGCGCGTGTTGTAGGGGCTGAGGATGACGCCCGGCAGGCTCTGCAGGGCCGCAAGCTTCGGCTGGAGGTCGGCGGCGGCCGCCTCGCCCAGCGGCACGTACCAGTCGGGTCGAGCGGCGTCGAGCTTGGCCTCGATCTCGGAGGCCCGCAGCGACAGCGCTTCCGACAGGATCTTGACCACGGTCGGGCGATCGGTGATCAGCCCGGGCTGCACGCCGACGGCGATCGCGTCGCCGCGCACGGCCAGGCCGCGCCCGTTGCGATCGTAGATGTTGCCGCGCGAAGGGAAAGCGCCGTCAAAGAGCAGGGTGCCGCCGTCGGCCAACTCGGGCAAGATCAGGCCGTCGGTCCAGGCGATGCGCCACAACCCGTCGGCGTAGATCAACGGCACCTCGATGCGGCGGCTGACCGTGCCGAACACGATCGTGTCCCAGTTGACGTCCACCAGCACTGTCGCGTTTTGGCCGGTCCGCAGCTCCGAGAGCACCAGGCCCTTCACGCTGCGGACGGTCGCGGTGCGCATGGCCTGGGAATAACGCTGCTCGAAGGCCCCGGGCGTGGTCGCGTCCTGGCTGAGCGGCGAGAGCAGCGAGAACATGCCGATGTAGTTGAACGTGCTCCAGGCATCCAGAAAGGCCTGGACCGTGCCGCGGGCGTCCGGCGTGCCGGCGGTCGGGAACGGGGTCGGCGCGGACGGGGTCGGCGTGGTCGCGGCCGGGGCCTGACACGCCGTCAGGGCCGCACACAGCACCAGGGAGATTCCGCGGAGCAGGCGTTGGCTGAGCATATCCGTTCATTGTCGGTCGAAACCGACGGGGGAGCAAGCGGGGGAATCTCTGATAGTTGAGTGCTGATTGCGGATTGAGCCGCGCAATCAGCACTCAACTATCAGCAATTCTTGGAAGATCGGGCACTCATAGGGAATGAAGACCTGACAATCCTGCGGGAGGTTCGGGGCCATGAACCCAAAGGCCCGCAGTCGGCGGAGCAGGTGGCACAGGGGCAGGCCCATGACGTTGGCGAAGCAGTCTACGAAGGTCCCGCGCGCAACGGGCTGGAAGTGCGGGTGCTGGATGGCATACGCCCCGGCCTTGTCGAGAGGATCGCCGCTGGCGATATACGCGGCCATCTCGGCCTCGGAATAGGCGCGCATCGGCACGGCCGAGGCGACCACCTCAGCGTGCAGCGCGCCGGTAGCGGTATCGAGCACCGCCAGGCCGGTCAGCACCTGGTGAGTGCGCGCGCGCAAGTCGGTCAGCATCGCGCGGGCCTCAGCCGCGTCGGCGGGCTTGTTGAGCAGCCGGTCATCGAGCACCACGGTGGTATCGCAGGCGATGACCAGGGGTGGGTCAGCCTGGGACTGCGGGAGGCGCGCCGCCACCGCGCGGGCCTTGGCCTGGCTCAGACGGCTCACGAAATCGACCGGGGCCTCGCCCGGCAGCGGGGTTTCGTCGACGTCGGCCGTGGCGACGTTGAAGGGCCAGTGGGCCAGTGCCAGAAGTTGTCGCCGGCGCGGTGACGCTGAAGCCAGGATGAGGGGGCGCATAAAGAGAATTGTACAATTGGGCGATCGGGGGATGGGGTGCTTGAACGGCAAGCACCCCATCCCCCGATCGCCCGGTCATTCGATGCCTATGCGTTTCGATATCTTCACCCTGTTTCCCGAGGTGTGCGCGCCGTACGTGCAGGAGAGCATCCTGAAGCGAGCCCAGGCGGCCGGGCTCGTGGATGTGCGCCTGCACAACATCCGCGACTACGCGCCGGGCAAGCATCAGGTCACCGACGACGAGCCCTACGGCGGCGGCGGCGGCATGGTGATGAAGCCCGAGCCGGTTTTCAACGCCGTGGAGACGGTTTTGGGGTCGGGCGCCGGCGATGCGCCGGAGGCCTCAAAGGCGCCTACGCCGATCATCCTGCTGACGCCGCAGGGGCGCACCTTCAACCAGGAGATCGCCTATGAATTGGCGCGCCATGAGCGGATCGCGTTGGTGTGCGGGCGTTACGAAGGCTTTGACGAGCGCATCCGCGAGCACCTGGCCACCGACGAGCTCTCCATCGGCGACTACGTGCTGACTGGCGGCGAGCTGGCGGCCCTGATCGTGGTCGACGCCGTAGCACGGCTGCTGCCGGGTGTGCTGGGCGACCCGACCGGCGCCGAGGACGACTCCTTCGCCATGGGGCTGCTCGAGTACCCGCACTACACGCGCCCGGCCGAGTACCGTGGGTGGCGCGTGCCCGACATCCTGGTCAGCGGCGATCACGGCAAGGTCGCCCGCTGGCGCCGTCAGCAGGCGTTGCTGCGCACGCGTCGGCGTCGGCCGGATCTGCTCGAGCGAGCCCCGCTGAGCAAAGATGACCGGAAGCTCCTGGGTGATTGAGCAATGAGCCTGTTTGCTGCGACTTCGCTTGTCATTGCGCCCGGGGCCACGCCGATCAGCCTGTCGATCGAGCCCGGCGAAGTGCGCGTCATGGTTGACGCGCACCCCGAATTGGGCCGCAGCCTGGCGCTGCTCAAGCGCCCCCAGGCCGGGCAGGTGCTTTACGATGGCCAGGATCTGACACGCCTCACTGAGGGCGCGCTGCGGAAGGTGCGGCGCCGGCTGCAGTATGTGGGCGGCGACCCGCGGCGCGCGTTGTTGTCCCAGCAAACCCTGGCCCGAGCTCTGAGCGAGCCCTTGGCCATTCACAAGCTCGCAGGACCGGGCGATCCGCGCCAGCGAATCGAGGCGGCGGCGCGGACCCTCGGGCTCTCCGTGACGCTTTTGGATCGCTCGGTCGGTAGCCTGTCGACAACCTTGCGCTGGCGCGCGCTCGTCGCCCGGGCCCTCACCCTCGATCCGGGCTTGCTCATCGTGGATTCCCCGGCGGCGTATGTCGGGGCGGCGTTGTTGCCCGGATTGTTGGCGGACGTGACGGCGGCCCGCGGCGCGGCCGGGTTGTTGTGGTTGGGGCCGGTGGGGTGATTCGGCGGGGCGGGCGACGCCTGCGTCGCCCCGACGACGGGACGGCCCTACGACGGTACGGCCCTACGACGGTACGGCCCTACGACGGTACGCCCCA
>JAEURK010000056.1 GCA_016789175.1 Anaerolineales bacterium
GGATCGACACGGCGCAGGCCCCGCTGATCGGATATCTGTTGACATCGACCGACAGCGACCCCTCGGCTAACGGCGACAGCCGCGACAACGACGGCCTGCCGCAGGGTCTCGACGCCGTGATCACATTGCGGACCGGCAATCCCGGCGACAACAATCACACCTACGACTTCGGGTTCGTCGAGTCGCCGACGGCGGTCGAGCTCGAGTACTTTACGATCGAAGGCGCGACGGCGAATACCGTGACGCTGGTCTGGCAGACCGCCTCGGAGACCGATCACTTCGGCTTTGAGTTGGTTCGCTCTGCCTCACCCACCTTCGAGGCCGGCACTGTGATCCACACGATCGCGGGCTCGCACCCCGACGGCCAGCTGTATCGTTACATCGACACGCTGCCGGTGGGCTCCGGGCCCTGGCACTATCGCTTGATCGAGGTCGACACCAGCGACACGCGGAGTGTGGTCGGCACGGCCTCGACCGCGCTGTCCGGTCTGTTCGTCGAGCACCGCCTCTATCTGCCTTTCGTTCAACCCTGAACCGCGTTAGCCGCGGGCCTGGGCGACAAACGGGGGACCGATCTGTTTTTCGGTCCCCCGTTTCTTTACCTGAACTTTAGAGCGACCATAACGCGGGCCGTGTTAGGGTCATCCAGTACCTGTGATGATGCAACTTCGTCCATTTGTTTCAGTCGGGCTTTGCGCCGTTTTGGCACTGACCGGGTTTCCGCAGGGGACCCGCGCCGCCGTACGTGATTCAGAAGGGCCGGGCCTCTCCTTCAGCTGGCAGGTGCCCGCTGGTGACAGCACCCTGGACGGCACAGCGGCCGTGCCGGTCATCCCCGGCTACGATATCCTCAAACGCCCCGGCCTGCCAGAGGTGCCCTTCTCGAGTGAGTTGATCGCGCTCCCAGCCGGGAGTGCGCCGACCGTCGAGATCCTGTCGTCTGACACGCACAGGCGGGCGCTGCCAACCGACTTCCCGATAGCGCCGGCACCCGGTTCGGTGGCGCGCGACTCGGCCAATGACATCGTCGGTGGGTTGTACGATGCCGAGGCTCCTTTGCTCGACGGGGCGGCCGCCCTGGCAGGCCCGACATCGCCGGTCGTGCTCGAACCGATCGGGATCGTGCGCGGCGTGAGCCTGGCGCGCCTGATCTTCTACCCGATCGTGCCCTCCGACGGCGGTGCGCTCGTGACCACGGCCCTGAGCGTACGTGTGCACTACAACGCCCCCGGGGCCCCGGAAGTCACTGTGCTTGAGGACGACCCGTTGACCGAGTTGCTGCGCTCGCGGGTCGCCAACCCCGAGGTGTTTCGTCCGGTCCCGAGCCAGCCCCCCGCGACCGCGGTCGGGGAGAGCGCCCAGGCGGCTCTGCCGAGCGTGTTGATCGAAGTTGATGGCCCCGGGCTGACGGCCGTCACGTACGAAGCCCTGACGGCTGCCGGTTTCGGTCTGGCGGGTGTTGACCCGGCCACGCTCGGATTGACCCGGGCCGGCGCCGCCGTGCGTATGCGCTGGGAAGGCGATGGCGACACCGTCTTTGAAGCGGGCGAGCGCCTGTTGTTCTACGCCGATCCGCGCTTCAATCGCTATACGTCCCGCGATGTTTACACCCTGACGGCAACTGGGTCGGCCGTGACACGCATGAGCACGCGTGAAGCCTTGACCGCCGTCACCACGGCGGGCACCGTTACGGCGACGCAGGTCGTCGAGCAAAACGTGATCTATACGCCGCAATGTGCGTGCGGCACCCTGCCGGTAGGTCGTGACGGCGAGCGCTGGACGTGGGAGGCCCTGCAGTTCGTGGGGCGGCCCAGCGTCGGCCTGACGTTCACCTTACCCGGTGTCCGGGTCGATCAGGCCGCCACGGTGACGGTGTGGATGATCAGCTACACCTCGCTGGCCGCGAACCCCGATCATCGGGTCGCGCTCACGCTTAACGGCACCTCCTTGGGCACCACCGAATGGGATGGGCGACAGGCGATCACGCAGACCGTCACCGTGCCGGCCAACGTGCTGGTGGCCGGCACCAACACCCTGACCATCAGCCTGCCGGGCATCCCCAATCTGACTACAGAAGGGGTGTGGGTGGACGGCTTCCAGGTGGCTTATGCCAGCACCGGCGGAGCGACCAGTGCCACGGTAACCGCCGGGCCGGATTTGCGCCGCAACACCCTGACACTGAGCACCTCCAGCGGTGGCATCAGCATCTACGACGTCACCACGCCCGCATCGCCCGTCTTCCTCAACGCGCCAGAGCTCAACGCGGCGACCGTCTCGTTCAACAACACAGCCGGCAGTCAGCGCTTCCACGTCGTCGCCGGATCGGCGATCCGCAACCCGGCGGCCGTGCGCGTGCCGACCGCATTGAGCGGAGCCACGGGCGCCAACTACCTGATCATCAGCCATCCCAGCTTCCTGTCCAGCATCACGCCTTTGCGCGACTGGCGCGCCGGGCGCGGACTGCAGGTCGTCGTCGAAGACGTCCAGGCCATTTACGACGCCTACGACGGCGGCCGGGCGAGTGCCGACGCTATCGCGGCGTACATCGCGAACGCCTACGCCACCTGGTCGCCGCGGCCCACCTACGTGCTTCTGGTCGGTGACGGGACCTACGATCCCAAGCGCTACCGTGCCAACACCACGACCACCTACGTCCCGCCCTTACTGGCCGTGGTCGACCCCTGGCTGGGGGAAACTGCATCGGACAACCGATACGCGGCCGTGGATGGCAGCGACAACCTGCCGGATCTCGCACTTGGGCGGTTGCCGGTCAACAGCGTGGCGGAGGCCCAGGCCGTGGTGAGCAAGATCGTGGGCTACGAGCAGGCCCCGGCCGGCGGCTTGTGGGGCATTCTCAGCCTCTTCGCTGCCGATAACGCGGACGGAGCCGGAGACTTTCCGGCCGCCTCCGATGCGCTCATCGCGGCGCATCTTCTGCCCCCTTTCCATGCTTCGGAAGCCTATTTCAGCCCCGTCCCGACCTCGGCCCTAACCGAAACCAGACGGATGATCACGGCAACGGTCAACGCTGGACTGGGTCTTCTCGTCTATAATGGCCACGCTTCCATGCGTCAGTGGGCTGGCGAGCGCCTGTTCCACATGGACGATGCCAATCAACTCACGAACGGCGGTCGTTTGCCGGTCGTCCTTTCGATGACCTGCTTCACCGGGTCTTTTCATGACGCCGGTCTGTCGACGTTGGATGAATCATTGGTGCGGCGCGTCGGCGGTGGCGCCGTGGGCACCTGGGGCCCGACCGGCCTAGGCATCGCCAGCGGTCATGACGCGCTTGCGGATGGCTTTCTGACGCGCGTCTACGTCAACCGCCAACCCGACGTTGGCGCCGCTATTTTGGCTGGGAAACTGGAGCTGGCCGGGACCGGCCAGTATCTTGACCTTATCGACACGTTCACGTGGTTGGGCGACCCGGCGACGCGCGTGAACCTCGCCACACCCACCGTGACAATGACTCTGCCGTTGATTCGGCGCTGATGGAGTGCTCATGAACAAAACGCTGCGTCTTTGCCTTCAAGGACTCGCGCTGACACTGTTGGTCGGTGTCATGCTCATTCAGCGGTCCCCGGTGACTGCTGACGGGCCGCTGGCCATCACGGAAACGCCGACCGACACAGCTACAGCGGTCGTGCCGACGAACACCCCGACGCCGACGCAGACGCCGACCGTGACGCCGACCGTGACCCCAACGCCCGTGCTCTCCGGGCAGACTCCCACCCCCACGGCGACATCGCCCTCCAATTCGCAGCCGTCCGATCCGGTCGTCACCCTGGTGAAGCGGATCAGCCAGGATCGGGTTGTGATGGGCACCGTGGTGCGGTACGACCTGATCGTCACCAATGCGAACGATGTCGCCATCGACAACGTCGTCGTGCAGGACTCGCTGCCGGCGCAGGTGGACTACGTCAGCGCAACCAGCCCGGTCGGAACGGTCAGCTACGATGCCGCGACGCACACGTTGACGGCCTCGCTGGGCACCCTGGCCGCGCGGCAGGAAGTGATCATCGCGATCCAGGCGCGGGTCAACGCCAATGCTGCTGCGCCGAACCCGATCGTGAACCAGGCGACCATCACCTACGGCTCGAACCGGACGACGACGACTTCAAACACGGTGACAGCCGAGCTCGTGCCCGGTAGCCTGCCGGAAACCGGCATCGGGCCCGGCCCGCGCGAGATCGTGACGATGGCCCTGATCCTGGGGATGGCTGCCCTGACGATCCTGGCGCTGTACGATCGCACCCGCAAGCCCGATATCCGCGAGCAACCTGAGATCATTCAGGATTGATCGGTCTCAGTTCAGCGTTTTCGCAGCTGGCCGGCCGCACAGGCCGGCCGGCTTTGTTTCAGGCGAGGAGCATTCACCCATGAGGCAGGGTCCGCAGCGACGATTGGGCGCCATCGGCGTGGCCGTACTGGCGGCCGCCCTGGTGCTCTCGGCCTGTGCGTCGGCGGCCCCCACCCCGACGCCGGCCGGTCGGCTCACGCCACTCGCCCTCGCCGCGACGCCGACCCAGACCCACACGCCGATCGTGTCCACGCCGGCAGCCCTGACCTCCCCGACCGCCACCGCCACGGCCCGGCCGGCCGCCAGCGCCACCTCGACGCCCCCGCCGCCCGAACCCCGGCTGTCGATCCCGGAGATTACGCTGGTGGCCGAGATCGTGGAGGTTCCGATCGTCGACGGCACCTGGGATGTCGACGATCTGGGCGAGCGCATCGGGCATCTTGACGGCACCGGCGATTCGCCGGGCGATTCATACGCGCCGGTGCTGGCGGCCCACGTCGCCAACGGCTTCGGCACCGCCGGGCCGTTCGGCTATCTGTGGAGTCTCAGCCTGGGGGGCACGATCATCCTGGATTGGGGCGACACGCGCTATACCTACGAGGTCATCGACCGGCGCAAGGCGCAACCGTCCGACGTCGCCAAGATTTTGATCCCGGACGGGAACCAGCTCGTCCTGCTGACCTGCGAGGGTTGGGACCTGACCCGGTTGGCCTGGGACGAGCGGCTGCTCGTGATTGCCGAATTGGTTGAGACAGCGCCGCGGCCGTGAGGCCGTAAACGGCGGAGTTGATTGGGATGTAAGATTTCGAAACTGGCTGCATTTTCTTTATAGAAGACGATTGAGTCGACCGCGAGCCGGGCTCGAGGAATATCTGTTACCGGGCAACCGAACAGCCGGCAGCCAACCTGGCAATAAGCAGGTGCTCCGAGGATCGGTACCACGCTCGTTGGCCGCCCTCGATATCGTTATTGGGTCTCGGGGGGTGAGGCTTCACGATGGATAGAAGCGTAAGCGAACAAGAGCTGATCGCAGCCGCCCAACGCGATCCCGCTGCTTTTGGTCCACTCTGTGACCGCTACGCGCAATCGATCTACGCCTTTATTTTCCGACGTGTATCGGGCGACACAGCACTGGCGCAGGATTTGACGGCGTCGACCTTTGAGAAGGCCCTGCGTGGCCTCCCGCATTACCGTTGGCGGGGTGTGCGCTTTGGCGCCTGGATTTATCAGATCGCACGAAACGAGATCAGCCAGCACTTCCGGCGACGTACCGCCTCGCCCATGGTCGAGGTCGCCGACCCCACCGCCGACCCGGCCGCCGGCCATCAAATCGATCTCGTCTCGGCGCTCGATCGGCTGGGCGCTGACGATCGCGAGTTGCTGCAAGGCCGTTTCCTCGACGAGCTATCGACTTCCTTTATGGCCGAGTTCCTCGGCATCAGCCCGAACGCACTCTATGTGCGCTTGCATCGTGCCCTTGAACGACTCCGCCTGATCCTGGGCGACGGTGAGGTGAGCCATGCCGATTGATCCCAACCACTGGGGGCACAAGCTCGAGACGGGTCAAGACGATGATCCGGAGCTGCGGCTGGCCGCCCGGCTCGCCGCTGAACGTGGAGACCCGCCAATGATGGACGAGGACTTCCGGCGCAAGCTGCGAGCGACATTGACGACGCGACCGGCAGCCCGGTCGTCCTGGCGGTTCGCCCTGGTCGGCGGCGGCCTGGCGGCGGCCGCGGCGCTCTTCCTTGTCTGGCTGATCCTGGCGCGCCCCCCGGAGGTTGCCGAGCCGGCCCCACCGACGCCGCCCAGCACCTGGGATCTCACCGAACTGGCGCCTTGCGTGTTGATGTTCGGGCCCATGCCGGGGACACCGGAGCCGGCGAGCATCGTGGCAACCCGGATGTTTTCCTCCGCGTCGAACGGGTACCCGGGATTGAACGAGGAGGGTTGGTACAGCACCCTCGAAGCACAGGTAGCCGCGCAGACTCAGGCGCTGCCGATGGCCCAAACGCAATATGTCGACAATTGCATGTACCCCAGGACACCGACACCATTCACGCCTGAGGCGACTGCTACGCCCTGGCCAACCAATGACCTCACGCCGGGCGCAGGGTTACCGCCGGGTCTGGTGTTCCAATCGGCGTTTGACCTGTTTCGGATCGATGCGGATGGGCAGGCCCACGGGCTTGGGCCTTTGGGCAGCACGAACGGCACCTTAAGCGGAGACGGGCAGCGGGAATACTTCATCGACCATACCCAGGGCTCGGCCCCTTTGACCGAAATCATACGAAGCACCGGTGAACGCCGGATCGTCGTCCCGGCTATGGGCCTGCTTTCGGATGATCTGGTCGGGTGGCTGACGCAGGATCAACGTCTGATCGTGACCGGACTGAGCGGGTTTCAAGACCTATTGGGGTCGATTGGGATCGTGGATGTCGCACGTGGCGAAGTGCAAGTCGTCACCGATCAGGTTCCGGGGAATGCCAGCGTCGCCTTCTCGCCGGACGGATCGCGGGTCGCCTATACCCGCGCCCAGGACATCGTGATCCTGGAGCTGACCACCGGCCAGTCCCTGACGATCGCCTTGCCTGACCTGGCGGATGGTGCCACGGTGATCGGACATCTGGGATGGTCACGTGATGGCGCCAGGCTCGCTATCGAGACCGGTGTGCGTACAGCCCAGGGCGAGACCTGGCGGGTTGTGACACTGTATGACGGCGACACAGGAGAACTCGTCGAGGCCGGGCGTCAACCCGGCGAGGTCATACACAGCCGAAACGTCATCGCGTGGAGCCCAACCAACGATTGGCTGGCTGTACCCGTCTTCCAGGCGTTTGACATTCCACCCACGCAGCTTTTCGGCTCATGCTTCGTCAAAGTAACCGGAAGCGGGACGACGTGGTGCTCGGATGAGCTGGTGGCCTGGAGCCCGGACGGATCGCAGGCTGTCGTAAGCAATGCGTTGACCGGAAACAAAACGCTGGTGCAGATCGGATCCTGGCAAACGCGCGCCCTCACCGGGTTTCCGGTCGGCTCAAGGGTGATCCGTTGGGACACCGCAGACCAATCCATCCCGAGCGCACCGACCTGGACATTCACGCCCACCCCGACGCCGACCGCGCCTCTGGCCTACCTGTGGCCGGTCAGGCTGCCGGCGGGATACAGGATCATAGGGGTCACTCAGGTCAGCGAGCAAGGCTTCACGATAGATCTGCTGCCCCCGCAATCCGGGCGTGAAGGTGGCTTTGCCCTGATCAACACGCTGGCGGCCGGCGACGGCATCTCGGACAAGGGCGCCTCGGCGAGCGCCGAGGGGCTGAAGGACGCCATTACGATTCGGGGACAACCAGGTTGGATCGAAGGCACAACGGTCTGCTGGATCGAGCTCGGAAACTCCTATTGTCTGTCGCTGATGCAGGGCGATGTCGCCGAGATCCAGGCGCTGGCCGAAGGCCTTGACGTCGTAAGCGAGGGTGAATGGCAGGCGCTGCGGCAGGCCCTCCATACGCCGACGCCGGTCCCGTATGTCACCAGCACCCCGGCTGCTGCATTGCCCAGCCTTCCGGCTGGGATTGGGTATACAACGGCCGGGCAGGCCTGGGAGGTCGACGCCGCTGGTTTGGCTCAGTTCCGCGGCGATGTGCCGACTGGCGCCAGGATCGCTTCCAATGGCGAAACGGCGATCTTCGAGCGCGACGGCGATCTTTGGGCGCTTGAAATGGCCTCCGGCGATATTCATAATGTGACCAGCTCTCCGAGCCGGATCGAATCGGGCGCGCGGTGGTGGCTTGAGCGACCCGGCACGCTCGGCTACGTGTACTCCGAAGTCGGCACACCGCCCGCCGGACTCGACTTTCCACCCACCTTCGCCGCGATCATTCAGATCGATGGGAGTGGGCAGCAGACGATCTCGGGGCCGATGGATTTTCTATCCTGGTTCGATCTCGGGCATGACGGTGATACCGTCGTATATCTTCTCGAAGGTCGGATCCTCGTCAGGCGGCTGTCTGAGGCCGAACCTCGCACGGTGGAGATAGGCGCTGGTATCCCACCCGGTGCAAAGATCCTGAACCCATGCCTGTCGCCGGATCTTGGCTGGATTGCAGCCCGGCTGTTGGAGCGTTGGTCAACCGACAATCTTGGTCAGGCGGTGCTCCTGATCGATACAGCGACCGGCGCCACGCGGACACTCGGCCACGAGCCTATGATCTCGGAAGGGCGCAGCCTTGGCGCGTATCCCGGCCTGTGGACCCCGGACAGCGCCTGGGTCTTGCTCTTCGACGAATCCGACTACCAGCACGGGCTGCGACCGGTGCGCGTCGCGGATGGGCTGCTGGCCGACATACTTCCGGGCGACGTGGTGGCCTTCAGCCCGGACGGGACGCAGGCAATCGTCCACGAGATCTACCGCCGGGACGCCGCCGAACAGGGTTATGTGCTGTACGATACGCAAAACTGGAGGGCGCTCGGGCGCCTGCCAATCCCGGTGGATGCTGAAGTGCTGTACTGGCATTAAGACACGACCATGGCCTGCCAACGCGGAGGGCGTTTGCCCACCGCCGGATCGCGGATCGGTTGACCCGAAGCGGAACCTGGCGGATCTATCCCGAGCCGGGCTTGACTCTCGATCCGCTTCTGTGATATCAATGCACTCACAACCGAAGAGCAAAGACGTCGACGAGGACGAGTACGCGGCGTGAAGCGGTCAGAGAGCCGGGCGTTTTGGTGCGAGCCCGGTCCGTGGAGCGGCGTGGAATGGACCTCCGAGTCGTGCAGCGAACGGTGCCCATGCGCCCAGTAGCCTGCGCCGGACAAGCCACCGTTATCGGGCTGAGGCGATTAATGGCTTTCTGGGCCAGCGTCGCCGAAAAGTGAGGCTGGCCAACGACCTGTTGTCATCACAACAGGTTTTTTTGTTAAGGGCAGACAGCTTCAGAACTTGGGTGGCACCACGGAAAGCTCCTCCGTCCCAAACGCGAGGAGCTTTTGTGTTGTGGATTGCTGATTGCTGATTGAGGGTCAATCAGATGTCAACAATCAGCAAAGCTGGAGGTGCCATGCTCCCGAACTCCCCCACGGCGCTGCGCCCGTTGACGCGCGAGCTGCCCGCCGACCTCGAGACGCCGGCCAGCGCCTATCTCAAGCTGCGCGGCGCAGGTCCATCTTTTCTGCTGGAATCGGTTGAAGGCGGCGAACGCGTTGCGCGCTATTCGTTCATCGGCGTTGCCCCCCAGGCGCGTTACGTGCTGCATGGCAAGACGCTGACACGCGAAACCCTGGCCGGCTCCGACGCCGGGCGCGTCGACGTCCTGGCCGAAGCCGGGCAGGATTTCCTGCACGCGCTGCAGACCGAGATGGCGGCCGTGCCGCCGATCGACGCCGAGGGCCTGCCGCGCTTCGTCGGTGGCCTGGTCGGCTATCTGGGCTTCGAGACCCTGCGCCACTTCGAGCCCGTGCTCGACTCGCACCTCGGCCAGGGCGCCCTGCCCGATTCGATCTTCCTGCACACCGACACCCTGGTCGCCTTCGACCACGCCCGCTCGAGCCTGCTGTTGCTCACCCACGCGCTCGACGGCGACACAACCGCGGCGATCGCCCGGCTCGACGACCTGGAAGCGCGGCTGCGCCGGCCGTTGAGTGAGCAGCCGCGGCCCGCGACGAACGGCGCTGGGCCGGCGCCGTTCGAAAGCAACCTGACCCAACCTGAATTCGAAGCCATGGTCCGCGCGGCCAAGGAATACATCGCAGCCGGCGACATCTTCCAGGTCGTGCTCTCACAGCGTTTCAGCCGCGCGCTCAAGGCCGAACCCTTCCAGGTCTATCGCGCGCTGCGCCGGCTCAACCCCTCGCCCTATATGTTCTTCTTCGAGTTCGGCGACGTGGATGGACCGGAGGGGGCCGCCGAGCCGCTGGTGCTGGTCGGCGCGTCACCGGAGATGATGACGCGGCTCGAGCCGACCGACGCCGGTCAACGCGCCTCGGTCCGCCCGATCGCGGGCACCCGTCCGCGCGGCAAGACCCCGGCCGAAGATAGCCGGCTCGAACAAGAGTTGTTGGCCGACCCGAAAGAGCGCGCCGAACACGTCATGCTGATCGACCTCGGCCGGAACGACATCGGGCGTGTGTGCGAATACGGGTCGGTCTCGGTGCCCGACTTCTTCGTCGTCGAGCACTACTCGCATGTCATGCACATCGTCTCATCGGTCAAGGGCACGCTGCGTCCGGAGTTGACGGCCTTCGACCTGCTGCGCGCGACCTTCCCGGCCGGCACGCTGAGCGGCGCGCCCAAGGTGCGGGCCTGCGAGATCATCGCCGAGCTCGAGCACAACCCGCGCGGGCCGTACGGCGGCGCGATCGGTTACTTCTCGTACGGCGGCGCGATGGACACGTGTATCGCCATCCGCACCCTGGTCTGCCAGGGCGACCGCGTGAGCGTGCAGGCCGGCGCCGGCATCGTGGCCGACTCGGACCCGGCCACCGAGTATCAGGAAAGCGTCAACAAAGCCAAGGCCGTGATGAAGGCGGTCGAGGCGGCGGAGGCATGAGCATGACCAAACCCAGACTCCTCACCGGCGACCGGCCGACCGGCCGCCTGCATCTCGGACACTATGTCGGCAGCCTGCAGAACCGGGTGCGGCTGCAGGACGAGTACACGTCGTTTTTCATCATCGCGGATCTACACACGCTCACCACGCGCCCGCAGCGCAATTTCGTGCGCGAGATCCCGGGCTTCATCCGCGAGATGGTGCTCGACTACCTCTCGGTCGGCATCGATCCCGAGCGCAGCACGCTCTTCGTCCAGTCGGCGATCACCGAGACCTACGAGCTCAATCTGCTGTTCGAGATGCTCGTCACAGTGCCGCGGCTGGAGCGCCTGCCCAGCCTGAAAGACATGGTGCGCGACGCGGACCTCGATGCGATGCCCTTCGGCCTGCTCGGCTACCCGGTGCTGCAGGCTGCAGACATCCTGTTGCCGCGGGCCGAGGTCGTGCCGGTCGGCAAGGACAACCAGGCCCACGTCGAGCTGGCCCGCGAGATCGCGCGCCGCTTCAACCTGCTCTACGGCGAGGTCTTCCCCGAGCCGCAGGCCCTGATCGGCGACGTGCCAACCCTGATCGGCACCGACGGCAAGGCCAAGATGAGCAAGAGCCTCGACAACGCCATCTACCTCTCGGATGATGCGGCCACGGTCGAAGCCAAGGTCAAGATGATGTACACCGACCCGAAGCGGCTGCGCGCGACCGACCCCGGCACTGTTGAGGGCAACCCGGTCTTCGCCTACCACGACATCTTCAACCCGAACGCGGCCGAAGTCGATGAGCTCAAGGAGCGCTACCGCGCCGGACGCGTCGGCGACGTCGAAGTCAAGGCAAAACTGACGGCCGCGCTCAACGCCTTCCTTGAGCCGCTCCGCGAGCGACGGGCATATTTTCTGGCCCGCCCGGCGTTGACGCACGAGATCCTGGCCGAGGGCACACGCCGCATGCAGACCGAGGCGCGCGAGACCATGCGCCAGGTGCGCGATGCGATGGGCCTGGCCTACGTGACCGAGATGATCCGGCCCGCCGGGCCGGCGCTGCGAGGATACTGAGATGCTGGCTCTGATCGATAACTACGACTCGTTCACGTACAACCTCGTCCAATACTTCGGCGAACTAGGCGCCGACGTGCGCGTCTTTCGCAACGACCAGGTGACCGTCGATGCGTTGGAGGCCCTCGCTCCTACGCATCTCGTGATCTCACCCGGGCCTGGGGACCCGACCGACGGCGGGGTCTCGAACGAGGCCATCCTGCGCTTCTCGGGCCGCATCCCGGTCTTCGGCGTTTGTCTGGGCCATCAATGCCTGGGCGCCGTATATGGCGGCAAGGTCGATCGCGCACCGCGGTTGATGCACGGCAAAACCTCGCGCATCTTCCATCACGGCACCGGCCTGTTCGAAGGCATCCCTTCGCCGTTCGAGGCCACACGCTACCACTCGCTGGTCGTCTTCGAGCCGGTGCCCGAGGCCCTCGAGGTGACGGCCTTTACAGCCGACGGCGAGGTGATGGGGCTGCAGCACCGAAAGCACAAGACCTTTGGTGTGCAGTTCCACCCGGAGTCGATCCTGACCCAGCACGGCAAGTTGATCCTGAAGAACTTCCTGGAGATGGCATGAGCGCGTCGCGCCCGAGGAGGTCGACAAGGGAGCACCCCCTTCCAGGGCTTCGCTCCGGTGTGGGGTGTCCCGTTGTCGACAATTCCCCATGTGCGGTGCAAAGGAGCACACCATGTTGAAAGAACTCTACGCGAAGGCCGTGCATCGCCAGGATCTGACGGCGGCGGAGGCCGAGGCCGCGATCGGCGAGCTCATGAGTGGGACGGCCACCCCGGCCCTGACCGGCGCCTTTCTGACAGCGTTGCGCATGAAGGGCGAGACCGTCGAGGAGATCACGGGTGCGGTCCGAGCGATGCGCGCCCACGGCGTCAAGGTGCCCGTGGCGAGCGGCAGCCGGCCGCTCTTCGACACCGCCGGCACCGGCGGCGACGGCACGCACACCTTTAACATCTCGACCGCCGCGGCCTTCGTGATCGCGGGCGCCGGGCGCAAGGTGGCCAAGCACGGCAACCGCGCGGCCTCGAGCAAGTGCGGCAGCGCCGACGTGCTCAAGGCCCTGGGCGTCAGCCTCGAGCTTTCGGCGGAACAGGTCGGGCGCGCGATCGACGAAGTCGGGATCGGGTTCATGTTCGCGCAGAAGTTCCACCCGGCTATGCGGCACGTCGGACCGATCCGCCAGGAGCTCGGCCAGCGCACCATCTTCAACTTGCTCGGGCCGCTTTCCAACCCGGCCGGGGCCGAGGTGCAGCTGGTCGGCGTGTTCAGCGGCGCCCTGACCGAGCCGCTGGCGCGGGTGTTGGGCGAGCTGGGCAGCCAGGCTGCGATGGTGATCCACGGCGCAGGCGGCGCCGACGAACTGAATCTTTCCGGCCCGACGCGGGTCAGCGCGCTGCGCGACGGCACCGTCTCGACCTACGCCATCGACCCGATCGCGCTTGGACTGACGCACGCGCCGATCTCGGACCTGGCCGGCGGCACGCCCGACGAGAACGCGGCCCTGATGCATGCCGTGCTCGGCAGCTCGAGCTCGCAGGCGTTGCGCGATGCCGTCTTGCTCAACGCGGCGGCCGCGCTCTCGGCCACCACCGGCGACCTGCGCTCCGGGCTCGAAGAGGCCCGCCACTCGCTTGGCTCCGGCGCGGCCCTGCAGAAAATGAACGGCCTGGTCGACTATAGTCACAGTGTGACGGGATGATGAGGATTGCTGATTGTTGATTTCTGATTGCTGATTGAAAGCCAATCAGCAATCAGAAGTCAACAATCAGCAACACAAGCTATGTCACGACTACTCGAGATCCTCGAACACAAACGCACCGAGATCGCGCGGCTGAGCCTGGTTGAGCAACAGTCCCGCGCTGCCGACGCGCCGCCGACCCGCGACTTCCTCGCAGCGGTGCGGCGCCTGGCTGGCCCGACAGCGCCAGTCGGACCGGCACCAATCCGCCCGGCGTCAGTGCGCCTGATCGCCGAGATCAAGAAGGCCTCGCCCTCGCGCGGCGTGCTCGCGCCAGGGCTGGATGTCGCCGACATCGCCCGGATTTATGTCGAAAATGGCGCTGCAGCGCTGTCCGTGCTGACCGACGAGCGCTACTTTTTGGGTCGACTCGACTATCTGAGGGCCTTGCGTTTTGAACAGAACGTGGCGGTGCCGCTGCTACGCAAGGACTTCATGCTGGCGCCCGTGCAGCTCTACGAAGCGCGTGCGGCGGGCGCGGACGCCATCTTGTTGATCGTGGCCGCGCTCGAAGACGATGAGCTGCGCAACCTGCACGCCCTGGCCCGCGACCTCGGCCTGACCGCACTGGTCGAGGCCCACTCGGCTGAAGAAGTCGAGCGCGCGCTACGCATCCCCGGTCTGCAACTGCTTGGCGTGAACAACCGCAACCTGCATACCTTCGAGGTCCGGCGCCAGACCGCGCTCGAACTCCGGGCCGGGGTTCCGGCTGAGATCGCCATGGTCAGCGAATCCGGCATCTTCACCGCCGAGCACGTGGCCGAAGTCGCTGCAGCGGGCATCGACGCGATCCTGGTCGGTGAAGCGCTGGTCACGGCCGGCGATATCGGTGCAAAAGTGAGAGAGTTAGTCTTGTCGTCTCGTAGTCAGGTAGTCCTGTAGTCGACTACCCGACCACGAGACGACAAGACTGCTAGACTGCTAGATTACAAGACCATGTTCGTCAAGATCTGCGGCCTTACGAGTCTCGAGGATGCGCGCGCGGCGCTGGATGCCGGGGCGGATTTGCTGGGATTCACGTTCTATCAACCGAGCCCGCGCTACGTCACGCCGGAGCGGTGTGCCGAGATCGTGCAGGCGCTGCGAACCGGCGCTCCACGTTCCACGCCTCACGCTCCACGACTCGTCGGTCTGTTCGTGAACACGCGGGCGGACGAGGTGGCGGCGGTGCTCGAACGCTGCGGGCTGGATCTGGCACAACTGCACGGGGACGAAGGTCCTGACGTGCTGCGCGCATTGGGCGGAAGGGCGTACAAAGCCTTCCGGGGTGGCGGACAGGACCATGCCACTTATGCCGCGGCCGGGCCGGGCGCGCCGGCCTTCCTGGTCGACGCCGTTGTGGCCGGCAAGTTCGGGGGCACCGGAAAAACTGGCGATTGGGAGGGCGCGGCCGCCCTCGCGCGCGATTACCCGCTCCTGCTGGCCGGCGGCCTGACCCCCGACAACGTCGCCGACGCCATCGCCCGCGTCAGGCCCTGGGGCGTCGACGTCGCCTCCGGGGTCGAAGCGACACCGGGCAGGAAAGACCACGCAAAGGTGAAGGCCTTCGTTGAGAACGCGAAGAAGTCAATTGCTGATTGTTGATTTCTGATTGCTGATTGAGCGTCAATCGGTAATCAGAAATCAACAGTTTAAGGAGGGTGTATGCCTCGTCTGCCACACAAATTCGGCCCCTACGGCGGGCAGTTCGTGCCCGAGACTTTGATGCCGGCACTCGATGAACTGGAAGCCGCGTATGTCACGGCCCGTCAGGACCCGGCCTTTGAGTCCGAGCTAGCCGCGCTCTGGCGCGATTTCGTCGGCCGGCCGACGCCGCTGACTCATGCTCGCCGTCTGACCGCCCAGCTCGGCGGCGCCCAGATCTATCTCAAGCGCGAGGATCTGGCACACACCGGCGCGCACAAGATCAACAATGCCCTCGGTCAGGCCCTGCTCGTCAAGCGCATGGGCAAACGACGGGTCGTGGCCGAGACCGGGGCCGGCCAGCACGGCGTGGCCAGCGCCACGGCCAGCGCCCTGCTCGGGCTGGACTGCGTGGTGTATATGGGCACAATCGACATCGCCCGGCAACAGCCCAACGTCTACCGCATGAAGCTGCTCGGCGCGGAAGTCCGACCTGTCGAAAGTGGCTCAAAGACCCTCAAGGACGCGATCAACGAGGCTATCCGCGATTGGGTCACCAACGTTCGTGACACGCACTACCTGCTCGGCTCCGCGCTCGGCCCGCACCCTTACCCGACGATGGTGCGCGACTTTCAGTCGATCATCGGCCGCGAGGCGCGTCAGCAGATCCTCGAGGCGACCGGCAAGCTGCCCGACACGCTGATTGCGTGCGTGGGCGGCGGCTCAAACGCCATCGGCCTCTTCCACCCCTTCCTGGGCGACGAGCACGTCGAGATGATCGGCGTCGAGGCCGGCGGCTCGGGCGTGGCCAGCGGCAAGCACGCCGCCCGCTTTGGCGACCCCGAGAAGGGCCGGCTGGGCGTCATCCACGGCACGCGCACCTTCGTGCTTCAAGATGCCGACGGCCAGATCGCGGACACGCACTCGATCTCGGCCGGGCTGGACTACGCCGCGATCGGGCCCGAACACGCCTGGCTGCGCGAGACCGAGCGCGCCTACTACACCTCCGCCACGGATGAGGAAGCGCTGGCCGCGCTCCAGACCCTGTGTCACACCGAGGGCATCATCCCGGCGCTCGAGTCGTCGCACGCGCTGGCCGAGGTCATCAAGCGCGCGCCCACCATGCGTCCCGATCAGGTCATCGTCGTCAACCTCAGCGGTCGCGGCGACAAGGACCTTGGGACGATCATGGAGAGCCTGTGATCGGCATTGTTGATTGCTGATTGTTGATTTCTGATTGCTGATTGACAGCCAATCAGCAATCAGAAATCAACAATCAGCAATTCCTGGAGGGGTTATGTCTCGTATCAACAACGCTTTTCAGGGCCGACCGGCCTTCATGCCGTACTACCCGCTGGGATTTCCGACGCTGCCGGATTCGATCGACGTGATCGAGGCGCTGGCGCGCAACGGCGCGGACTTGATCGAAGTGGGGTTGTCGTTCTCGGATCCGCTGGCTGACGGGCCCGTCATCCAGCAGGCCACTCAGACCGCGCTGCAACAGGGGATCACGGTGGCGAAGTCGCTGACGGCCGTGCGCGCGTTACGTGCCCGCGGGGTGACCACGCCTTTCGTGTTGATGGGGTACATCAATCCGTTGCTGGCCTACGGGCTCGAACGTCTGAAGCGCGACGTGATCGACGCCGGCGCGGATGGCTTCATCGTGCCGGACCTGCCGCCCGAGGAGGGCGCCGAGTTCGAGGCCGCCGTCGCGCCCCTGCCCCAGATCCGCATGCTGGCGCCGACCACGCCGAATGAGCGGCTCGGGCGCGTCTTAACCGGCGCACAAGGGTTCGTCTACCTGGTATCCGTCACAGGCGTGACGGGCGCGCGGACCGAGATCCCTGATGGCCTAGCGGACTTCGTGACGCGGGTGCGAGCTCACACGTCTTTGCCCCTATGCGTCGGCTTTGGGATCGGCACCCCCGAACAGGCACACGCCGTCAGTCGCATGGCGGACGGCGTCATCGTCGGGTCGGCCACCGTGCGCGCCATCGCGGCATCGACCACACCGGCCCAGACTGCGGCCGATTTCGCCCGTGCCTATCGGGCCGGCCTCGATCGCGCCTGAGCGCTTGGGTTTCAGAGGCCGACCTGTGCTCAACGTGTGCGGCGGGCTGAGATAGGCGGGTTCTACGAACGTGGAATTGCCAAACAACACGATACTCAACCGGAACGATCAGCTACGCTGCAGCCGGTTCGCGAATCGTCAAAGGAGAAACCATGACATCGACACCGCTGGGCAATGCGATCGTGACGCAGGTCGCCATCGTCGTGCGCGACATCGAACAAGCCGTTGGGGCCTGGTCGGCGCTACTGAATGTGTCGCGCCCCAACATCATCACCACCGACACAGTCGAGTCGGCCCATACGCAGTACCTGGGCGACCCCACTCCGGCGCGAGCCAGGCTGGCCTTTTTCTCGCTCGGCCAGGTCACGCTGGAGCTGATCGAGCCGCTGGGCGAACCCAGCACCTGGAATGACCAGCTGGTCCAGCACGGGCAGAGCCTGCATCACATCGCCTTTCAAATTGAGGGCATGCAAACCCGCGTGGATGAACTCGCGGAGCACGGAATGCGCCTGATCCAGCGCGGTGATTACACCGGCGGGCGATACGCCTACGTCGATGGCCAGGAGCGTTTTGGCGCCGTGATCGAGTTGCTCGAGAACGACTAGAACAGCGTCGGCTGCAGCGCTGGCGGTGGCTCGCTGCCGCCAAACGACGGCAGCGCGAATCGCTCGCCGACACGCGCATGAATCAGCCGCGCCAGATCGGGCGCGTCGGTGTCGTCTGGCAGATGCGTAAAGAAGAACACGTCGTCGCCGGCGGCCAGCCAGGCTCCGATCCGCTCGGCCCAGGCTTCGATCCAGGGCAGGTTGTCAGCGATGGTAGGCTGACCGACAAACCGCACAAAGGCAAACCCGGCGGTGCGCGTGGCGCGAGTCGCGAAACGGGGCTTGCGCTCCTGTGCGGCAGCCACGTCTGGACTATACGCGGCGGGAAGGGCAAACAGGGCCGTTGTGTCGAACACGCCGCGTGCCAGGCCACGATCCCGGAGCAACTCGTCCAGGGCGCGCTCGCCCGGACCTCCGTCGAAGAAATCCGGGTGACGCGGCTCGACGACGAAGCGTAAATCGCTCGGGAGCTGAGCGAGGTAGGTCTCCAAGCGCCCGAGCTGCGTGCGACCGAAGGTCGGGGGCAATTGCAGAAAGGCCGGGCCGCACCGATCGCCCAACGTCCTGAGCCGATCGATGAAGGCTCCGGTCTCGGCCGCGCAGTCGATCAGACGTTTGCGGTGCGAAATGATCTGCGGGAACTTCAGGCAGAACCGAAAGCCGGGCGGCGTGGCGTCACGCCAGCGCGTCACCTGCTCCGCCGTGGGCAGAGCATAGAAGGTGGTATTGCCCTCGACCGTATTCAGACGCCGGCTGTAGGCAAACAGCAGATCCTTCTGACGGGTGTCGGCCGGCAGGAACCGCCCGATCCAACCCTTTTCGCCCCAGGCCGGGCAACCCAGATAAAGCGACATCCTGGAATTCTACCGGCCCAAGCGGCGTTCGCCCAACCGCGCCTGCACGGTGTACCAGAGCAAGTGACGCGGTTTACGCGGAAGAGAACGAGATCAATGCCGGCAGGACCCCCGTTGTGAAGATCCGCGTGATCCGCGGCCAATCTGCCTGACACGTCGTACCTGCACACCCTGCGTGCCTTGACGACCCGTAGATGCCCCGGTTTGGCAATGCCCCGGCGCTCGCGGGGATCCGGCGCATGGGTTAAATGCAAAACGCGCACCCGGTGGGGACGCGCGTTTGGAAATCGCCGGGATATGCCGGTGTTCAGTCGTGCACGTACGAGCGTGGGATGCTCTCGAGTTGGCCGGTCGAAGCGCGGGGCTCAAAGGCCGGGCTCGTGTCGTCCTGCACGCCCCGCGCGAACTGGGGCGCCAACCGTGCCAGACTGAACGCCGAGTTGGCAATGATGCTCGCACCCTCGCGCGCGAGCACCCGTTCGAAGGCCGCGATTACTTCAGGATCGAACTGCGCCCCGGCCTGGGCGCGGACCTCGGTCATGATGCGCGAGGCCGGCTGCGCGGGGCGATACGGGCGGTCGGAGGCCATGGCCTCGATGGTGTCAGCCAGGCTCAAGATGCGGGCCTCGAGCGGGATGCGTTCGCCGCTCAGCTGCTCGGGATAGCCGTGGCCGTCAAAGCGCTCATGGTGGTGCCGAATGAACGGCGCCAGCTCAGACAACGGCTGCAGCTTTTCGATCAGCTCGGCGCCCAACGGCGCATGGCGTTTGATCAACTCGTATTCCTGCCGCGACAACCGGCCCGATTTGAGCAGGATCGAGTCAGGGATACCGATCTTGCCCAGGTCGTGCAGCAGGGCCGCTCGCCGCACGCGCTCGACTCGATCCTCATCCAACGCCATCTCGCGCGCAATCATCACCGCATAGCGGGCCACCTGTTGCGAATGCCCTTCGACGAAGGGATCGCGCAGATCGATTGCCTGGGAGAGCGCGCGGATCAGGCCTTCATTGAGCTCGGCCAGCTGCGCGCTGGTGTGCACCAATTCGGCGTTGGTCTTGCGCAGTTCAGAGACCAGTAGCGCCGTCCGGCTGATGTATTGGGCCTGGCTCCAGCGCAGAAGCACCAAAGGCACCAGCATGACGAACACACCCAACAGGCCCGTGTGCATGTATCCGTACACGAGCGCGTAGGCGACGACGCCGAAGCCGATATAGTACGTCCACAGCCAGCTGAAGTTCTCGTGCCAGACCTTGTCGATTGGCTGGCCGGTCGAGAAGCTCATAACCAACGACACTGTCGCGGTGTTGGCGGCGTACACCAGCATCGAGACGGCCACCATCATCGGCAACTGCACCCAGGCGGGCTGGGCGTGGAAGTCGTCAAAGAAACTGAGACTGGCCACGACGACGGCACTGCACAGGATGTAGTTGCTGAGATTGAAGATCGCGCGATGCAACGGCGCTCGGCGCCGGATCAGCGTCGGCAGCAGAGTCATGATCGAGAGCGCCACGACCGCCGGTGTGCCAAACAGCGCCGCGCCCGAGATCATGACCACCGCGCCGACCGACACCGTGGTCCCACGCGAGTACAGCTCGATCGCTGTGAACTCCAGGGCCACAGTCAGGCCGGCAAACACCAACAGACCCGCCCAATCGAGCTCCAGGCTGGTCGGCCAAATGACCAGCAACACCGCGGAGGCCAGCACGACCAGCCCGCCGATGTACCAGGGTGTCCAGCGGCTGGGTTTCCAGACCGGGGCGGCCGTGGCGACCGGCTGCGGCGCCGCGTGGGCCGCGACCTTGATCGTCACGTCGGTATGGGGCAAGTCGATCGGGATCGCCAACGAGGAGGCGCGCGCCGCGTCGGCCAGGACGATGCGGTTACGGCCCGAGAGCTTGGCCTGGTACACGGCCACGTCGGCCGCGTGCATGATCTCCTGCGGGGTCTGGCGCGGATGCACCCGACCCGCGACGCCGAAACTCATGGTGACCTGGATCGGGGTCGTGCTGGTCGCCACCTCGAATCGGGCGGCCTCGATCGCCTGGCGGATCGCCTCCACCCGCTCGAGCGCCACTTCCGGCGCCGTCTCCGGCATCAGGATGGTGTATTCCTCGCCGCCGAACCGTGCCACCACGTCATACTCGCGGACCATCGCCTTGAGGATGTTTGCAACGCCGACCAGAACCTGGTCACCTGCGAGATGACCGTAGGTGTTGTTGATGTTGCGCAAGAGGTCGAGGTCGGCGACCACAACCGTCATCGGCCGATCAAACCGGTCGGAGCGCGCCATCTCGCGTTCGAGCGCTTCATGGAAATACCTGGCGTTGTACAGGCCGGTCTTGGGGTCAAGCTGGGTCTGGCGCTTGAGGGCCGGCACTTTGAGCGTGCTGTAGATCAGGTACAGCGGTGCGATGATCAGCGCGACGCCCACCGGGTTGATCGACCAGATCAGGGCCGCCGCGGCGCCCAGGCCGAACGTCGCCAGGTCCATCAACACCGTGAAGCTGCTCAACACGCCCGATTGGGCGAGCGTGCCGGCCTGTGTCAGATAGATGACCAAACCCACAAGCACGTGATTGAGCAGCGTAAACAACGCTGCCGCCAGCAGCAGGCCCAGGGTTGCCGCCCAGGGTTGCCCGCCCACCGCTTCGACCGCCGCATACCGGATGACATCGGCCGCGCAAATGACGATCGCGAAAGTGCCCAGGTTAAATAGTTGTACGAACCAGGGGTAACGGTGCCAGGCCCATTCGACCAGGTGGGCGACGATCATGACCGCCAGGGCCACCGGCGCACCACGGAGGACGTACGCGAAGCCAAAGACCGCCCAGCTGATGTGGAACATCGACTGTTTGGTCGCACCCTGCACCTTGAGGACCTGCGCGGCCGACGCCAGGCCGCACAGCGCCGCCAACAGAATCCCGTCGGCGGGGTCGATACGAGGCAACTCCAAGCCCGCCAGCACGACTCCGGCGGTGATCACCAGCACGATATAGAGTTGTGCGGCGGGCTTGTAGTTGCGCATATCGTTTACGCCACATTCAGAGCCGTCCGATCACGGTCGCGAACGGCATCCCTGCCTATTTGCCGGTGGTTCCGCCCCACCCAACCGAATTCGAGGTGACGAAGTTCGACGCCGGCGTCGTCGTGACAGTTGAAGTCGTGTCGCTGGCCGTCGGGACATAGTCAGTACCGGCATACACATCCGACACCCAGGTGATCGTGGTCAGAACGGCCACAAACACGGCCAGGAGCCGGAGCGCGAGTTTGGTGTGCATAGCCATGTCGCCGCCTCTCACTCGCCACCGCCCCACGCCACGGTCACCTGATCGGTCGGGGTGGTCACAGCAGTGGTCGTCGTGCGGCCCGTCGGGAGCCAGGCCACAAAGCCGGCCATCGCCACAACGGTCATCAGTCGCATACCCTGCGCTACCAGATAGCGCCACGTCACAGATCGCATGATGGAATTACCTCTTTCTCTTGATACCTGCAATTAACGTCAAACCCAAATACCGATGTTGTGTGCCCGTTCGATTTCGCGTGTGACCTCCTGTCTCACTTCTCTTTACGCGTTCTTCATACTATCGTCACTGTGAGACGGGGGTCATAGCCCAAAAGTGGGATCTACGGTTTGCGTTGGCAAGCCGCAGTTGGCGACGGTTGGCAATGACTAATCGGTTCCAAACCTTTCGGCTTGCCCCTTTGGTTGGGTTGACAACAGGCGCTCAAGAGTCGCCCATAACGCGCGCACGGCAATCGGCTTTGACATATACAGGTCGCAGCCGGCCGCCAGGGCGCGCTCGGCGTCACCCGGCAAAGCCTTGGCTGTGATCGCGACCACGGGCAGCGTTCGCCAGGCCGGATTGGCCCTGAGACGGCGCACCACTTCGTATCCATCGACGTCCGGCAGGTTGATGTCGAGCAATACCACATCCGGATGCTCGCGCTCGACCTGAGCCAAACCGTCGACGCCATCGACCGCCTCGACCACGCGATACCCGCGCGCCTCAAGCGCCCGGCGCACCAGCAAGAGGTTGTCGGCGTTGTCCTCGATGTAAAGGATCGTGGCGGTCATTCTGACTCCTTCATGAGCGACCTCAGTCGGTAGCCGGCCCGCCGCTGACGGGCAACTCGATCAAAATACGGCTGCCGCCGCCGGGCAGCCCGGGGCTCTCGGCCCACATCCGTCCGCCGTGCAACTCGATCAAGTTCCGGCTGATCGGCAGGCCCAGGCCGGTGCCGCCGGCCTTCCGAGTTGTGGATGTATCCACCTGGCTGAAGGCCTCGAAGATGGTCTCGAGTTTGTCGGGCGGGATGCCGATGCCGGTATCGCGCACTTCGATCCGCACCCGCTCGGTCAGACGCTCGGCCGAGATACTCACCTCGCCGGCCTCGGTGAACTTGATCGCGTTGCCCACCACGTTGATCAACACCTGACGCAGCCGGACCGGATCCGCGACCAGCGTCAGCGTCGCCCGCGGCCCGGTGACGAGCCGCATGTTGACGGCCTTGGCGCCGGCCAGCGGGGCGCTCAGGTCGACAACCTCCTCCAGCACATCGCACACATACACAGGCTCGGGCGCGATGGTCATGGCGCCGGCCTCGATCTTGGCCATGTCAAGCACGTCGTTGATCAGCTCCAGCAAGTGTCGGCCGTTCTTCTGGACCACGCCCAGATCGGTCTCCATCTGTGACGTGGTTGGGCCGTCAAGGCCTTCTAGGATCACGTCGGTGAAGCCCAGGATCGAGTTCAGGGGGGTCCGCAGCTCGTGGCTCATGTTGGCCAGGAAGGCCGACTTGAGGTGGTCAAGCTCCTGCAGACGCGCCACAGTGGCCGCCTGCTCGGCGTACAGATTGGCGTTTTGCAACGCGACGGCGACCTGGGCCGCCAACGTGGTGTAGACCCGCGCGTCCTTGTCCTTGAAATAGCCGACCCGGTCCGACTGCACATCGAGCACGCCCAGGAGCCGGTCGCCCGCCACCAGCGGCACCGCCAGCTGCGAGCGGGTTTCGTTGAGCAACCGATGGGTCGGCCCGCCGGTGTCGCGGGCCAGGTCGGGCGCGAGCACGGCCGTGCGCTGACGCGCGGCCCGGGCCGGCACCGAACGCGAGCCCGCCGACGGG
>JAEURK010000100.1 GCA_016789175.1 Anaerolineales bacterium
GCCCCGTGGGCGCCCTCGCGCACGAGGCCGTAGCCCGTCGTCGCTGTGCCGGGGTCGATCCCCAGGACGATCATGAGACCCGGGCGGCGCCGCCTCAGGCCAGCAGGGCCAGCGCGGCGTCCGAGACTTCCACGTTGTAGTAGACCGATTGAACGTCGTCGAGCTCTTCGAGATGCTCCACCAGCTTGAGCACCGCCGCCGTCGATTCCGGATCGAGCTCGAGTTTCTGGTTGGGCTCCATCCGCAGCTCGCTCTCGGCCGGCTTGATGCCCGCCTTCTCGAGTGCGTGCACGATCGAGCCGAAATGCTCGGGCGCGGCATAGATCTCGATGACATCCTCGCTCGGCTGCACATCGTCGGCGCCGGCATCCGCCGCCAGCTCGAAGACCTTGTCGGGATCGAGGCCCTCGGCGTTCAGCGCGATGTAAGCCTTGCGCGTGAACTGCCACGAGACCGCGCCGGCCTCGGCCATGTTGCCGTTGGCGCGGGTGACCACGCGCCGGATCTCGGAGACCGAACGGTTGCGGTTATCGGTGAAGACCTGGACCAGCACGCCCGAGCCGGCCGGGCCGTAGGCCTCGTACATCGCTTGCTCGAAGGCGACGCCGTCCTTATCTTCGCCGGTGCCCTTGCGAACGGCACGTTCGATATTGTCCTTCGGCATCGAGCTGGACTTGGCTTTTTCGATCGCCAGGCGGAGTTTGAAGTTCGTGTCGGGGCTGCCGCCGTCGCGAGCCGCGACGATGATGTCGCGCGTCAGGCGGGTGAACAACGCACCACGCTTTGCGTCAGCGGAGTTCTTGGTGCGTTGGATCGTCTTCCATTTACTGTGTCCAGACATGGTGCAGCTTCCTCGATGCGGTGTATTTGCGGCGATCTATTATAACAGACCGACCGACCGAGCTCTGGCGCCGAGCGCCAGGGATATCACATCTTATTCGAGTGGATCGGTTTCTTCGCCACGAATTTCACGAATTGAAACGAATTGGCACGAACGATCCAGTTCGCTCCAATTCGTGGCAAAACGCACGCTGTTTCAATTGAGACGCGTTAGCCCTGCGCCGTGAGCTCAGGGTGTGCATGGCCGAGTTGACCTTGTTGGCGAACCGGATTCGGACGGTTGGCGCTGTACACGGATCACACGGATGTTCACGGATGGCACCGAGCCTTACGATACGTTTCCGTGGGATCCGTGCTATCCGTAAACATCCGTGTACTGGTCCGGCCTGTTTCTGGACTCCTGACAACGTGCGATTAGGTGCGCCAACAGGATCGCGCGTTGTCAGGCGGAGATTCTGGCCGCGGCAAGCGCAAAGGACTGTCGTGGCTGCTGGCTAACCCGGGTGCGGGGCCGGGATGACGCCCGGCCCTGCACCCGATTGGTTTGGTGGCGCTGATTCGGACCGACTCAGCGCGACAGGCTGGTCAGCCACTGCGGATAGTAGGCCGGCGCGCATAACCCGACGCCGTCGAGGTTGAAGTTGACGATCGTGCCGTTCGCGGGCGTGACGGCCGTGAAGCGCAGCGCGTGCGACCCGCCGTTGGCATAGCCGTTGACGGGCAACCGCACCCACTGCCGCGTCGCGTAGTCGGCCTGATCAAGGGCCGAGATCGCGAAGACCGGCGTGCCGTCAAGCGTGGCCTGGAAGGTGTGCGTGCCATTGGCGCCACCATCGGCGCGGCTGATGTCGATCAGGAATTCGAGCGTGGCCGACCCCGACGGGATCGTCACGGTCTGGCTGATGGCCTGGGTCAGCGTGCCGCCGCCGGTGTAGCCGCCGAAGCGCGCCCAGCCCGAGCCGTCGGCCGGCGTCGCCGGGCCGGTCCCGTCAACCACCGGCGTGGTCCGCAGCGCGAGGACGCCGCCCGGCGTCGACGACTGGCTCCAGGCCGTGCCGTTCTCGAAGACTGCGTTGCCGATCAGGTTGCCGGGGCAAAGCAGGCGCCCCACCCCGCTCAACGCCAGCGTGACCGGCGACGTGGCGCCGACGCTAAGCGACAGCTGACCACTTACCGTGGCGACACCGCCCGGCGTGAAGCGTAGCACGATCGTGCAGGTGCCGTTCGCGGCCAACGACGCGCCGCAGGTGCCGCCGGTGCCCGGGTAGGAACCGCCCTTGAAGGCGATGCCCGAACCGGTCACGGAGGCGCCCGACAGCGACGCCGCCTTGTTGCCCGGGTTGCGCAGGGTTAACACGCGATCGGCCGTCAGATCGACCACCACCTGGCCGAACCCGGCCGAGGCCCCTTCCGCGAAGCCGATCGGCTGGACCATCAACCGCGGTTTAGTGATCGAATTACGCGCGTCGGTGACCGAGATCCCGGTCGCCAGCATGCGGGCCAGCAACTGGTCGAGTGTCTCGGTGGGATAGCGTTGCCTGTACACCAGCCAGGCGCCCGCCGCGTGCGGGGTTGCCATGGAAGTGCCCTGCTTCAACGTGAAGTCGCTGTCGAGCGTCGCGGACTGGATCCACTCGCCCGGTGCCAGCATGGTCAAGAATGAGGCGCTGTTAGAAAAAGTCGAAACCTGATCCGCCGGAAGCGCATCGAGACCGCCGTCGCGGGTCGAGCCAACGCTGATGGCCGACGAAATGCAGGCCGGCGCAGAAAGGCCATCGATGAAGCCCAGGTTGCCAGAGGCAATAAACGTGGCGACGCCCGCAGCCCGCAGATTATCGATGGCGGCCTTTCGCGACGCTTCCGTTACGTCACAGTTCGCCGTGTACTTGGTCGAGCCGCCGAGGCTCATGTTAACCGACGCAATACCGTACGTGCCATATACGGCCGCAACCCAGTTCAAGGCTCGGATCTGATCGCTCGCAAAGGTCAGGTAACAGGGCACGTTGAGCGACCCACTGCAGAGGACCGAGCTCTCGATTTTGGAGAAGACCTGGATCGCGACGATGCCGGCGTCTGGAGCAACGCCGTTGTACAACGACGAGGCGCCATTTGACACCATGTTGGCGTATGAACGACCCGCCGCGATACCAGCGACGTGCGTGCCATGGTCGCAAGAGCCAAGCGGATCCAGGTTATTGACACTGCACGGACGAGCCGAGTCATTGCCGTACTGCTCGCTGGTGCCGTTTGGACACAAGGTCGTGGCGCTGTAAGTACCATTGGTGGTCGAGAAGCAGGCTTCAGCCACGACCCGCCCTGACAGAAACGGATGGAGCTTATCGACTCCGACGTCGAGGATCGCGACCGCGTAGCCGGCCCCGGTGTACCCAAGCGCATGGGCGCCATAGGTGCCGGCCGCGCCGATCAGGGCCGTGCTCTGGCCCAGCTGGGTCGAATCGAGGGTGTCTTCCTGGATGCCGGCCACGAAGCGCGAGGCCTGGAGTTGGGCCAGCCCCTGGGCGTCGACCGTGAGGATGGCGAACGGCAGCCGGTCGAGGGCCTCGAAATCCGGTGCGGCCGCGCCGAGCTCAGCCTGCAGCCCGTCGGCCGCGGTGCCGATAGCGGCGCGCTGATCCAGCCCCTGCGCAGCCGAGAGATCGGCCTCCGGCGCGAAGCCGGTGTTGAGCCGGACGATAACGCGGACCCGATCCTGCTCCTGGAGCCGCGTGCCCAGCCCGGCGAAGGCCCGGGCGCGCTCGGCCCGCGACGCCGCCAGCGAGGCGTCCTTGCGAACCACCCGCGGCGCTCCGTCGGCCGCCGAGGCCGGAGGCGTGAACCCCAGACCCGTGAGGAGCAACGCAACCGCGAGTGACCATCGAACCCACTGTGCCAGATGCCGCATAAGGTACCTCATCCCCTCACTTAACGCACCAAATCACGATACCACAGAACAAACTGGCACTGCTTCTTCCAGAAGGCTGAAGGGGACGGGCAAGTTGAAGCTGTTGGCTAACTCGCCGGATACGTCGCCCCGGCTTTCACCGGGATCCAGATCTCTTGCACTCCCGCGCGTCCTCGGCCACTGATCCCCGGCTTTCGCCGGAATGACGAACACGGTGGACGGTTGGGCCTGAAGAACCGGCGGTTTGCCAATGGCATCAAGGAAGGTGTGCACGGGCGCTTTGTCAGACGCGGAAACCAGCCGCGGATGCCGCGGATTTCGCCGAAGGAACCGAGGCCGATGCCGGCCGGGCTCCAGTTGTTCCGATCCGCGGCATCCGCGTCATCGGCCGCATCAGAACGGGGCGAAATGGGGCGCGATGTCCCTGAAGGCGGAAAGGCGCCGCGGGCGCTGTGAAAAGTCTTGAGAATGCTTTACCGCGCTGTGAAGAGCGTGTCGACGGCGGCGCTCAACTCAGCCAGATTGCTGACCTGATGAACGGCGGTGCAGAGCGGCCCATAGGCCAGCATGTCGCTGTCGCCCTGCCCCCACTCGTAGCGCGGCTCGGGGTTGAACCAGACCAGCCGCTTTGCGCGCCGGCGCAGGCGCTCGAACAACTCCAGGCGTGGATCGCGGTGGTTGTTGCGCCCGTCGCCGAGCACGATCACGGTCGTGCGGTTGTCGACCGCGTCGAGGAAGTTGTCGACGAAGTTTTGGAGGCTGTAGCCCAGGTCGGTGGCGTAGTAGCCCGGCGGGATGCGCGTCAGCACATTCGGGATGGCGGCGTCCGGCCGGTGGAGCAAGAATTCGTCGCTAACCTCCTCGAGGTGATCGTTGAAGGCGAACGAGCGCGCCTTGCCGACCTGGTCCTGCATCTCGTACATCAGGCGCAACATGAACTCGGCCACCGGCCGCATCGAGGTCGAGATGTCGCAGATCAGCGCGAACTTGGGCTTGATCTGGCGCTTCTTGAAATGGATGGCAAACGGCACGCCGCCGGTGCGCAGGTTGGCGCGCAGCGTGGTCTTGGCGTCGAGTTGCTTGCCGTCGCCCTTCCTTTGGCGCAACGCGGCCCGTGAGCGCAGCCGGGCCGCCAGCCGCGAGACCAGCTTGCGGAGTTCGCGCGCCTCGGCCTCGGAGAGCGCGTTGAACGGCGTTTCCATCAGGCCCTGCTCGTCGAAGGATTCGGGCGGTTGCTCGGACAGGTTGCGCGCGATGCTCTGCCCGGCGTAGCGCGCGGCCTGCTCGGCCAGGGCCTCGGTGTTGGCCTGTAGCATCTGCGCGACGGCCTCGCGGCCTTCCGGGCTCATCCCCATCTGCTCGAGCTGGCGCAGCAGGGCTTCGATCTCGCGCGCCAACCGCTCCAGGCCCAGCTGGCGCAGCATGTCGCGCGTCAGGCGCTGCTGCTGACCCGGCCGGGTGGCATGCTGAGCCCCGGCGATCCGGGCCGCACGCGCCATCTCCTCCTCGGTCGGGGGTTGCCCTTGCGCCAACCGTTGCATCAGTCGGCTCAGGTCGCCGGCCAACGCGCGCAGCGCGTCTTCCAAGGCGCGCTGTTGGTCCGGCGAAAGCGCCTCTTGCGGCGGGATCAGGGGCGGCCCGCCGGACCCGAAGAACAGCGGAAAGAGCCGCTCGAAGGCTCCGCCGTCGACGCGCTCTTTGATCAGCGTGGCCTTGAGCGCATCCTTGAAGGCCGTCCGATCGCGCACACCCAGTACAGTTGCCGCGCGGGCGGCATCCTGGCTCTCCGCCAACGACACGCGCACGCCGGCGGCACGAAGCCCTGCGATGAACTGGATGAGACGGTCGTCCATATCGTCGGGTAGTCAGGTCGTCGATGGATTAGCCCGGCAGGCGATCCGGCCGATTGTCGGGCCGATTGTCGGGCCGGGAGTCCGGGCGGTTGCGGCGCCGTGGTTCCGAGCCGCGCTGCAGGCTGAGTTTGGCACGCTGCAAGTCGCTCTCATGTTTGAGCAGGATCGAGAGCGTGTGCTCGAGAGTCTCCGAATCGATCGCGCGGGCGTTGAGCAGCACCAGGGCGCGCGCCCAATCCAGGGTCTCGCTGACCGAGGGCGACTTTTTCAGATCCATGTCGCGCAGCGTCTGCACCAACTCGACGGCCTGGCGGGCCAGGCCCGGCGCCAGGTCGGGCACCTTGAGCCGCACGACGGCCAGCTCGTCGTCGAACGAAGGATAGTCGATATGCAGATAGACGCAGCGTCGTTTGAGGGCCTCGGAGAGCTCACGGGTGTTGTTCGACGTCAGCAGCACCAGCGGCGTGTGGCGGGCGCGCAGGGTGCCGAGCTCGGGCACCGAGACCTGGAAATCCGAGAGCACCTCCAGCAAGAAGGCCTCGAACTCGGCATCGGCCCGGTCGATCTCGTCGATCAGCAGCACGACCGGCTCTTCGGACAGGATCGCCTGCAGCAGCGGACGCGGCAACAGGAAGCGCCGCGAGAAGAACACGTCTTCCTCGCCGGCCAGGCGATCGGCCGCCTGTGTGAGCGTCTGGCTGTCGGCCAGTAGCTGGCTGAGCTTGTCGCGCAGCAGCTGCGTGTAGAGCATCTGCTTGGCGTATTCCCATTCATACAGGGCCTTGGTCTCGTCCAGGCCTTCGTAGCACTGCAGCCGGATCAGCGGGCGTCCGACGGCGGCGGCCCAGGCCTTGGCCAGCTCGGTCTTGCCGACGCCGGCCGGGCCTTCAGTCAGGATCGGCTTATCGAGCTGGGCGGCCAGATACACGACTGTGGCGATCTCGGCAGTGGGGATGTAACGCTGGCGGGCCAGCGCCTCACTGACTTCAGACGGGGTCGAATACATGCAGACACCTCTCCCGGCGCACGTGTTCGCGCCGGGGGAGTTATATCATCCTGACGGTCGGGCGCGGTTAAGCTTCCGGACAGAGCAATCACACTTCATGCGCGAGGATCGGTTTCTTTGCCGCGAATTTCGTAGCGCTTCAGCCCTATCGGGAGAGTCATAGCCAGAAACGAGGGGGTGCGAAGGTCGGGGCTCCGCCCTGACCTTCGCACCCCCTCGTTTCTCGTCCAACTTCCGGCTGGCTGAGCAGTCACCGAGTTTCGATGAATTCGCGGTGAAACGCGCGCTGTTACCCGCTTGATGGGTTAGCCCTGGGCTTCCGGGATGAGTGGCAACCGCAAAGTGACGTTGGTGCCGCGGTCGATGCCGGGGCTGGAGATGAGGAGCGCGCCGCCCATGAGCTCAGTCAGGCGACGGGCCATGCTGAGGCCGAGCCCAAAGCCGCTGTGCTGGCGGGTTGAGCTGCCGTCGACCTGGACGAAGGGCTCGAGCACCTGGGCCTGCATCTCGACCGGGATGCCCATGCCGCTATCCGAAACGATGACGTCGACAAATCCCGAGCGCGCGTTGGGCTCGACGCTGATCTCGACGTGGCCGTGGTCCGTGAACTTGATGGCATTGTCAACCAGGTTGTCGAGCACGCGGCGCGCCTTGGTGTAGTCGACCAGGGCTTGCTGGCCGGGCCCGGGCGGGTAGTTGACGATGACGGCCAGCTGTTTGTCGCGGGCGCGGGTTTTGTTGCGGGCGACGACCTCTTCGATCAGCAATTGCAGGTCGAAGGCCTGGGTGTCGAGCTTGACATTGCCGGCCTCGATCTGGGCGAAGTCGAGCAGCTCCGAGATAAAGCGCTGCAGTTGCTCCGAGGCCGCATACGACATCGATAACCAGTGGCGCTCCTCGTCGCGCGACTGGCACATGTCGTCGAGCACCATCGAGAGCGCGCCCTGCATGGCCGTCAGCGGCGAGCGCAGCTCGTGCGAGGTGTTGGCCAGAAACTCGCTCTTGAGTTGGCTGGCCGAGTGGGCTGCCCGCGCGAACTCTGTGGCTTCGTGCGCCGCGCGCTCGAGCCGCTTGACCAGTTGCAGGTTGTCGAGCTTGAGCGCGGCCTGCGAACCGATCGTCAACAGGATCTGATGCGCCTGGCTCGGAAGCGGCTCGGCGTGGCGTGACTCCCAGATAGTCACCACAGATAACAGGCGTTCGGGGGCAAACAGGGGCACCGCGACCATGCGCCGGCTGCCCCGGGCCGCCATCACCGCCTGCTCGCTCGCGCTCAGTTCCGCCTGACCAAAGACGGCCTCAAAGACCTGCCGTCTCTGGAAGGCCTGGGCCCAGTTCGGAAACTCAGCCGTCTGAAACGCCTGGCCCAGGTTGGGCTCGCGCTCCGCCGGACCGGCCTCGGGCGACCAGATGTGATGGCAACTCGAGATCCGGCCCTCGGGATCGATCGGACTGCCAAAGCTGATCGACGTCGCGCCGACGTAAGCCAGCATGCGCTCGCACACGATCTGCCAGATCTCGTGCTCGGTCGCGGCCGAGGCCAGGGCCTGGCCGGTCTCAAACAGCATGCGCTGATCGGCGAGTTGCCGGCGGGCCTCGGCGTAGGCTGTCTTGAGTTGATCCTGGCTCTGGCGCAAAGCCTCCTGCTCGCGCTGCAGTTGGGCGCGATAGGCGACGCTTTCGAGAACCCGCGGCAGGCGCGAGAGATAGCCCTGGCTCTTGACCAGGTAGTCGTTGGCGCCGAACTTGAAGACCTGCAGCGCGATCTCTTCCTCCGGGAAGCCGGTGATCACCACGGCCGGGACGTGGTGTCGGGTCTCGATCCGCAGGGCGCGCAGCAGATCCAGGCCGTTCTGATCGGGCAACTGGTAATCTAACAGGAGGACGTCGGGCAGATCGCCGGGCTCGACGTCGGTCAGGCGCATCAGCACGTCGGCGCCGGATGTCACCCGTTGCAAACGAATATTGGGCGCTTGGCGCGCGAACTGGCGCGAGGTGAGCTCGAAAGTCTCGTTGTCGTCCTCGGCGTAGAGCACACGCAGCGTCTGGCCCTGGCGCTCGCGCTCGTCTTTGTAGCGCTCGATCGCGTCGCGCAATGTGGCCGGGAGACGCTCGAGATAGTCTTCGCGCTTGACGACGTAATCGGAAGCACCGGCCCGTAAGGCGGAGGAGACCGTCGCATCGTCGCCCAGCCCGGTGATCACCACCACGGGAAGCAGCCAGTTGCGCGCGCGGATCTGGCCGTACAGCGCCAGGCCCTCACCGTCCGGCAGGTTGAGGTCGGTCAGCACCAGATCGAAATCCTGCGCGGCGTTGGCACGCAGGCGCAGCAGGGCCTCGCTGATCGTCGCGACGACTTCCAGCGTGATATCGGGCGCAGACTTGCGCAGATGCCGCCGAGTCAGATCGGCGTCGAGCGCATTGTCCTCCACATACAGAACGCGCATGACGGTATCGCTCAACGGGCCGGCTGGTTCAGAGCCACCCAATACAATTCGATCTGTGAGGCGACTTCCATGAACTTATCGAAGTCCACGGGTTTGACGATATAGGAATTGGCACCCAGCTCGTACGCGGTGCGGATGTCGCGATCCTCATCCGAGGTCGTCAGCACCACGACCGGGATGTTCCCGGCCACCGGGCTGGCCTTGAGCTGGCGCAGCACTTCAAGCCCGTCCAGCCGGGGCAACTTGAGGTCAAGCAGGACGACCAGCGGCAACGGCTCGCCGGCCTCCCAGCGCGGCAGCATCGCCACGGCCTCGACGCCGTCGCGCGCAACCACCAGCGGGTTGCCCAGGCGGTGCTTGGCAAAGGCACGGCGGGTCAACTCGAGATCCATCGGGTTGTCCTCGACCAGAAAGATCGGACGGGTCACATCATTCATTGGGTCTCAATCCTCGGTGTCTCCGCCGGCGCCGTGTCAGTCAGCATCGGCAGCTCCAGAAAAAACGTGGCGCCCTGCCCTAATTCGCTCTCCGCCCAGGCGCGGCCGCCCATGCGCTCCATCGCTTTTCGGACCAGGGCCAATCCGACCCCGGTTCCAGGATAGTCTTCAGGCCGGTGCAGCCGCGTAAAAATGCCAAAAATCTTCTCGTGATACTGCATGTCGAAGCCGATGCCGTTGTCGGTCACCGACAGCCGCGCCACATCTCCGATCCGCTCGGCGCGGACCGTAATGGCCGGTGCAGGCATAGCGCGCGTGAATTTGAAGGCGTTGTCGACCAGATTGCGCACGGCCTGGGCCAGGCCGTCGCGGTCGCCGCGCGCCATTAAGTGCGGCACATCGACCCGCACATCCGGTTCGATCCCCCGGACGTCATGCAACCTTTGCGCCACGATCGCGCCCACCAGCTCGCGCAGGTCGATCGGCGTTTCGGCCAGGGCTCGCCGATCGAGGCGGGAGTAGGCCAGCAGGTCGGTAATCAGCTGGTTCATCTGCTCGGTGGCCGACCGGATGGTCTGCAGGAAGCGCTTGCCCTCGCCATCCAGCCGGTCGCCGTAATCCTCGAGCAGGAGGCGGCTATAGCCATCGATGCCGCGCAACGGAGCCTTGAGGTCGTGCGACACCGAGTAGGTAAACGTCTCCATCTCGCGGTTCTTTGAAGCCAGCTCGCTGTTGAGTGCTTGCAGCGCTTCCTCGTGTTTGCGGCGCTCGGTCAGGTCCGTGAGCGTGGCGATCGAGCCGGTGGGCTGGCCGCCTTCGAAGCGCTGCGCGCCGGTGATCAATACGGCCACCAGGCTGCCATCGCCGCGACGCAGCGTCGCCTCGTAACTGGTCGGTTCGCCGCGTGCCCGCGCTTCCATAGAGTGGCGGAACTTGGGATGGTCGGCGTCGACAATGAAGTCCAGCGGCGATCGGCCGAGGATCTGGTCGAGCGTGCACCCCAAGATCCTGGCGCAGGCCGGGTTGGCGTACACGAATCGCCCGGCTTTGTCCGTGACGGTCAGGCCCTGGCCCATGGCATCCATCACGTTTGTGGCGAACCGCCGCTGATCCTCAAGCGCCAACTCGACCCGTTTGCGGGTTGTGATATCGATCACCGAGCCTTCGTACTGGACGATGTTGCCCTCGGCATCTCGAATCGCCCGCGCGTTCTCGGAGATCCAGAGGTGCTCGCCGGTCGTATAGCGCCGGATTTCGGACTCGAAGTTGTTCACCTCACCGTCGCGTTCGATGGCGGCGATGAATTGGGCCCGGCGCTCCGGGTCGACGTACCATTCCTGGCCGATGTCTTTGATCGCCTGGATCTGCTCGGCCTCGGTCTTGAACCCGTTTAGTCGCACCAGATAGGGGTTGATGCGGGCCTGGTCGCCGCCAGGCGTCGATCGATACAGCCCGATCGGCACATTTTCGTAGAGCGACCGGTACTCAGCCTCAGCCCGGCGGATCTGTTCTTCGGCCCGCTTCTGTTCGGTGATGTCCTGGAAGGAGCCGTAGAGCACGGTCGGGATGCCGTCCTCAAAAACGGGTCGGCCGACCGTGCGCACCCAGCGCCGCTTCCCGCCATGGGTGATCACCACAGTTTCCAGATCGTACGGCTCACCGGTCGTAAAAGCCCGCGACACTGCCGCGGAGACCTGATCCTGATACTCGGGGGCATAGATCGAGACCGCCATCTCGGGCGTGACCTCGAACGTATCGGGCGAGACGTCATGGAGCTGGTACATCTCGTGGGTCCAGTACATCTTGCCGCGGCGCAGGTCGAATTCCCAGCCGCCGACACGCGCAGCGGCTTGGGTCTGTTCGAGGATACGCGCCTGCCGTTCGATCGCCGTTTGGCTCTGACGGAGCTCGGCCTCGATCTGCTTTTGGCGTGAGACGTCCGTAACAACGACGATCGAACCGGCAACGTCCCCCTCGATCCGCCGCGGCGTCACCGTGATCAGGGCATCGACGAAATGGCCGTCCTGGTGCTGCAGGCGCATCTCATAAGTATGAGCTTCGCCGCGGACCCGCCGATCGAGTGATTCCTTGATCCGGGCGTGGTCAGCGGGATCGGAGAAATCGAACGGGGTCTTGCCGATGATCTCTTCAGGCCGCCGGCCGACCAGGGCCGCATAAGCCGGATTGACGTACTCGAAGCGCAGCTGCGAGTTCATCAAGACCAGGCCCTGACCCAGGCTGTCGATCACCAGCCGGGCGAAGTCGCGTTCGGCCTGCAGGCTCGATTCGACAAACTCGCGGCGGATGATCTCGGCGTCGAGCCGGGAGCGCTCGTCGATCAACTCCTGGCGCTGGCGCCGGATAGTTCGAAACCAGCCGGCCGCCGCCAACGTCACCAACCCAAGGCCGACCCCGACGATGCTCGCGGCCAGGTGATTGACGAGAGATTCTGGGATCCCGGTCGCCGTGTACAACCAGTAGTTGATGGGAAACAGGATCGCGCCCCCGAGCAGAGCCCAGAGACGCCGACCACCGAGGAGGGCTACCAACGCCGCGACCAACATCGAAAGCGAGCCCAGGGTCCCGCCGGCGATGGGATGAAAAAGCCAGAAGAAGCCCGCGTAAAGGCCCACCACCACGACCATCAACCCAAGTCGCGCGGGCCAACTGAGGTTCTCGAGTGAAGTGGGTGGTTTGCCCGTCGACTTCCCTGTCGATCCTGTCATAATTCAAGGCTCATTGTGGCCGTTCCTGACCCGTTGAGCCATAAACCGTCAGTGAAAAGTGCAGGCGTCAGGCCAGCGCCTCGCGTCGATAGGCGCGCGCCAGCACCTCAAAGGTATGCCACAGCGGCAAGGGCCGCTTGAGCCGGTCGAGATGGGTGGCGATCTGCACCAGACAGCCGATGTTGCCGGCCACCAGGGCCTGAGCGCCGGTCTCGAGGACATGCCGCGCCTTGCGCTCGCCTAGCGTCGCCGCCAGGGTCGGCTGTTCGAGGTTGTACGTGCCGGCCGAACCGCAGCACAGTTCGCCCTCCGGGATCTCGACCAGCTCGAGCCCAGGGATCGCGCCAAGCAGCCGACGCGGCGCCGAGGCGATGCCCTGGGCGTGGGCCAGATGGCAGGCGTCGTGATACGCGATCCGGGTGGGTTTGGCCAGCTCCGGCGGCGCGATCGGGCCGAGCTCGGCCAGGAACTCGCTGACATCTTTGACCCGCGACACGAAGATGGCGGCATCGACGGCCTCGGGCTGGCCGGCGAAGAGCACGTCATAGGCTTTCATGCCCGAGCCGCACCCGGCCGCGTTCGTCAGCACCGCATCGACGTCCCTGGGAAAGGCCCGCAGGTTGACGCGCGCCAGATCGCGCGCCCGGTCAAGCTCGCCGGCATGAAAGCCGAGCGAGCCGCAGCATCCCTGGCCGGCCGGGATCACGACCTCGACCCCATTGGCCGCCAGCACTTCGAGCGTCGCGCGATTGATCTGCGGCGACAACGCCTGCTGCACACAGCCGGTCAGCAGCGCGACGCGCGCGCGCCGGGTTCCCACCGCCTCCACCCGGCTCGGCAGCGCCACGGCCGGCGGGAGTTCGGCCGGCAGCAGATCGAGCATGGCCTTGAAGGATTTCGGCAGCGCGCCCCGCATGGCCTGTCCGATCTTGCCGGCCGCGGCCGCCATCCGAAACCGATCGGGATACGGCAGGGTTTCATGCGTGAGCACATGGGCCGCCTGCTCGCTCAGGCTGCGATGGCGCGCCGGCTCGGCGTGTTGACGATAGAGCGGCAGAAGCGAGTCATAGCGCACGCCCGAGGGGCAGGCCGGCACACAGGCCTCGCAACCCAGACAGCGATCGATGTAGCGCAGGGTCGACTCGACCGATACCGTGCCCTCGAGCGCGGACTTCATCAACATGATGCGGCCGCGGGGCGAATCCATTTCCTCGCCCAGAAGTCTATAGGTAGGACAGACCGACAGACAGAAGCCGCAGTGCACGCAGGCGCTGACCGCATCGGCCATGATTTTGCCCGCCGCGCCGAGCCTTTCGGCAGGGATGGTGTGCTGCATGTAGGGACTAGACCTCCGGGAAACGCAGGGCCGGGTCGAGGGCCGCTTTAACGCGTGATGCGAACGCGTGGCGCGATCGCCGCACGCCGATCAGGCCGCCCGGCATGCCGGGCGCGCTCGGACCCAGGATGGCCAGACCCGAGAGACCCAATTGCTCGAGCGTGTGGTCGAGCACATCGACGGCGTGCGGCCAGCTGAGCCAGGCCACTTGCCCCCCGGCGCTGTAACGCCGCACCGCCGAGGTCTGTTCGAGCGCGGCCTCGAGCGCCGCGATGCGCGCCGGCGTCAACGGCACTTTCACAAGCGTAGCCTCGGCCGGCACCCAGACGAACTCGCGCACGCTCTCCCACAGGGCAGTGTCTTCGGCGCCGTGACGGACCAAACCCTCACCCATCAGGCCGCGTAAGCGCTCGAGCCGGGCCGGCAATGACTCAGCCAACCCGCCGAGGCGCACCTGCACCTGCACTCCGCGCGGACCCGGGGCCAGGTCGAGCGCCTCGAGATCCAGCGGCGCCGCCGTCAACCGCCGCTGCACGTCGAGCGCAATCGGCAAGGTCGGGGCCTCGATCAGGTAGGTGGCATACGCGCGCGGTCGGGGGAAGACCTTGAACGTCAGTTCGACGATCGGGCCAAGCTGGCCCAGACTGCCGACCAGGAGCTTGGGGAAGTCGAAGCCGGCCGCATTCTTGACGACTTTGCCGCCGCCGTGCACCAATTGGCCGCGGCCGTCGACCCACCGCACTCCCAGGATGAAATCACGCACGCCGCCATACCGGTAGCGGCCCGGTCCGCTTAACCCGGCCGCCACGGTGCCGCCCAGGGTGGCGCCACGTTTAGCCAACGGCGGATCGAAAGGCAGGTACTGACCCTGCTGACCCAGGAGCGCTTCGACCTCGGCCACGGGCGTCCCCGCCAAAGCCGTGAACGTGAACTCGCCCGGGTCATACTCGAGCACGCCGCGTAACGCGCTCAGGTCTAGCTCGGTCGCACCCGGCATCACGTCGATCAGCAGGGGTTTGGTGCCGCGCCCACGCGGGACGACATGCGTATGGGCGCGCACGAAATCGCAGACGGCTTCAGGGGTGGTGAGTGTCGTCATGCTCACTCTCGCGAAATGATCCCGGCGCGTTCGAGCGGATGCGGTCCGGAATGACCCAGGGCCGGGGCCTCGCCGCCGGGGAACATCTTGCCGCGATTGGCGATCTGCAGGTCATCGACCACACAGCGCAGCTGCCACATCACGTCCAGGTCGACCGGGCTGAACAGATCCGGCATGTACGTGCGCTTCTCCATACCGACGCCGTGCTCGCCCGTGATCGAGCCGCCCAGCCGGATGCACAGCCGCATGATCTCGGCCGCCAGGGATTCGGCACGATCGTGCGCGCCCGGTTGGCGACCGTCGAACAAGATCAAGGGATGCAGATTGCCGTCGCCGGCGTGAAAGACGTTGGCCACCCGGATGCCGTGTCTGGCGCTGAGCGCGTCGATCTCGGCCAGGGCCTGGCCGAGTTTGCTGCGCGGCACGACGCCGTCCTGCACGATATAGTCCGGGCTGAGCCGGCCCACCGCCGAGAACGCGCTCCGACGCCCCTTCCATATCGTTTGGCGCTCGGCCTCGGTCGTCGGCACTCGCACTTCGTACGCGCCGGTCCGTTCGATCAAGCGGCGCAGGTGCTGGAACTCGGCCTCGACAGCCTGCGCCTCGCCGTCGAGCTCGACGATCAATACGGCTGCGGCGCCGGCCGGGTAATTAGCGTGTACGGCCGCCTCGGCGGCTTGCAGCGCCAGGCGATCCATGATCTCCATCGCGCCCGGCAACAGGCCTGAGGCCACGACGGCCGCGACCGCGTCGCCGGCCTGCTGCATCGAACGGTAAGCGGCCAGCACGGTGCGGAAGCTCTCGGGTTTGGGCAGCAGCCGCAGCGTCACTTCGACCGCGACCCCGAACAGGCCCTCGTTGCCGACGAACAGGCCGTGCCAATCGGGCCCGACCGATTCGAGCGACTCGCCCCCGAGCTGCACCACCTCACCGTCGGGCAACACGGCCTTGATCCCCAGCACATGATTGCTGGTCATGCCGTACTTCAGGCAGTGTGCGCCGCCCGAGTTGAAAGCGACGTTGCCGCCGATGGTGCAGATCAGTTGCGAGGACGGATCGGGAGCGTAATACAGGCCATGCGGGGCCGCGGCCTGGGTCACCGCCAGGTTGATGACGCCCGGCTCGACCACGGCCAGACGCTCGGCGGGGTCAAGCCGCAGGATGCGATTGAGCCGGTTGAGCCCGATCACCAGACCTTCGGCCACGGGCAGCGAGCCGCCCGAGAGGCTGGTGCCCGAGCCGCGCGCCACAAACGGCACCTGATGGGTGTGACAGGCGCGGACCGCTGCCACGACCTCGTCCACCGTCTGCGGCAGCACGACCGCGCGCGGCGTGGTGCGATAAGCCGTCAGCGCGTCCGACTCATAAGCGGCCAACTGCGACGGGTCGGTCAGCAGTCGGCCTTTCGGGAAGATCGCAGCCAGGTCATTGAGGAAGGCGCGTGCGCTCATGGTGTCGCTTCCTGCGTTACGGAACTCGGCGCGGGCTCGGGCCTGACCCACATTCAATCAACCCATCGCATCGGCTCGGCCCGTCGCCGATGCCCGTCGCCGCGGCCTGTTGGGGCGGCACGTCGCCGCGGCCTGTTGGGGCGGCCTGTTGGGGCGGCCCTTGTGGCCGCCCTCCCGGCCGCCCTCCCGGCCGCCCTCCCGGCCGCCCTCACTCCTCATCCTGATCCATGATCTTGCGGGCCTGATCGCCGATCGGGTCATCGTCCTTATTCATGAAGACCTCGCGGGTCTTGCCGCCCTGCTGTTCACGACCGATCAAGCCCATGGCCTTGAGCTCGTCCATCAGGCGGGCGGCGCGCGGGTAGCCGATGCGCATCTTGCGTTGCAGCAGCGATGCGCTGGCGGTGCCGTGCTTCTTGACGATCTCGATCGCCTGCTCGATCTGCTGGTCCTTATCTTCGACCGCGGCCTCGCGCGCCAGCATCTCGTCCCAGGGCGCGGCCTGCTTGGCCGGTGCGCTGGCAACGGGCTCCGGCTCGGGCGCGGGCCGTTTGGCCGCTCGCGCCGGACGCTCAGGTTTCGGCGCGGGTCGTGCCGCCGCCTCGTCGGCCTCGGTCTTAGGCGCGGGCAGCACCGTATCCTGGATCAGCGCCCGGCGCCGGGCCGCCTCGGCCTTGGTCAGCTCGGCATGCGGCTTCTCGAGCGGTTTTTCGGGGCCGAGCTTCTCGGCCACCGGCCTGGGCGCCGCGGGCTTCCCGCCCGCAGGTTGACCCGGCGCCACCCCGCCCACCGGCGGTCGCGGCGGCGGCGCTGCGCCGGGGCCGCCCACGGTCGGCGGCATGTCATCGGCCTCGATCTCGAGCGTGTCGGCCAGCGCCTCTTCGGCGTAGATATCGGCCTGGTCCTTCCACCACGCGACGATCCGATCGATTTCCTTATCGCTCAGGAAGCAGCCCTGCACGCGCGCGGGCGCCTGCATCTCCGGCGACTGGAAGAGCATGTCGCCCTTGCCCAGCAGGCTCTCGGCCCCGACCGTGTCAAGGATCACGCGTGAGTCGATCGAGGACGTTACAGCGAAGGCGATGCGGGCCGGGAAGTTGGCCTTGATCAGGCCGGTGACCACGTCGACCGAGGGCCGTTGCGTGGCCACAACCAGGTGGATGCCGGTGGCGCGTGCCATCTGCGCCAGGCGCACGACCATGCGCTCGGTCTCGTCCGGCGCCTGCATCATCAAGTCGGCCAGCTCGTCGATGAAGACCGCCACGCGCGGCAACTTCTCGACATCCAGCTTCTTGGCGGCCTTGGCCATGTAAGTGTCGAGGTTGCGGACGTGGTAGGTCTCGAACAGCTTGTAGCGCCGCTCCATCTCACGCACTGTCCAGCGCAAGACACCCAGGATGCGGGTCACCTCGGTTTCGACCTTGCCCAACAGGTGCGGCACGCCGTTGAAGCGCACCAGCTCGACCATCTTGGGGTCGATCATCACGATCCGCAGATCGTCGGGCGTGTTGGTCAGGATCAGCGATGCAACCATCGACGTGATGGCCACGCTCTTGCCCGATCCGGTCGTGCCCGCGATCAGCATGTGCGGCATCTTGCCCAGGTCGGCGGCAATGGCCGCGCCCGAGACGTCGCGCCCAAGCGCCAGCTTGAGCGGCGCCCCGATCTTCTGGAAGGCCTCGCTCTCGATCACGGGGCGGAGCCCCACCACCGATGTGCGGCGGTGCGGCACCTCGATGCCGACGTAGTGCTGGCCCGGCACCGGCGCTTCAATGCGCAACGTGGTAGCCGAGAGCGCCAGGGCCATGTCGTTCTGCAGCGACGCGATCTGGCCGACACGCACCTTCCACTGCTTGCTGATGCCGTCGACGCCCGGGCGTTCGACGAAGCCCGGCTCGACCTGGTACTGTGTCACCGACGGGCCGACGCGCGCTCCGATGACGTTCACGGGCACGCCGAATTCGCCCAGGGTCTTGACGATGATCGAGGCCGTATCGTCGATCTCGCGCTGGGCCGGCCGGCGCAGGTCGAGGTCGTCGAGCATATCGAGGCTGGGCAGGCGCTTGTCGCGCTTGGGCTTGACCTTGTTGCGCGCCTCGGTCTTGCTGGCCTCGACCGGCACGTTCTTCAGCCGCTCGCCCTTGGTCAACCTGGCGCGTGCCTTCTCTTCGACTACGGTCGGGGCCGCCTTGGCTGGAGCGACGTCCTCCGGCTCCGCAACCATCGCCCCGGACTCCGCCAGGGGCAGCGGCAACTGCCGGCCCGGGTCGTCGGCAAAGCCTTGCGACGTCAGCCAGCGCAGCGCCCGCTCGATCCGATCAGCCGTGATGTCGAGCGCCAGCACGAGCGCGACCAGGAACGAGAACCCGACCACGAACAGATCGGCCGGCGCGAACACCCGCTGAAAGATATACCCCACCGCCCAGCCGACCACGCCGCCGCCCTGCCCTTCAGCGGCCAGCAGCACGCTTCCGCCGTTGGCGTAGTTGAACAACGTCAGGAGCAGGAAGACGGCCAGCTCGCCCCAGATCACGCGCCCCCACCGCACCGGCGGCAACCGCCCGAGGTTGTGCAGCAGTACGCCGCCGCCCACCAACCCGAGCGAGGTCGGGACAAGGATCGCGCCCCAGCCGAACCACTGCCGCAGAAAGCCGGACCAGGGCTCGAGCAACGTGCCGCTTGAGAGCCCGGTCAGCGCGAACAGGGTCAGTGCGGCCAGGACGAGTAGCAGGATCGCCAGCAGGTCATCGCTGTACTTGCGGAGCCGGTTGCCCAGCACGACCACGCGCACGAAACCGGGATCCGGCGGAGCGATCTTCTTGCGCGAGGCCCCGGCGTCTGGCGGGTTCGCGGGCGCTTCAGCGCGCATCGCGACGGCCTGGTCGGCGTCGAATTGGCGCGTCGGGCGAGGCGCCTGCATCGGGTCGATGCGGCGCACCGGGTCGTTGCGGCGTCGGCCCGACGGGGCGCCCTGGCTGGGTGCGTTACGTCCCGTCGGACGGCGCTCCGGTGTGCGGCGGGTCGGGGTGGACCCGGGCTTGTTACGAGGTCGATTCATTCCCATGCGAGCGGCGTTTGGCCGTGAATAAAGGAGTGCCCACAACGTCGGCGCACGCGCCCGTTGCCGGCACCCTGGATTACCCGCTGTCTGATATCGATGACAGACTGATGATTCTGGTTATACACCGAAACGGGTGGGAGGCAAATGCCACTGGGCCCGGGGGCGTGAGCCTCCAGACCGAAATCACGGGAAAGCGACGGGGCAGCGCCGGTCAGTGGCCGATGCCGTTGGCCGAGCGCAGGCTGAGACTCAGACGGCGATTGGTTGGATCGATGTGAAGGATGCGGGCGTGCACCCGCTCGCCCTCGCTGACCACGTTGCGCGGGTGCAGGAAGTGGCCTTCGGCCAGTTCAGACACGTGGATCAGGCCCTCGAGCCCGTCTTCGACCGAGATGAACGCGCCGAAGTTGACGACATTGGTGATCGTGCCCGAGACCTCCTGGCCCACGGCATAGCGTTCACCCACGGTCTTCCACGGATCGGGGCGACAGCGTTTCAAACTGAGCGCCACACGTGCCTGATCGCGATCGATCGACAGGACCTGCACCGTGATCGACTCGTTGACGCTCAGCACGTCACTGGGGTGATTGACCCGGCTCCACGAGACTTCGGAGACATGCACAAGGCCCTCCAGCCCGCCGAGATCGACGAACACGCCGAAGTCCGTCAGGTTGGTGACCACCCCGGTGATGATCTCGCCCGGTTTGAGCCGATCGAGCAGCGCCATCCGCGAGCCTGCGCTGGCCAAAGCCGCCCGCTGCGACAGCACCACGCGGCCCTTGGAGCGGTCATACTCGATTACCTTGAGACGCAGACGGATACCGATCATGGCCGCCAACGCGGCCCGGCGAGCTTCGTCCGAGATGTGCGCAGGCAGGTCGACGAGGTGCGAAGCCGGCACAAAGCCCCGCAACGAGTTCAAGGCCACGAGCAAGCCGCCCCGGTTGAACCCGGTGACGATCAACTCGACAGGGGTGTCGTCCGCGTGCAGCGTGTGAGCGTAGGCCCAATCGGCCTCAGGATCGGTCGGCTCGGTTGGAGAGGCTGTGGCGGCCGCCGCAGACCAGCCGGCATCTTCGGCCAATACCGAAGCCCACCAGCCTTCATCCACCAGCTCGGCCCCCTGGACGCCAACACCGCGCTCGTCAGGCATACCCCGCCTCTCCTGTGGTTGGCGATTAGGATACCCAATAACCAGATGCGGCGCAAGCCGACCTCGAGGTCTGATGCCGTGCTGAAAGAGCCAAAAACACGAGGAAAGTAACGAATATTAAACCAACCGGCCCTCCGGTGGCTCGCCCTGCCCGCGCTCCACGGAGGCACTCAACTCGGCCCGGGCCTCGCGCTCCATCTGAGCGATGGCGCCAGCAGCCTCCTCCAACGCCAGACGCTGCTTACGGTAAAAATCGGCCTCGCTGACGGCCAGGCGGAGCGCCACATCGCGGACCTTTTGGCCCTGCAGGAACTTCATCTCCAGGATGTTGTAGAGCAGCCACTCGCCCGTGGTTTTGCGCTGACCTTCGGGGCGGATCCGCTCGATCGCCTCACGCAAAACCGAGCGCAGGGCCTGTGTGGCGTTGCCCTCGTGGTCGACCATCGCCTGTTCGACGACCCGCAACCGCACCAGCGGGCTCTGGGTCAGGCGCGGGCCGATGGCGTAATCGCGCAGCGCGTCGCGGACGAGCTGCGGCAGGTCCTGGCCGCCGTCAAACGGCGCCGGTTCCAGATTGCGCGTGTCGGCGTACGCTGAAGCGCGCATCCGTTGAACCGTTTCCATCTCGGGCAGCAACCGGTCAAGCGCCTCAAAAACCTCCTGCTGTAAGCGGCGGTCTTCGAGCGCTGTCGCCGCGCGACTGACCAATCGTTGCAGATTGTCGCGTTCCTCGACGCTCAAGGCAATCGCATCGGCCGGCTCGTTTACGGTCGCGACTCCAAGCAGGCCAAGCGGGCGCGCATTCGTGTCTGAACCATGCAGCGGCACCAGCCAGCTGGCGCCCCACACGAAGACGAGTCGATCGGCCGCGTCACCGGCCTCTCCGGCCGGAGCGCCGCGCTCCGCCAGAGCGCCGCGGACCGTCAGCGGCACCGCGCGCAGTTGCTCGAGCGGCGGCAAGGTCGTCTCGGGCCGAAGCGCGCCGACCACCACTTCATAAGCGACCCGGCCGGATTCGTCGTAGGCGATCAGGAAGGCGCCGGGCACCCCCAGGCTATCGCTCAGGTTGGCCAGCACCGATTCGAAGAACTGGCGCAGGTCCTGGGTCGTCAGCAGGCGATCTTCGAGCGTCACCAGCCGGCGCAGTTCGTCTCGGCCAGCGCCGTAGAAGAACCGGCGCTCGATCGGCAGGCGGACCAGGGTGATGAAGAACTGCAGCAGCAGCAACGACCCGATCAACAGAAACGGGAGGACCCGCTGATCGTAAAACGGCAGGCCTGGCCCAAACCGGTTGACGACGACGTACACGGCCAGCACGGACGAGGCCACGACCGGGCCACGCAGAAACCACTGGAAGAAACGACCCTTGACCACCCGGTCCGGCAGAGTTACGCCGTAGTACGCGACGGTGTAGGCCATCGCCAAAAGCAACGCACTGACCACCAGGTTCGAGATGATCACCAACACCCAAAACGTCAGAGCATGCAGGGTGGCTTCCTGACCGACGACCAGGATGAACGGGAACGTGCCGACCAGCGGCGCGGCCGCGGCAGCGATCAGATAGCGCATCCGTCGCCGGGTGGTCGCAGTTTGCGCCCGGCCGTGCGCACGCCAGAAATTCCAGGCCGCCCAGCCGATGGCGAGGGCCCCCTGGCCGAGAAACGCCCAGAACCCGGCCTGGGCCGTCAGATGCGGCACGGGCAGATCTTCGGCTGCCCCAACGACGGTGTCGGTGAACATCACCAACAACCAGAAGACCAGGGCGGCGCCATACAATACGCGGATCGCCAGTCGGCGCCGGCCGCGCGATGGCCGGCCGGTGGAGGCCAATACGGCATCCGAGAAGTGCAGGAAGGCCGCGGGCACGAAGGCGATGCCGATCCATTGCAATCGCAGCCAAAGCAGGACGGCCTCGGCATCGCCCAGGGTGCCGACCATCACGTCGCAGAAGTACACGGCCGTGACCAGTGCGGTCAGCACCGCAAAGGCGCGAGCGACCCGCTCACGCAAGTTGAAGGTCAGGGCGTATAGCAGCAGCGAGAACGACGTGATGACGATCCCCGAGGCCAGGATCTGGCTCAGGGTTTGCAGCCCGGTGATGGCGGAGGCCATGGAGGGAATTGTAACTGGTCGTGGAGCGCGGAGCGAAGGGCAGCGGAGCGCCTGTCCGTGGAGCGTGGCGCCAGGCGCGCCCTATTCAGCGCGGTAGGGGATCGCTCTACGCTCAACGCCCCAGGTTCACTTCAGCGTGGCCGCGAAATACAGAGCGACATCCTGGTTGGGGTAGTACCGATCGTTGTACCCACAGAAGGTCAGACCGTTCTTCTGGGCAAAGCAGATAGCCGGGTAATTCTTGGATTGCATCTCGAGCACGAGACGTTGCAGGTTGTTGGCCCGCGCCCATTGCACGGCCGACGCGAGCAGTACCGTGCCGACCCCGGTCCGGCGCACGCGTTGCACGACCCCAAGGTCCGCGATCCAGCCGGTCGCCGGCACCGCCGCCAGGGTGAGGTGCAGATAGCCCTGCACCTGCCCGCCCTCCTCGGCCACCAGGAAGCACACGCGCTGCGACCAGGCTTCTTGAAGGTGCTGCGGATCGCGCGGCAGGCTCACGCGCACCGAACGCGGCAAACGCACATTTCGAAACGTGACCTGGGTGGTCGGGCCCTCTTCGCGCGCCTCCATCTGCCAGACGTAGTCGGTGCTATAGGTCGGGTCGATCGCCAGGATCGCCGGAAGGTCGGCGGACTGCGCAGGGCGCACGTTGAGTTGGGGCATAGGTTGGTTATAGATCAAATCCGTGTTGGCGCAAATGGCGGAGGAGGGAAGAGAAGGAGGGAAGAGGGATTACCCTCGCTCCTCCCTCTTCCCTCTTCCCTCTTCCTCTTCCTCACGGAACCGGCGGCGGGGTCGGCTGCCCGGGGCGGTCGAGCTGGATCGACACCACACACGGGGGCGAAGCCTGGCCGTCGTTATCGACCGTGGTCAGGCGCAAAGCATAATTGCCGGGGGTGTACGGGTTGGGGCTGAACGAGGCGTTCAGGCTGCCGTTCTCCACAGCTTTGATGCCAACGTGGATCGTCACCCAGTTGCCGTTCGTTGCTGAACCGCTGATCTCGAGCTTGTAAAAGGCGAGGTTGGGCGTGTTGGCCGTGCCCAGGATCTCGTAGGTCGTGTTGACCAGGGCACCGTCGGCGGGTTGGCTGATCTGCAGATTCGGGTTGCATCCGCTGCGATCAACACTGACCGCGCCCGCGCCCGTGATGGGAGTGGGTGTCAGGACCACGGTCGGGGCCGCCGTCGGCTGAAGCGAGCCGGAGAGCGCTTGAGCGCCATAGCGGGTCGACCAGAACAATCCGGCCGACAACAGGAGCAGGATCGCCAAAGCGACCCCGGCCTGCGCGCGTTTCTGCTCGGCCTCGGCCCGCTCGATCCCGAACGGCGTGTCCTCGAGCCGGCGGCCGGCGCGGTAGATCGCCCACCCACACGCCAGGCCGACCAGCCCGAAGAACCCGTAGAGATAAAGCTCGACGCGCGCCAGCCCTTCGAGCGCGCTTGCCAGGGCGGCTTCCATCGCTGCCGGGGCCGTTTCTTAGAGGCGGCCCAGCACGCCGCGCACCAGGGTCGTCAGGCGCGGTGTGATCACCAGGCCGGCATCCAGCACTTCCTGATGGGTCGTGATCGTGGATCCGTCGAGGTTGGCCTTGTTACTGATCCCGGAGAAGCCGAGCACACGCACGCCGCCGTGATGGGCAACGACGGCCTCCGGCACGGTCGACATGCCGACCGCATCGGCGCCGGCCGTGCGCAGGAAGCGCAGATCCGCCGGCGACTCAAAGGTCGGCCCCGAGAGCCCGACATATACGCCCTCGTGGAGCGTGAGCCCGTTCTCACGGGCCACGGCGCGCGCCAGGTCGCACAGCGCGGGATCGTAGGTGCGGCTCATGTCGGGAAAGCGCGGTCCCAGGGTCGGATCGTTCGGGCCGCGCAACGGTGAGAAGCCGGCCATGCCCATGAAATTGATGTGATCCGTGATCAACATCACGTCACCGGGGACGTAATCGGGGTGGATCGCGCCGGCCGCGTTGGTGAGGATCACGGCCTCCATGCCAAGCAATTGCATGACCCGGATCGGCAGCGTGACGTGCTGGAGGTCATGGCCCTCGTAGAAATGGGCGCGGCCCTGTTGCACCAGCACGCTTTGACCCTCGAGTTTGCCGATCAGCACCCGCCCGGCATGGCCTTCCACAGTGGATTTCGGCCAATGGGGGATGTCTGAACACTGAAGGATGTCGGCGTCCTCGACCGCATCGGCCAGGCCGCCCAACCCCGACCCCAGCACCAGGCCGACACGCGGCTGATGGCGGGTGTGCGCTCGAACGTAGTCAGCGGCCTCTTGAAACTCGGCCCGGGTGAGAAACTGCTCCATAGCCTGCACGCTCCGTAGATGGATATTGCGAGAGGCGTTCACTATATCATGAGAGAAAATGAAGATGCACGGGTGAAGGAGTCGCGCTCCCTCACCCGTGCATCGTTGGTCTCAGCCATGGCCGGCCGACCGGTTGAGCGATTACGCCGCAGTCGGTTCCGGGCTCAGCACATGATTGGTGGGTTGCCGATACACCTGCGTCGTCGAAAGGTTGGCATGCCCGAGCAGTTCCTGCACGCGGCGCAGGTCGGCGCCGGATCCCACCAGGTAGCGCGCAAACGAGTGGCGCAACGTGTGAGGCGTGACCTCGGTCGAAATCCCGGCCGCGTCGGCCGCTTCTTTGATTATTAACCAAACGCCCTGACGGGTTAGTTTCTTCCCACGATGGTTAAGGAACAAGGCCTCGCCGGAGCCCTCACCCGCCAGCTCGGGGCGCGCCTGGCGCAGGTAGATCTCCAGTGACTGACGGGCGGTGCCCAGCGGGACATGGCGATTGCGATCGGCCTTGCCACGGCACAACACCTCGCCGCGCTCCCAATCGATATCATCCTGTCGCAGGTTGACCACCTCGGTAACCCGCAGCCCGGTCGCCGCCAGGAGCTCCAGGAGGGCTGTGTCTCGCAGCGATTTCGGGCCGAGACCGCGCTTGGGGGCCGAAAGCAGCAGGTCCATTTCCTGCGGGGTCAGCGTCCGCGGCACCGATTTCTTGATCCGGGGCGAATTCAGCTTGCTGGCCGGGTCGGTGGTCACCAACTGACGATCTGCGAGATAATGGAAGAACGACTTGACGGCCGCGATCTTCCGGGCCACCGTGCTGGGCGCATAGCCGCCATTATGGCTCTGCAGATAGTCGGGGTAAGCTCCGACCAGCGTGGGCGTGATCGAGGCGGGATCAAACGCTCCGCCCTGTTGGTTATGGATATACTGGCCGAACTGCGTCAAATCGTTCTTGTAGGCAACCACCGTGTTCTCGGAATACCCCTTTTGGGATCCCAAGGCCTGCAAAAACTCACTCAGAAATGGTTCCATGACAACGCTCCCCGAACCGTCGATCTAGTATAGCATGTTTGCATAAGCTGCCGTTTTGGGTCAAGCTAGCATCGGTTGGGGTTTGCAAACTTTATGTGGCTACCGGGAGTAGCCCGAATGAGATTTATGTCAACCACGAGTATCGAAACACTGGTGCTGACCTGGTTCGCAAAGGGCTCGGACGCTGCCGCCCGAAAGCGCGCCGAGCAACTCCTGGCCGGCACCGCCTCAACGCGCCTGGCTCGACAATACGCGACCCGCGGCCTGGCGCTCTTCCGCAAGCCGGCCCTGTTCACCGAAGAATTGCTGAAGCTGGCCGAGGTAGATCTCAACCACGCCCGCCAGGTGGCCGACCTGGCCCTGACCCTGTTTGACGCCTGTGCGCCCGCGCTTGGGCTCAGCCCCAGACAGCGCCAGCTGCTGGAGCACATGGCCCTCCTGCATAACCTGGGCGTCAACATCGACGAACCGCGCCATCACCTGGCCGGCCGGGACGCTTTGCAGGCTGTGCGCTTGCTTGGGGTGACGCCGGTCGAGCAACGCGTCATCGCCTGCGGCGTGCGCTTCCATCGCAAGGCCGTGCGCCCGCGCGAGGAGCCGCTCTTCGTCGGCCTGCCGGTCCGCTGGCAGACGCCCACGCTGTTGTTGAGCGGGCTGCTCCGCATCGCCGACGGGTTGGATTACTCCACGACCCAAACGACCCGGATCTCGGCCTGCGCTCATGACGACGACCGCCTGCACCTCACCGTCCTCGGTTTGCACGCGGTCGAGGATGCGCGCCGGGCCCTGACCAAGGCCGACCTGTGGCAGACGATCGCGCACGAGAAGGTCGAGATCCACGTCAACCCCGATCTCGAAGCCTTTGCTGCGACGATCGTGACGCCGCAGAGCCCGCTCCTCTCGGCCTTCCAGTTGGGTCTGGCCGACCAACTCAGGCGCTGGCGTGCCTCCGCACCCGGGGCCCAGGCCGACGACCAGCGTGATCTCAAGGCTTTGCGCGCCGCGGCCCGGCGCAGCAACGCGGCGCTCTGGGTCTTTGGCGCTTGCTTCCGCGCCCGCCCGACCAAGGCACTGCGCCAGCGCTTGAAGCTGGCCGAGAAGACCCTGGGCGCGGTGCGCGATTGGGATCTCGCCCTCGACGAAGCCGAGGAGGCCTTCGAGGGTCAGGACAACGGCCTGCTCAAGGACTGGCGCCGCGAGCGTCGCAAAGCCCACAAGCGCGCGACGGCCTGGTTTAAGAGCGACATGGATACGCTTCGCGCTGAGCTGGAACGCCTTCTGGTCGAGCCGCCGTTGCGATCGGAGGCGGGCGCGCCGATCGGCGACCATGGCCAGGCGTTGCTGCAAACCCCGCTCAAGCGGCTGCGCCGCGCCTTCGCCCGGCTGGATCGCGACGACGCCCTGCCCGCGCTTCATGAGGTGCGCCTGGCGCTCAAACGCATGCGCTTTACGGTCGAACTCCTCGTTCCGCTCTACGGCCAGCCGGCTGCAACGCTGCTCCCGATCTTCATCCGCGCGCAGGATCGGTTGGGCGGCATCAACGACCTGCACGTCGCGCATAATCGCGTGCTCGATTACCTGTCACGCTATCCGGGCGAGGCCGATGCCTTCGACTACGCGCGCCTGCTGGCGGCGCAGATCAAGAAGCAACTCGGACGGGTCGATGCTGATCTACAACCCTTGCGCCCGGACGTGATCGCGGTCGAGTTCGGCCGCTGGGGCACGGGCCGGGCGCAGAGCGTCGATGCCGCGCCAACCGAGGACGACGGCGAGGTCGCCTAGCGCGCGAACCAGGGTGTGGTTGATCGCCCACGCGCTATAATGCCGCTATGTGCATCTTTTGTGCAGCCATCCCCGCCGCCGCGGCGCTCGGCGCCGCCGCGCACGGCAAGCAGACCGAAGCCCGGCGCCGCGCTGAGACCGTCAACGAGGCCACCACCGAGGAGCCCGCCCGCCTGGCCCCGGTAGTAATGCCCCGCCAACTCCCGATCGCCGGGATCACGGGCGTCGTTCTGGTCGGTCTGGTCGTCGGCTCGGTGGTCACGCACGTCGCCACAGCCAGCGGCTGACCGCTTCGATTCGTTTCATCCGGGGGGACGCCACACTGGCCGGTATCACCGTCGGCCACGGGCCGTGCCCTCGCCTACCCGGCCTGGAGGGCCTCCATGATCATCGGCAAACAGCATCGCAACAAGCCGCTTATCAGCCTGACCGATGGCAAACATGTCGGCGAGGTCAAGGACTTCTTCCTTGATCCGCAGCTGAAGCAGCTGTCCGCCGTCTTCACCGGGAAGGAGGGTCTGCTCTCGCGCAAGACCTTCGCGGTGGCGCGCGGATCGATCAAAGTGCTGGGCATCGATGTCTGGCTCGTCGGCGGGCCGGATGTGGTCGTGAACGTCGACACGCTTGAGGGCAACGACGATTTCATCAAGTTCGACGACGTCCGCGGGCGCGAGATCGCGACCGAGGGCGGCAGCAAGATCGCGGTCGTCGACGACGTGCTCTTCGACGCCGACGGCAAAGTGCTCGGCTTCGCGCTCAGCAAGGTGCTCGTGCCGGGCCCGCTCTCGGAGCGCAAGGCCATCCATCGCGACGCCATCTCCAGCTGCGGCGGCGAGAAGATCCCGATGGTGGCCGTCATGAACCAGGCCGAGTCGCTGGTCATCCCAGGGCTCGAACCCGCCTGACGCGCCGCCGATCCCCCGAAACCAAAAAGGCTCCGCCGACCCAGCTGGGTCGGCGGAGCCTTTTGATTCTCGCGCTCAGGTCTGAGCGTTGATCACGTATCGATTGAGAAAGGCTTCCATCTCTTCGAGCGTGCGACGCCGGTTGGCTTCGCGGCCGAAGCCGTGGCCCTCGTCTTCATACAACACCAACTCGGCGATCCCGCCCTGACGTCGCACGGCCTCGGCAAAGTCGACCGACTGCTGATACGGCACGGCCTTGTCTTCCTTGCCGTGAAAGAGCAGAACCGGGCGTTTGACCGCGCGTACAAACGTCAACGGCGAGCGCTGTTTCCACAGTGGCCCCGCCCCCGGCAGGCGACCGATCAGGCGTTCTTCGTAGTTGACCTCGAAGCGATGCGATCCCTGCTTGAGCATGTACATGTCGCCGATGCCAAATAGCGAGACACCGGCCGTCCAGAACTCGGGGTCCTGCGTCAGCGCCATCAACGTGGTGTAACCGCCGGCACTGCCGCCGGTGATGACCAGCCGTTCGGCGTCGGCCCGCCCGAGTCCGATCAGATGCTCGGCCGCGGTCCGCGCGTCCTGCACATCGACGATTCCCCACTGGCCGTTGAGCAATTCCTGAAAGGCCCGGCCATAGCCCGAACCGCCGCGGTGGTTGACCGAGACGTAGCCCCAACCCCGAGTAGCGAAATACTGGGCCTGCGCATCCCAACGGTACGGGGTCTCGGAGGTCGGCCCGCCGTGCACGGCCACGATCAACGGCGCGGGGCCTTCGACCCCGACGGCCGGATGATAGATCAGGGTGATCGGCGTCCCATCGACGGCGGAACAGGTCAGCACTTCCGGCTGCGAAAGCCCGGTCCGATCCAACAATCCGACGGCCGAGGTGGCGCGCACCGTGTGGACCCGAGTCTGCGGGTCGCGGCCGGGCGCCTCGAAGGTGATGATCGCCGAGGATTGGGTCGGGCCGGACGCGACAAGCGTGAGGGCCCCCCCGCGGCCGACAGCCAGTCCGTCCAGGACGGTGAAAGGCAGCGGGACCTCGGAGACCTGTCGGCTCGGCCACGCGATCGACAGCAACACATCCTGGGCCCGATGTCGTCGAATGGCCATCAGGCTCTGCCCATCCGGCGTCCAGCGCACGCTGGCGCGTCCGGGAACCCAATCGGGCTGCCCGATCTCGCCCTCGCCGGTATCGATGCGGGCCGCGTTGGCGCCGTCAGCCTCGGCCACCCAGAGCGAGCGCCAGCCGCTCTCGTCGCTGACATAGGCCAGGAACTTGCCGCCGGGGCTGTACTGCGGGTCAGCCAGGCTCACGTGCGGGCGGGCCACGACCGATGTCGTGAGCGGGAGCAACTGATGGCTGGCACTCGAGCGGGCCGTGAGCCGGGCAAAGGTCGCCAGGACCAGACGCGACTCGTCCCAGGGCATGTCGAGCTCGTTCCACTCCATCCAGGCGATGCGGCGGCCGTCCCCGGCGAAACTCGGGTTGAAGGCGTACCACGGGTCGTTGGACAGCTTGATCGGCAGAGTCTTGCCGCGGACGTCGACCAACAAGACGTTGCAGCGCCCGCCCGCCTCGGCCAGAAAGGCCACATACTGGCCACAGGGCGAGATCACGGGCGTGGCAACGCCTTCATACTCGGGCGTCACGGTCCACTGCGTGCCGGCGCGCAGGTCTAACCCGATCAATGCCCCGCCTTTGCCGGCATAGATCAGAACATCGCCTTGAACGGTGAAAGCGCCGTTGCCATACCCGACCGAGCCCCCGGGCGCCGGCTCGGAGGTCACGACCTCGGCCAACCCCGTTTCAAGTGTCTGGCGGACGATAGTGCGCTTGCCGTCGACGGCGCGCACGTAGAAGACCGCATCGGCCCGGTCGCTGAGGGCCGGCTCCGACAAACTCTGGCTGAGGATGACGCGTTGAATGGGCAAAGGCATAGTTTCACCAGCGACGATAGGGGTCGAAGCGTTGCGGGTCGGCGCGCCGGGTCGCGCGGAACGGGAGGGCGCCGACCACGCCGGCGACAAAGCCGCCGAGGTGGGCCATGTAGGCCACACCGCCCTCGCCGGCCGCGCTCAACTGGCCGACACCTCCGAAGAGCTGCAGTACAAACCACAGCCCGATCACGATCACGGCCGGGACCGGGATCGTGCGATAGCCGAACAGCACCAACACCCGCTGTTGCGGGTACAGGACCAGGTAAGCACCCAACACGCCCGCGATCGCGCCCGACGCCCCCAGGTTGGGGATCGTGGAGCTCGGGTCGACCACGACCTGTGCGATGGTCGCGATCACGCCACAGGCCAGATAGAAGACAACGAACAGCCACGTCCCGAGCCGATCCTCGACATTGTCGCCGAAGATCCACAGGTAGAGCATGTTGCCGCCGATGTGCGCCAGGCCGGCGTGCATAAACATCGCCGAGAAGATCGTGACCCAATCGGTCAACGGGCTGTCGAGCAAACGCCGCGGCACCACCGACCAATCGATCGTAAACGAGTCGCCGAACGAGAGCTGGCCCAGGAACACCAGGACGTTCAGGCCGATCAGCAGGTACGTGACAAACGGAACGCCGCGCCGGTCGCGATTGTCATCCCCGATAGGCAGGAGCATGTCAGGATTGTAATGCAGGCGGTCTCAGTGTCCGGCCTGCTCCGACGGGCGCTTCACAGTCGCATCCCGGCGCGCGACGGCCGCCGCCACCAGCGAGCGAAACAGCGGATGCGGGCGATTGGGCCGCGACATGAACTCGGGATGGAACTGCGTACCGACCATGAACGGGTGATCGCGCAGCTCGGCGATCTCGACCAGGCGCGCATCCGGCGACAGGCCCGAGAACTGCATGCCGTGCTCCTCGAATGCCTGCCGATAAGCGTTGTTGAACTCCCAGCGATGGCGATGCCGCTCGCGCAGCGTGGCGCCCTCGGGCAGGTCATAGGCCTCATCGGCGCGCGAGTTGGGCGCGAGCACGCACGGGTACAGCCCCAGGCGCATGGTGCCGCCCATGTCCGCGATCGAGCGCTGATCGTGCATCAGGTCGATCACCGGATACTTGGTCGCCGCGTCGAACTCGGTTGAGTTGGCCTCGTCGGTGTTGAAGACGTGCCGGCCGAAGTCGATGCACATCACCTGCATGCCCAGACACAGGCCGAGATAAGGCACCTGCTGCTCGCGCGCGTAATGAGCGGCCGCGATCTTGCCCTCGATGCCGCGGGCGCCGAAGCCGCCAGGCACCACCACGCCGTCGCAAGTCTTGACCTGATCCCACCCGCGGCCCTTTTCGAGGTCGGCCGAGTGAACCCATTCGATCTCGAGCTCCTGCCCGAGTGCCAGGGCCGCATGCTTAAGGGCCTCGCGCACGCTCATATAGGCGTCGTGCAGCTCGATGTACTTGCCCACGATGCCGATCCGCACCCGCGGCTTGTCGCGTCGGACTTCCGAGGCGAGCTTCTCCCACTCACGCCAATCGGGCTGGCGCCGGGCCTGCAGGCCGAGCTTGCTCATGATGATCTCGGCCATCTTGGCCTTCTCGAGCAGCAGCGGCACCTCATAGAGCACGGTGGTTGTCACCAGCGGGATCACCGCGCGCTCTTCGACGTCGCAAAAAAGCGCGATCTTCTGGCACAGGTCGTCGCTGATCGGATAGTCGCTGCGGGCGACGATCACGTCGGGGCTGATGCCCAGCGAGCGCAACTCGCGCACCGAGTGCTGGGTCGGCTTGGTCTTGAGCTCGCCGGTGGCGCCGATGTAGGGCAGCCAGGTCACGTGCAGAAAGAGGCTCTCGTCGCGTCCGACATCGGTGCGCATCTGGCGCATGGCCTCGAGGAACGGCTGCGATTCGATGTCGCCGACCGTGCCGCCGACCTCGATCAGCACGATGTCAGCGCCGCTGTTCTTGGCAACGACCTTCATGCGCCGCTTGATCTCGGATGTGACGTGCGGGATCACCTGGATCGTGCCGCCGAGGAAATCGCCGTGGCGCTCCTTGGCGATCACGTCCGAGTAGATCTGGCCGGTCGTGACGTTGCAGTCGCGGCTCAGACTGATATCGATGAAACGCTCGTAATGCCCCAGGTCGAGATCGGTCTCGGCGCCGTCGTCGAGCACGTAGACCTCGCCGTGCTGGTACGGGCTCATCGTGCCCGGGTCGACGTTGATGTACGGGTCGAGCTTTTGTACCGAAACCGTGAAGCCGCGCTCCTTGAGGCACCGCCCCAGGGCCGCCGCCGTCACGCCCTTGCCGACCGAGCTAACCACGCCGCCCGTGATAAAGATGTACTTCGTCATTGTTCGCACTCCTCGTCTGTGAACCTCATCCGTTTCGCTTCATCGTCTCGTAGCGGCCGTCGATCCGCTCGATAAACGCGGCGCGTCCCGTGGGCCCGGGCTGGCGCCCGACCCGCGAAACGCTCCGCGTCGTCTTCGCTGCAATGGTCCGAACCACCCGGCGCAGCTTACCGCTGCGTGGCCAGATAATTGGCCAGGGGCACCAAAAGGTTGTGAATATCGAACGGTCCCCAGCCGTCGGGACCGCCATCCGGGTAGCCCACGGTGAATATCGTGGCCCCGATCACGTAGTTGTCTTGCCGGATCTGCTGGTCGTACCAGGTCAATTCGTTCAGATATGCCTGGACCCCATCGGCCGCGCGCTGGTTCGCGACCCAGAACCCCTCGAGATCTTTCCAGGCCGGTCCGCCCCCGCCCGGGTCCGGACACCCCGCCGGGACCTGGACCGCATCCATGCCCAACTCGCTGATCACCAATTTTAGGTTGCCAAGCCCGCGCGGCTTCAAGTAACCCTCGTACCAAAGCCGGTATCGCAGGGTCAACGGCCCGGCCGACACATTCACGGCCGGTGCCCCGGGGATGATGCCAGCCGTGCCGGCCGGCGAGACCCCGCAGCTGAGATAGGGTCGATTGTACTCGTGCAGATGCCAGATCCCGCCGCAGCGCGCCGCGGCCTCGAGGGCCGGCATGAAACCCGTCAGGTCGGCGTAGGCGGTCGGCCATCCGGTCGCAAAGCCCCCGACGGCAGCCCGGTACCCATGCTGCTGCATCAAGCACGCCCGCGCCGCTTCGAAGCGCCCATACCAGGCCAGCTTCTCGGGGCCCTCGGCGCCGTAGCCGACTTCGTTCCAGCCTTCCCAGTAGTCGATGCCGGCGTTGCTCTGGTACTCGGCCAGGTGTCGTTGAACGTAAGCCTCGGCGGCGGCTTCGGGGCTCAGCCCCTGCGAATACAACGATTCCTGGTTCTCCTCGACGATCCGCGCGATGGTCACCGTCGACGGCGAGATCTGCTTGACCTCGGCCAGCCAACCATAACTGCCGGCGCCCTTCACCACGGCCGGCTTGACACGGCGGATGAACTCGAACAGATAGGGATCGCCGACTCCGACCGCATGCAGACCCAGCTTGCTCGCGCTCGGCCCATCGATCGGCTCGGGCCAGGGGGGCGTCGGTGTCGCCGTGGGCATCGGCGTGGGTTCGGGGGTCGCGGTCTCCCGTGGAGGCG
>JAEURK010000117.1 GCA_016789175.1 Anaerolineales bacterium
CACGTCGTTCGCACTTCCGGTGTCCCAGCGTCGCGTTACAATCCACGCATGACCCAGACCATCACCGTTTACCTCGAAGTCGGTGCCAAACGCGTCATGGCATCGGCCGCCGACTGGCCCGGTTGGTGCCGGGGAGGCAAAGATGCCGCTGCCGCGCTGCAGGCGCTGCTCGACTACGGTCCGCGTTACCAGAAGATCGTGGGCCGATCCCGGCTCGGATTCCAGGCGCCCGCCACGGTCGCGACTTTCGCCGTCACGGAGCGCCTGAAGGGCAACGCGACGACCGACTATGGCGTGCCCGGCCTCGTCGCTCAAGCCGAACAACAGCCCCTGGCTGCGGTTGAGCTGAAACGGTTGGTATCCGTGCTCAAAGCCTGCTGGCGCGCGCTTGACGTCGCCGTCGCGCAGGCCGAAGGCCAGGTGCTACGCACCGGGCCACGCGGCGGCGGCCGCTCGAGCGGCGGGATCCTCGCCCACGTCGTTGAGGCGGAAGCCGGCGGTTATCTGACGTCGTTGGGCGGAAAAGCGCCCAAGGGCGCCGATCGTGAGACCTTGCGCGCGACGATCCTGGCGACGCTGGAGGCCTCGGCGCGGGGCGAGGTCGAGACGGTTGGGCCACGCGGCGGAAAACGCTGGCCGCCGCGCTACTTCGTCCGACGGGCGGCCTGGCACGTGCTTGACCACGTCTGGGAGATCGAAGATCGGTTGACGTTGTGAGCCGGCGCAAGAGCCATCCCGGCGCGTCGCGGGCTCAAGTGAGCGCACCCGACACGGCACGGGCCGCCCAACGTCCGGTCTCGGCGGCCCCCTCGGTGAACGGCATCCCCAGGTAGTCGCCGGCCAGCGTCAGGCGTTGCAGCGGCGACCAGGTGGCGCGGTAACTTCGGATCGCTTGGGCGCGCCCGACCGGCGATTTGGGCTCCGCCTGCCGCCAGCGATACAGCCTGTGAAACGCCATGTGCCGGGTGACGCCGCCGGGCAGGATGTCCTCCAGCTCAGCCAGGATCAGACCGAGCACGTGTTGTTCGTCCGCGTCTATCAGAGCGCCGCCGGCGGTACTGGACAGCATGACGTTGAGCAGCAGACCCGCGCGGGCGCGATCCGGGCTCTTGGCCGTTTCGATCGCGATCGCGGCAATGCGCTCGCGCTCTCGTCGCGGAAGCAACAGGCCATAGACGGCCCGGAGCTCGTCCGGGAGGCGCCAGCCCGACGTCAAACCCAGCGCGAGGTTGAGTGTGGCCGCGTAAGGCGTCTGCAGCAAAGCCAGCTCTTCGGGCGTAGGAGCTGTGACCAGGGCCCGGGCCTGAGGCGCCGGTACGGCCACGATGACATGGTCGGCCTCGATCTCGCATCGATCGGTCCGCACATGCACGGAGGCGGATGTGCGTTCAATGCTCACGGCCGGTTCATCGCGTCGTACGTTGAGCCGCTCGGCCAGCGCCTCAGGCAGTCGGCCGATGCCGCCGCGCAACGTCATGGTGCGGGCGCCGCGAGCCAGGAATCCGCTGACGGCCAGAGGCAGGGCGCGCGAGGTCTCGTCCGGGGACTGAAAGTAGAAACCCTCGAGCAGCGGCTCGATCAAGTACTCGGTCATCCAGGCGCCGTAGCGGGCGTTGTACCAGGGTGTAGCGAGCCCGTCGTCAAAGGCGGCCCAGGCCGAGTAATCGTTGATGGGCGTGCGGAGGAACTGAGGCGCCTCGGGCAGTGATCCGGCCCCCAGACGCAGCCACTCATCCCACGCCAACAGCCCACTGCGCATCGGTGACAACGGGTCGTCGTAGCGAAACCGCCGGATCCGCCCGGCTCGGCGGATGGCGGCCCAGGGCGAGGTCTTAACGAACGCCGGGCTCAACCCGAGCGCGGCGATCAACTCCGAGACGATCGGATAGGCAGTCGAAAGAAATTGCGCGCCGCGGTCGATCAGGAAGCCGTCGCGCGCGTCGGTGGTCATGCGACCGCCGACGCGCGGACTCGCCTCGAGCACGTCGACCCGGAGCCCTCGCTGCTGCAGATCATAGGCAGCCGTCAGCCCGGCGATGCCGGCGCCGATGACAAGCACCCGAGCCGAACGTGGCGATATCATAGGGCTGCCCAGCGCACCCTCGGCCTCACCGCGCCAGTCTCAGATCGGGCAGATACGTCTGGATCGGCAGATTGACTCGCGGGCTGCCGAGATCGGTCGCGAAAAGCTCGTAGACGGACGGGGCTGTTGCCGTCCGGAACACCACCCAGTGATCGTTGCCGGCCAGCCGGACCAAGGCGCCTGAGCCACTGAACGCCGTGGCGCCGTTGATCGGCTGGTTGGTGGTGTTGTTGCCGTACAGCGGCCGGCTGTAAAGTGTCGTGCTGTTGCCGTAGACGACCCGATAGTTGCTGAGCAAGATCGGATAAGCCCCGGTCACGCCGGTCAACGGCACTGCCTGCACGTTCGCTGCTGAGAGATCGATCCGGTGAAGGTCCGTGCCGACGCTGGTGAACGTCAACGTGTTGCCGTCCGGGCTGGTGTAGGTCACGCCGGACGGGGCTGGAGCTGTGATCGGCACGTACGCTGCGGGCTGGCCGCCAAACGGTCCGATGGACAGGATGATCTGCAGCACGTTTCCGGCGTAACGACCGCCGCTCAGCACGCCGCGGAATCCACCGCCGGACGGAGAAAAGCCGATGTTGGACCCGTTATCGACCATCAGCGTTGTCGCGCTGGCCGGGCCGGCGACCGGCGCCCGAAAGATCGAGGTTCGATAGGTCGTCAGATCCTGCACCATGTAGCGGGCGTACCCGAAACTCGGTGTCCAGATCCAGCTGAAATCCGTGCCCGCGCCCAGCGGCGGGCTGAGGCGCACAGGCGTGGCGCTGCCGGAGAGCGGCACGTTGTAGAGCGCGCGGTCGTTGTCCGCCTCCTGATCGGCGAAGTACACCACGCGGCTCAGGTCAGGCGTGACCTCGAAGGTCAGCAGAGTGCCTGTGCCGCCGCCTCCGTAGAAGCCGACGTCGCCACCCGTCGCCATCGGGCCGCTGAGACGTTGGGGTGCGTCGAGCGCGCCAGTCAGCAGGTCGGAGGGGAGCGTTCGCCCGATCAATTCCGACGTGCCCGGGATCAACTCGTCCGAGACGACGATCAGGCGAGACAGGTCGGGCGTGACCTCAAAATCCCAGGCACCGCCTTGACCGGCCGCTATGGTGGGGGTGAGTTGACGAGCCGGTTGTGCGCCGGAAGCCGGGGCCACGAACACCGCAAACTGGCCCACCGATGTCTGGCCGGCGCTGAAGAAGATCCATTGGCCGTCCTGGCTCCAACGGATCTGACGGTACGACACAAAGCCGGCCGGCAGGGTGAACAAGGGCCGCGAGGCGTAGGGCGCCGTGGTCTCGACCAGGGTCGGTATCGAGGCCGACGACGGATAGGGGTTGGCATTGCCCAGCATCAGGGCGCCGCCGTCCGCGCCGATCCAGGTCCAGGATGACGCGCACGTCGAAATGCCCGGGACCTGGCCGGCGGCCGTTGAGCCGTCGATCGGCGTGATCCAGAGCGAGAGAACGCCCGAAACGCGGGCGCAGTACGCGACCAGGCGGCTGTCGGGGCTGAGCGTGTAGTCCTCGACCGTGTCAAAACCGGCCAGACTGTGATTGAGCTTGATCGGCCCGGTCTGCGCCTGGGCCGTCTCGGGCGTTCCTGTTGGGGTCGCCAAAGCGACCATGAGGGCCGCGATGATGGCCAAAATCGGTTTTGTCTTCATTGAAATATGTCGCCTTGAGTGAAAGAAAATTAGCGTGGTGCCGTAAACGGCGGCACTTTCGCCCCCGGCAAGCTGCCGTTGTCAGACCCCTGCGGACCTGTCGGTCGGGCGATGGTTACATAAGCAGCGATGCCTTGATCTGGGGCATCCCTCAGGGCCTGGCCTAATCCGGTCCAGGCAGAATTCTTTGACAGCGCCGTTCAAAATCAGACACGGCTTCTTTGTTTGACATAGTGTGCGGCAGCGCGGAAACAAGGGCGGCACGGTCGGCCCGACTCGCTAGGACAAGCGCAAGCGGGGCGCCTTGCTTCCGCCCAATGCGTTTCGGGTTGGGTCCTCATCATTAGGTCGAAAAGGTAGTCTAGTGAGGGCAGGCCGGTCTGGCAAGGATCAGCAGGCTGAATAGTAAAACAAACTCGCACTTGCGTTTTCCGTAACCTCTGCGTATAATTCAAGGGTTGTCGTGAGCTCGGCAGCTTTTTCGCCGGGCCTTTTTCGACCCTCATGGGTTGATGACAATCTGAACAGATACTCGGTGTCAATCGCCGAGTCCAAGCCGGGTGACGAGTGGTCCGGGCTGGGTGGCGTAGAAATCGCCGTCCGCCGGGCGACTAACGGCCGGGCTTGTGGGATGATGCTGCCGTGCCCAGGCAGTCAGTCCCAATCCACCAGGCGGCCCGTTCGGGCTGTCGTCGGGACCAGGTTCGCCTGGCCCACCAAAGGAGTATTCATGAAAGGGCTGATCGGCAAGAAGGTGGGCATGACCCAGCTCATCGCGGACAATGGCGTCGTCACGCCTGTCACGCTGATCGAGGCTGGGCCGTGTTTTGTCACCCAGGTGCGCACGCCCGAGAAAGACAGCTACTCGGCGGTGCAACTCGGGTTCGAAGAGGTGCATCCTGCGCGCCTCACCAATGGCCAGAAGGGCCACCTCAAGCGGAACGGCATGAACCTGCCGCCGCTGAAGTACCTCAAGGAATTCCGCACCGAAACCCCGGATGTCAAAGAAGGTGACAAAGTCACCGTGGACGTTTTCGCCGTAGGCGAAGCGGTCGACATCATGGGCGTCTCCAAAGGCAAGGGCTTCCAGGGCGGCATCAAGCGGCACCACTTCAACCGCCAGGACAAGACCCACGGCGCCTCGGACCGCACGCGCGCTCCGGGTGCCAGCTCGGCGAACACCACCCCCGGCCGCCTGCGCAAGGGCAAGCGCATGCCCGGCCACATGGGCCAGGATCGTGTGACCAGCGTCAACATCAAGATCGCGTATGTCGACGTCGAGCGCAACCTGCTCGGCGTGGCGGGCAGCGTCCCTGGTGGCTCCGGCACGGTTGTGGTGATCAAGCCCTCGGTCAAGGCGAAGGGGGCTAAGTAACCATGAAAGTCGAAGTCAAGAACCTCAAGGGCGAAACCGTCAACACGATCGAGCTCCCGGCCGAGATCTTCGAGGCGCCGGTGCGGCCCGATCTGATGCACCAGGCGTTGGTCCGTCAGATGGCGAACGCGCGCCAGGGCACGCACAGCACCAAGACCCGCGGCGAAGTCGCCGGCGGCGGCAAGAAACCGTGGAAGCAGAAGGGCACCGGCCGCGCGCGCCAGGGCTCGACCCGCTCGCCCGTATTCAATCGCGGCGGCAAGGCGCACACGCCCAAGCCCCGCGACTACACCATCTCGATGCCGAAGCAGATGCGCCGCGCGGCGCTGCGCTCGGCCCTGTCGGCCAAAGCGGCGGCTTCGGCGGTCGTGGTGGTCGATGTGCTGGCGTTCGATGCGCCGAAGACCAAGTTGATGGCGCAGGCGCTGGGCCTGCTGTGCGGGGCCGACAAGAAGGCGCTCGTGCTCCTGCCCGCGGCCAACGCCAACGTTGAAAAGTCGGTGCGCAACCTGGCCTCGGCCAAGTATCTGCGCGCGAATTACCTGAACGTCAAAGACCTGCTCGGCGCCGACACGGTCGTGCTGCCGGTCGAGGCCATCGACGTTCTGGCGAGCTACCTCGGCTAAGGAGCGGTCGTCATGGCGAACCTATACGAGGTCCTGCGGCGGCCGATCGAGACCGAGAAGAGCCGCTTCCAGGGCATCAAGCTGCATACGTACGTGTTCGAAGTCGCGTCCGAGTCCACCAAGGCCCAGATCAAAGAGGCGGTCGAGACCCTGTTCGACGTCGACGTGGTCAAGGTCAACGTGGTCGTGTCGCCGGCCAAGCGCGGTCGCCGCGGGAAGACCCGCCGAGTGGTCGTGCGCAAGGCGGCCTACAAGAAGGCGATGGTGACCATCCGCGCCGATCAGTCGATCGACACGCTCGGCTTCGGAGGGGTGCAAGGATAATGGCCGTCAAAGTCTACAAACCCACGTCGCCGGGCCGGCGCAATATGACCAGCCCGACGTTCGAAGAGATCACGAAGTCCACGCCGGAGAAGAGCCTGCTGCGGCGCAAGCTGAAGGGCAGCGGCCGCGACTTCAACGGCACGGTCAGCATCCGGCACCGTGGCGGCGGCGAGAAGCGCCACTACCGTGTGATCGACTTCAAGCGCAACAAGTACGAGATCCCGGCCAAGGTTGCGGCGATCGAGTACGACCCGAACCGCACGGCGCGCATCGCGCTGCTGTTTTACGCCGACGGCGAGAAGCGCTACATCATCGCGCCGCTCGAGCTCAAGGTCGGCGACACGATCATCGCTTCGCGCAAGGAAGCCGATATCCGGGCCGGCAACGCGCTGCCGATCTCGCAGATCCCGGTCGGCACGTTGATCCACAACATCGAGATCCAGCCCGGCAAGGGCGGCCAGATTGCGCGCTCGGCGGGCATGTCGGCGCAGTTGCTGGGCAAAGAAGGCGATTATGCCCAGGTGCGCCTGCCCTCGGGCGAAGTGCGCCTGATCCGTCAGGAATGCCTGGCGACGATCGGCATCGTCGGCAACCTGGATCACAGCAACGTCAAGCTCGGTAAGGCCGGTCGCAAGCGCCACATGGGCATCCGCCCGACGGTGCGCGGTACGGCCATGTCCCCGCGTGACCATCCCCACGGCGGCGGTGAAGGCCGGCAGCCGGTGGGCAAGCCGGGCCCGCGCAGCCCGTGGGGCAAGCCGACCCGTGGCTACAAGACGCGCCGCAACAAGCAATCGACGCGATTCATCGTCAAGCGTCGCGGGAAGAAGCGCTAAGGGTGAGGGCCCACCTGTGGGCACCCGGATAGGGATTGAACTATGTCGCGATCACTCAAAAAGGGACCTTTCGTTCAGCCGAAGCTGCTGAAAAAGATCGAGTCCATGAACACAAAGGGCGAGAAGAAGGTGGTGCGGACGTGGAGCCGCTCCAGCACGATCTTCCCGCAGATGGTCGGCCACACGATCGCCGTCCATGATGGCCGTCGGCATGTGCCGATCTATGTGACCGAGAACATGGTCGGTCACAAGCTCGGCGAGTTTGCGCCGACGCGCACCTTCCGCGGCCACGTGTCCAAGGAAGAAAAGGCGCCGGAAGGAGCCAAGGCATGAGCCAGCAAGCACGCGCCGTGGCGAATTACGTCGGTATCAGCGCTCAGAAGGCCCGCCTGGTGGTGGACCTCGTGCGCGGCAAGAAGGCCGACGACGCCCTCAACCTGCTGAAGTACACGCCCAAGAACGCGGCGCAGGCCGTGTACAAGGTGGTGCGATCGGCGATCGCCAACGCCGAGGAAAACGCCAATCTGAACCGGAGCGATCTGGTGATCAGCGAGGCCTTTGTCGACGAGGCGCCGACGCGCAAGTGGCGCCGGTTCGGAGCGCGCGGCCGTTTCAAGCCGCTGTTGCGCCGGTCGTCGCATATCACCATCGTCGTTTCGGAGAAGTCGGCCTGAGGCCGGCGAGGGAGCTGACAACGCATGGGTCGTAAAGTTCATCCCATCGGTTACCGCCTCGGCATCATCAAGGACTGGCAGTCGCATTGGTTCGCGCCGAAGGGCAAGTACGCGCAGAACCTGCAGCAGGACCTGGCGATCCGCAAGCTGATCTTCGGTGAGGCGCCCAAGGCGGCCGTCTCGCATATCGAGATCGATCGTTCGCCCTCGAATGTCACGGTCTCGGTCTACACGGCCAAGCCGGGCATCCTGATCGGGCGCAAGGGCGCGGCCGTCAAGGTGCTGCGCCAGAAGCTCGAGCAACTGACGGGCAGCAAGGTCAAACTCGAGGTCGAAGAGATCACGCAGCCCGACCTGGAGGCCAAGCTGGTCGCCGACAACATCGCCGACCAGATCCAGCGGCGCATCAGCCAGAGCCGCGCCATGAAGCGCGCGGTGCAGCAGGCGATGCGCCAGGGCGCGTTGGGCATCAAGATCGTTTGCGCGGGCCGTCTGAACGGCGCCGAGATGAGCCGCCGCGAACTGCAGCGCGAGGGCCAGGTGCCGCTGCAGACCCTGCGCGCCGACATCGACTTCGCCCGCGGCGAAGCGCTGACCACCTTTGGCCGGATCGGCATCAAGGTTTGGATCTACAAGGGCGAGAAGATGCCCGAGCAGGCCGAGCAAGCCGCCCCGACTGAAGAAGGCGTTTACGTTAGTGAGTAGTCGGCTCGTCGGCTCGTCGGCTAGTCTGCTGGTCTAGACGACCGCAGTTGACTAGACGACCGCCAGACTAGCGGACTAGGAGACTAGTGAGACATGCTACTGCCAAAGCGCGTCAAGTGGCGCAAGCAGCAACGCGGCCGGATGACCGGCCATGAGACCCGGGGCGTCACGATGGCGTTCGGTGAGTTCGGCCTGCAGGCCCTCGAGCCGTGCTGGCTGACCCAGCGTCAGATCGAAGCGGCCCGGCGCGCCCTGGTGCGCTACATGAAGCGCCGCGGCAAGGTCTGGGTGCGCATCTTCCCGGATAAGCCTGTGACTCACCGCGCGGCCGAGACGCGCATGGGTACCGGCAAGGGCGCGGTCGACCACTGGGTGGCCGTGATCAAGCCGGGCCGCATCATCTTCGAGGTGGCCGGTCTGCCCGAAGACATCGCCCGCGAGGCAATCCGCTTGGCGTCGCACAAGCTGCCGATCAAGACGAAGATGCTGATCAAGGACGAGATCGCGACGGCGGGAGGTTAACCAGATGCACGCCAAAGAAGTACGAGGACTGCAATCCGAGGAGCTCAAGTCCAAGCTCGATGATCTGCGCCAGGAGCTCTTTAACCTCCGGTTCAAGCTTTATTCCGGGCAGCAGAAGGACTCGAGTCGCCTGAAGGCGACCCGACGCGAGATCGCCCGGGTGGCGACCATCCTGCGCGAGCGCGAGATCGCGGCCGCGTTGGCGGCGAAGAAGGAGAATTAAGATGGCCCGCCGGCGATTGATTGGCAAAGTGGTCAGCAACAAGATGACCAAGACCGTAACGGTCGAGGTCGCGAGCAGTATGCGGCACCCGCTGTACGGCAAAGTCGTGCATCGCACCGCCAAGTACCTGGCGCATGATGAGCAGGCCTGCAAGCCTGGTGACGTCGTGCAGATCGTCGAATCCCGCCCGATCAGCGCCCGCAAGCGCTGGGCGGTCGAGACGGTCCTGTCGCGCGGCATCCAGGTGAGTGAACTGGCGCCCGAAGGAGAGTCGGCATGATTCAGCAGGAATCTCGCCTGGTGGTCGCCGACAACACCGGCGCGCGCGAGCTGCTGGTGATCCGCGTCTTGGGCGGCTCGAAGCGCCGTTACGGGCATATCGGCGATGTCGTGGTGGCCACCGTGAAGGTGGCGACACCGGTCGGCTCGGTCAAGAAGAGCGCGGTCGTCAAGGCCGTGATCGTACGGACGGCGAAGGAGTACAAGCGCGAAGACGGCTCGTACATCCGCTTCGACGACAACGCGGCCGTAATCCTGGACGAAGACGGCGAGAACCCGAAAGGGACCCGCATCTTCGGCCCGGTGGCGCGCGAGCTACGCGAAAAGGGTTTCCTTAAAATCGCGTCGCTGGCGCCGGAAGTGCTGTAGAGGTGACGGATGGCGAAGCAAAAGATCCGCAAGGGTGACACGGTTCAGGTGATCGCGGGCCTGAAGAACCGGCTGAAGGGCCGGGACGATCAGGGCAAGCGCGGTGAAGTGATCAGCGTCGACCCGAAAAAGGGGTTGGTGGTGGTGACGGGCCTGAACGTGCGCAAGAAACACAAGAAACCGCAGCAGGGCGCTCAAGGCCCGGCCGGGCAGCCGCAGATCGTCGAGTTCGACGCGCCGATCCCGCTGGCCAACGTCATGCTGGTCGACCCGAAGTCTGGCAAGCCGACGCGCGTGGGCTTCAAGAAGGTCGGCGACAAGACGGTGCGCGTGGCCAAGGTTAGCGGCGAGCCGCTGGATAAGTAAGGAGCGCGGCGGACATGCATCATCTGCAAGATCGATACAAGACTGAAATCGTGCCGGCGCTCCGCAAGGAGTTCAGCTTCTCCAACATCATGGAGGTGCCGCGGCTGACCAAGGTGGTCGTGAACATCGGCGTGGGCTCGGAGACGTTGACCGACAACAAAGCGGTCGACGCGGCGGTCAAGGACTTGACCACCATCACCGGGCAGAAGCCGGTCGTGACCAAGGCGCGCAAGTCGATTTCGAACTTCAAATTGCGCGAAGGCAAAGCGATCGGCGTCAAGGTGACCCTGCGCGGCGAGCGCATGTGGTCGTTCCTCGACCGCCTGATGAACGTGGCGCTGCCGCGCGTGCGCGACTTCCGCGGCATCCCGGGCGACAGCTTCGACGGGCGCGGCAATTACACGCTGGGCCTGCGCGAGCAGCTGGTCTTCCCGGAGATCGAGTACGACAAAATCGACAAGCTGCGCGGCATGGAGATCACGGTCGTGACCACGGCCAAGACCGACGAGCACGGGCGGCGATTACTGCAGATCCTGGGCATGCCGTTCCGGAAGAAAGGCGCGTAAGGCATGGCGAAGACAAGCATTATTGTAAGAGAAACGCGGCGCAAGTTCGCGGTGCGTGTGCGCAACCGCTGCGTGCGGTGCGGTCGCCCGCGCGGTTACATCCGCCGCTTCAAATTGTGCCGCATCTGCTTCCGCGAGCTGGCCTTGGCCGGGCAAGTCCCGGGCGTGGTCAAGTCGTCGTGGTGAGTCGGAAGCAGCAGGAGGTCTGACGACATGCAGAGCGATCCTATCGCGGACATGCTGACGCGCATCCGCAACGGGTTGATGGCCGGACACACCAGTGTTTCGTTGCCGGGTAGCCGGCTCAAGCTGGCCATCGCCCAGATTCTGAAGGAAGAGGGCTTCATCGAGGACTTCGCCACGCTGGCGGCCGAGGGCAGTGTGCAGCCCACGCTGCGCGTGAGCCTGAAGTACGTCGGCGAGCGCCGCGCCAAGAAGCCCGTTATTTCGGGCCTGGAGCGAGTGTCCAAGCCGGGCCGTCGAATTTATTCGGGCCGCAAGGACATCCCGTGGGTGCTCTCGGGCATGGGTATCGCCATCCTGTCCACGCCGAAGGGCGTGATGACGGGCGCCAAGGCACGCAAGCTCGGCGTCGGTGGCGAGGTCCTGTGCAAGGTTTGGTAAGGGAGGCACGGACATGTCCCGAATTGGCAAGAAGGTGATCGTGTTGCCGAAGGGCGTCACGATCGACATCAAGGGCAGCGCGGTCAAGGTCAAGGGCCCGAAGGGCGAGTTGAGCCGCACGTTCTCGCCGGTCATCACGATCGAGCAGAAGGACGGCGAGGTCAACTGCATCCGGCCCTCGGAAGAGCGCCAGATCAAGGCCCTGCACGGCACGACCCGCGCCGTGCTCAACAACATGGTGGTGGGCGTGAGCACGGGCTTCTCGAAGGCCTTGCAGGTCGAAGGCGTGGGCTACCGCGCCGAGATGAAGGGCAAGAAGCTCGTGATGGCGCTCGGGTTCTCGCACCCGGTCGAGGTTGAGCCGCCGGACGGCATCAGCTTCACGGTCGAAGAGAAGACCCGTGTGATCACGATCTCGGGCACCGACCGCGAGCAGGTCGGACAGGTGGCGGCCAACATCCGTGCCTGGCGCCCGCCGGAGCCCTACAAGGGCAAGGGTCTGCGTTACGTCGGCGAGATCGTTCGCCGCAAGGCCGGTAAGGCCGGCAAGGTCGGGTAACCGACATCGCACCGGAGGGCGCAGGGTGGGCGCGCGGCCGACGCCGCACGATCTGCCCAGGGCCTGGCGAAAGCCGGTCATGCGCCGCCGAAGGAGTGGATGAAACATGGCGAAAGTCAGTCGGGTGGATTCGCGGACGCGCCGTCACAAGCGCGTGCGCGCCAAGGTCGCGGGCACGGCCGCACGACCGCGCTTGAACATCTTCCGCAGCCTGAGCCACATCTACGCCCAGGTGATCGACGACGCGCAGGGCGTGACCCTGGTGTCGGCGTCGTCGCTGGACGTCGAGCTCAAGGCCGAGATGACGGGCAAGAAGAAGAGCGATCAGAGCAAGCTGGTCGGCCTGGCGGTTGCCCGGCGCGCGCTCGCAGCCGGCATCAAGACGGTGATCTTCGATCGCGGCGGTTACAAGTATCACGGGCGTGTCAAGGCCGTGGCCGATGGCGCCCGCGAGGGCGGACTGGAGTTCTAAATGGCACAACAGCAGCGAGGACAGCAGCGTGGGCCCCAACGGGGTGGGGGCCAGCGTGACAATCGCCGCGGCGAGCCGCGTGTCGATGAGAACAAGGAAGAGCTCGACGAGCGCGTTGTCGACATCGCCCGCGTCGCCAAGGTCGTCCAGGGCGGCCGCCGGTTTTCGTTCCGCGTGACCGTGGTCGTGGGCGATAACAAGGGCCGGGTCGGTATCGGCATCGGCAAGAGCCGGACCGTGCCGGACGCGATCCGCAAGGCGACCGAGCGCGCGCGCAAGCAGCTCAAGTCCGTGATCCTGGCCGGGACGACCATCCCGCACGAGATCACGTCGAAGTTCGGTGGCGCCAAGGTGCTGCTCAAGCCGGCTTCGCCCGGCACGGGTGTCATCGCGGGCGGCGGCGTGCGCGCCGTGCTCGAGGCGGCCGGGGTGCGCGACATCCTGACCAAGAGCCAGGGCAGCGCCAACACCCTGAACGTCATTTACGCTACGCTCCAGGCGCTGGGGGCCCTCAAGGACCCGCGCACCGTGGCCCGCGAGCGCGGCCGCAACCTGAGCGCCGTGATGCCGTTCTTCCTCCGGGAGAAGCGCAATGGCTAAGGCGGCTTCCACAAACACGGTCAAGATCACGCTGCTGCGCAGCACGATCGGCCTGACGCCCCGCCATAAGGGCACGATCCGCGCGTTGGGTCTGCGCCGCATTCGTCAAACGGTCGAGCAGGCCGATACGCCGCAACTGCGGGGCATGCTCTACAAGGTCGCCCACCTGGTCAAGGTGGAGGCGGCGTAGGAGGCCGACCATGAAAGCACACGAGATCGCCCCGAATGTGGGCGCGACGCGCCGCAAGCGCCGAGTCGGTCGCGGTATCGCCGCCGGCCAGGGCAAGACGGCCGGTCGCGGCACCAAGGGCTACGGCGCCCGCCGCGGTGGCGGCGGCAAACTGTACCGCCAGGGCGGTAACCTGCCGTTCTATCGCAGCTTGCCCTTCAAGCGCGGTTTTATCAACATCTTCCGGGTCGAGTTCCAGGAGGTCAACGTGCGTGACCTGCAGGGCCTCGGCGCCGAGGCGTTGACCCCCGAACACCTGCTGGCGGCCGGCCTGATCGGCAACCTCGATCAGCCGATCGTGTTGCTGGGCTACGGCGAGATCGAGACGCCGGTGACGGTCCAGGTTCATCGCGCCAGCAAGAGCGCGATCGAAAAGGTCGCCAAAGCCGGCGGCAAAGTGGAAATCATTGGGTGAGTGGGTGATTGGTGAGTGGGTGATTGACGAAGGGCGTTGTAGCGTCCGATCGTCCGATCCCCCGATCACCCAATCCCCCAATGTCACGGAGTGTCCATGGATCGCGTCATGAACTTCCTCCGGCACGTCTGGGCGGCCGAGGATCTGCGCAACCGGATCCTGATTACGATCGGGTTGCTGGTCATCTACCGCCTGGCGGCGCACATCCCGGTCCCCGGGATCAACGCCGATGCCGTGCAGCAGCTCCTCAATCAGGGGCAGGGCGGTGTGGGCGGCAATCTGGTCGGTTTGCTCGACCTGCTCTCGGGCGGCACCGTGTCGAACCTCTCGGTGCTGGCGATGGGCGTGTACCCGTACATCACGGCCCAGATCATCCTGCAATTGCTGACCCCGGTCATCCCGCGCATGCAGCAACTTCAGGAAGAGGATCCGACCCGCTACCGCGAAATGCAGGAGCGGTGGACCTACTACCTGGCCGTGCCGATGGCGGCCTTGAACGGTTTTGGGCAGATCAACATCATCCTGAGCCAGTTCAGTTCGGGCACCAGCCCGCTGACCTTCACGCTCGGCTGGAACCTGCCGACGATCACGATGATCATCGCCATGACCGGCGGCACGATGTTCGCGATCTGGCTGGGTGAACTGATCTCCGAGTACGGCCTGCGCAAGCAGGGCCTGTCGCTGATCATCTTCGCCGGCATCGTCTCGCGGGTGCCCTTCAACATCGCCACGATGTTGAGCGACGAACAGACCCGGGTCCAGTCGATGATCGTGTTCGTTGTGCTGATCACGCTTATGGTCCTGGCGATCGTTTACGTGCAGCAGGGCCGCCGCAACGTTCCGGTGATGTACCCCGGACGCCGGATCGGCAATCGCCAGAGCATGCCGGTGCGCGGCTCCTTGCCGCTGCAGGTCAACATGGCCGGCATGATCCCGATCATCTTTGCGCAGTCGATCCTGACGTTCCCGGCGATCATCGCCGGCTTCTTCAGGAATTCGCAGACGCCGTGGGTGGCGCAGACGGCCGTGGCCATCGGCGACTTCTTCGGCGCCCAGAGCCCGTGGTATGTGCTGGTGTTCTTCCTGATGGTGGTGGCTTTCACGTTCTTCTACACCACAGTCTTGTTCGAGCAACAGAATTACGGCGAGGCGCTCAAGCGCCAGGGCGCGCAGATCCCGGGTATCACCAAGGGCGCGCCGACCCAGAAGTACCTGAACAAAGTCCTTTCCCGCATCACGCTGCCCGGGGCGCTTTTCCTGGGTTTCGTGGCGGTCCTGCCGTTCATCGTCCAGTTCACCAACCTCATCCCGATCGCCAACCGGCTGTCGATCTTGAGCACCGGCCTGTTGATCGTGGTGGGTGTGGTGCGTGACACCTTTGCAGGGCTGGATGCTGAGCTGAAACTGCGCGGGTATTCGGACACGTTGCTGGTGAAGTGACGGTTCGTGCCGTCCGCGTCCGGCGGGCTGCGCGTCCGAAGCTGGGGGGAGCGATGCCGACCTACATCCTGCTGTTTGGCGCCCCGGGCGCCGGCAAGGGGACCCAATCGGCCATTCTCAAGGCGGAGTACGGGATCCCGCACGTCGCCTCGGGAGATCTGTTTCGGAAGCACCTGAGCGAGAATACGCCGCTCGGTCAGGTGGCACGGGGCTACATCGACAACGGAGAACTGGTGCCGGATGATGTGACGGTCGAGATGATCCGGAATCGGTTGCACGAGCCGGATGCGGCCCAAGGCGCCGTGCTCGACGGGTTTCCGCGGACGATCCCGCAAGCCCGCGAGCTCGAGAAACTGCTGACCGAGTTCGGCGGCAAGGTGGACGTGGTGTTATCGCTCAAGGTCCGTGAGGCGACGCTGTTGGAGCGTGTCGCTTCGCGATCGCTGACGAGCGGCCGGGCCGACGACCATCCGGATGTGCTGGCCAAGCGGATCCGGGTGTTCCTGAGCCAGACCCTGCAGCTCGAGGATTACTACCGCGAGCGGGGCCTGTTGGCCGAGATCGAGGGCGAGCGCTCAGTGGTTGACGTCACCGAGCAGATCCACGCCGCGATCCGGGCCTGCACGAGCAAGTAAGCGGGGTTGGATGGCGGTTAGTTTGAAAAGCGCGCGTGAGATCGCGCTGATGCGGGCAGCCGGGCGGATCAACGCCCTGACCCTGGCGGAGATGGCGGCAGCCATCAAACCCGGGGTGACCACCGCAAGCCTTAACAAAATCGCGGAGCGCGTGATCGCGCAACACAAAGGCCTGCCTGCCTTCAAAGGCGTGCCCGGCCCGGTGCCCTATCCTTATGCGACCACGATCTCGGTCAACGAGGAACTGGTACATGGGATGCCGGGTCGGCGCGTGCTGCACGAGGGCGACCTGGTCAAACTCGACTGCGGCGTGCGCTTCGAAGGCTACGTCGCCGACAGCGCGATCACGGTGGGGGTCGGCGTCCTGAGCGATCAGGCGCGCTGGCTGCTCGAGGTGACCGAATCGGCCCTGGCGCGCGGGATTGCTCAAGCGCGCGCGGGCCAACGCCTGGGCGACATCGCCGCGGCCATTCAGGGTTATGTCGAGGGCGGGCATGGACTGAGCCTGGCGCGGGAGTATGAGGGCCACGGGGTGGGGCGTGAGCTGCACGAGCCACCCGATGTGCCCAACCGGGGCCGGGCGGGGACGGGTCTGGTGCTCCGGCCGGGGCTGACCCTGGCGATCGAGCCGATGGTGATCATCGGCGACCCGGCGCTCGAGGAGGGTCGAGACGGCTGGACTGTGCGAACCGTCTCCGGGGGTTGGACCGCCCACTTTGAGCACACCGTCGCGATCACGGACGGCGAGCCCGAAATCCTGACAGTGGCTTGAGAGGCGGCTGGACAGGTTAACACAAGGTGATGTATAATCGCCGTTTGCGCCGAGACAGGCAGTTCAAACGGCGTCTGGACTGAGGGAGTTTTGTCATGAAAGTGCAAGCATCGATCCGGAAGCGCTGTGCGAAGTGCAAAATCGTGCGCCGGCGCGGCCGTGTGTACGTGATCTGCAGCGACCCGACGCACAAGCAGCGCCAGGGTTGAGATAAGACCGAGGCCGGCGCGAACAACGCGCCGGGTGATGGCCCGAGGCCGGTGGCGTCGGGGTTCAGGGAGAACGACCAAGCATGCGTATCGAAGGTGTCGACCTGCCGCGCGACAAGCGCGTCGAATATGGCCTGACCTATCTCTTTGGCATCGGGCTTAAGAGCTCGCAGGACATTCTGAAGGCGACCGGCGTCAGCCCGGACACGCGCGTCAAGGATCTGACCGAGGCGGAGCAGCAGGCTATCCGCGATTTCATCGGCCAGCACTTTGTGCTGGAGGGTGATCTGCGCCGCGAGGTGCAGCTCAACATCAAGCGCCTGATCGAGATCGGCTGCTACCGCGGCCTGCGCCATCGCCGGAATCTGCCGGCCCGCGGGCAGCGCACGCGCACGAACTCGCGCACACGCAAAGGCGCCAAGAAGACGGTGGCCGGCCGAGGCCGACGCCGCGGCGCAAAGAAGAAGTAATCGTCTGCGGGGGACGGTCCCCCGCAGGCTTCCTCGCGCGATGGCGGCGCTGTCAGGGTCACCCTTCCTTCCGACCCACGGCTGAGCAGCGGCGCTGTCAAGCGAGATCGAGCACGATTAACGGATCGCAAGAGGCAACATGGCACGTCCAGTTAAGGCCGCTCGGCGTACGTCGAGCAAACGCAACGTCCCCGCTCACGGGCAGGGCCACGTCTTTGCGTCGTTCAACAACACGATCATCACGTTTACCGACCAGCAGGGTCAGACCGTCTGCTGGGGCTCGGCCGGCACTGCCGGCTTCAAGGGCTCCCGCAAGAGCACGCCCTATGCGGCCCGCGTGGCTGCGCAGCAGGCGGCTCAATCGGCGGTCAATATGGGCATGAACGAGTGTGACCTGTACATCAAGGGGCCTGGCCCGGGCCGTGAGAGCGCGATCCGCGCGATCCAGAGCGCGGGGATGCGGGTGCGGTCGATCACGGACATCACGCCGATCCCCCATAACGGGTGCCGGCCGCCCAAGCGCCGCCGCATGTGAGGCGCGTTATCAATTGCGAACCGTGATTTCAGACTGATCAGCGAAATTCGGAAGGACGAGACCGCATGGCGAAGTATACGGGCCCGGTTTGCCGGCTGTGCCGGCGCGAGGGCGAGAAGCTTTACCTCAAGGGTGCACGCTGCCTGTCAGTGAAGTGCCCGTTCGAGAAGCAGGACAACCGGCGCGACTTCGCGCCCGGTCAGCACGGGCGCGACGCGCAGTTCAAGCGCAACCGCTCGTCGGACTTCTTGCAGCAGTTGCGCGAGAAGCAGAAGGCGCGCCGCGTGTACGGCGTGCTCGAGAGCCAGTTCCGGCGCTATTACGAAGAGGCCCTGAAGAGCCGCGGCGTCACGGGCGTCGCGCTGTTGCAGATCCTCGAGCGCCGGCTGGATAACGTGGTCTACCGCCTCGGCTATGCCAGCAGCCGCGCTCAGGCGCGCCAGCTGGTGGCCCACGGCCATATCAACGTCAACGGACGCCGCCTGAAGGCGCCGTCGGCCGTCCTCAAGATCGGGGACGTGGTCGAGGTGCGGGTTGTGGCCTCCGGGCGAACGTATTTCCGCGAGCTCAAGGCCATGGATGAAGGCCGAGCCGCGCCGGGCTGGCTCAACCGCAACTGGAGCACGCTCTCCGGCCAGGTCGCCAAGATGCCGCTCCGCGAAGACATCGACGCCAACCTCAACGAGCAGCTGATCGTCGAGTACTACTCGCGCTAGTCGCTGGTGAGGCGGGTCGGCTTCGGCCGGCTCGACGGGGAAAGAGGATACCGATATGAGCGTCATTGGCAATATGGTGTTGCCGAAGATCGAGGGCGATAGCATCTCGCGGAACTACGGGAAGTTCATCGTCAGTCCGCTTGAGAGCGGCTATGGCACCACGCTCGGCAATGCTTTGCGCCGGGTGCTGTTGTCGTCGCTGGAAGGCGCCGCCGTGACCTCGGTGCGCGTCTCGGATGTGCCGCACGAGTTCTCGGACATCCCGGGTGTCAAGGAAGACATGACCCAGCTGCTGCTGCAGGTCAAGCAGCTGCGCCTGGTTCTGCACCAGGGCGAAACGGCGCGCCTGCGTCTGGACGTCCAGGGCGAAGGTCAGGTCACCGCGGCCGACATCGTCGCGCCGGCCGAGGTGGAGATCGTCAACCCCGATCTGTACCTGTTCACGGCCGACAACGATAAGGCCCGGCTCGAGATCGAGATGACCGTCCAGCGCGGCCGCGGCTACTCGCCGTCGGACGAGCGCGGCCGGCTGCCCATCGGCGAAGTGCCGGTGGACGCGATCTTCAGTCCGATCAAGCGCGTCGCGTTTGAAGTGCAGCGCGCGCGTGTCGGCCAGAACACGAACTACGACAAGCTCGTGATCGAGATCTGGACCGACGGCACGATCCGGCCCGAGACGGCCTTGAAGACCTCGGCCCAGATGCTGATGGCGCACCTGCGCCTGGTTGCGGGCGTCACCGAGGAAAGCCTCGCGCCGGCCGCGCCGGCCGAAGAGGCGCCGCGGATGTCGAGCGAGATCTACGAGATGCCGATCGAGAATCTCGATCTTTCGGTGCGTGTGTTCAACTCGCTCAAACGCACCGGCATCACCACGGTCGGCGAAGTGCTGGACATGCTCAACAAGGGCGAAGAGGCCATGTTGGCGATCCGCAACTTCGGCGACAAGAGCCTGGACGAGCTGCGGGTCAAGCTGCGCGAAAAGGGCTATCTGAAAGATCAGGATCCGGGAGCTGCGCCCGCCGCTGCGCCCGAGTTGGAGAACGCATCATGAGGCACGGAGTCGCCGGCCGCAAGCTAGGCCGGAATACAGCGCAGCGCAACGGGTTGCGCAAGACCATGATCTCGCAGCTGATCACGCACGAGCGGATCGAGACGACCGAGGCGAAGGCCAAGTTCATCCGCAGCGAGGTCGAGAAGCTGGTGACCACCGCCAAGCGCGGCCTGAAGGCTGGCGAGGCGGAGGGCCAGGAAGGCAAGCTGAACGTGGCCAACGCCCGTCAGCTGGCCGCCACCAAGGTCACGAGCAGCGACATCGTCAAGAAGCTGTTCGACACGATCGCGCCCCGCTACGCCAAACGCGCCGGTGGGTATACGCGCATCCTGAAACTGGGGCCGCGCAAGGGCGATTCCGCCGCGATGGCCGTGATCGAGTTCGTCGAGGAGTAGGGGCGACGCATGCGTCGCCCGGACGACGCGGGAGGCCGCGTCGGCCTGAGGGCAGCATGCGTTACCGAGCCACCGTCGAGTACGACGGCACCGACTTCGAGGGCTTCCAACGACAGGCGGCCGGGCACCGAACGGTGCAAGGCGAGTTGGAGGGGGCACTCGGCCGGATCGGATGGCGCGGCACGTCGCTCATGGCGGCGGGTCGCACCGACAGCGGGGTGCATGGACGCGGTCAGGTGATCGCCTTTGATCACGACTGGCGGCACACCCCGGACGCGCTGGTCCGCGCGCTCAACGCCCAACTCCCGGCCGATGTGTCGGTGCGGGGAGTGGTTGAGGCCGAAGCTGATTTTCATCCGCGCTATTGGGCGCGGGCGCGGACGTACGTTTACACCGTGTACCAGGGGCCGCAACGGGCGGCCTTGCGCGATCGGTATGCGTGGCACGTGGTTGAGCCTCTTGACGCGGCTGCCCTGGCAGTTGCCTGTCTGGGCTTGATCGGCCGGCACGACTTTGCGACGTTTGGCACTGACCCTGATGAGGGGACGAATACGGTGCGAACGGTGCAGCGGGCCGAGTGGGTGGCCGCGGGCGAGACGTGGCGCTTTTGGATCCAGGCCGACGCCTTCCTGTTCCGCATGGTGCGGAGCGTGGTCGGGGCGCTGGTGCGGGTCGGAACCGGGGTGTTGACGACCGAGCGGTTTCTGGCGCTGATCGAGGCGCGGGACCGGAGCCAGTGTCCGCCGCTCGCACCGGCGCGCGGGCTGTGTTTGGACGAAGTGTTGTACTGAGACGCGGCGGGCCCCAGGGCGGCCGTGACGACAAAGCAGATCGGGGCTAGCAGGCGTCAGGCCGACCAGAGCCCGGGAGTGTTGAGAGTGAACAAGACGTATGTGTTGAAGCAGAAAGACGTGCAGCGCGACTGGATCGTGGTCGACGCGGCGGACAAGAACCTTGGCCGTCTGGCGACCCAGGTCGCCCAGTTGCTGCGCGGCAAGCACAAGGTGACGTTTCAGCCGGGCCTCGACACCGGGGACTTCGTGGTCGTGATCAACGCCGAGAAGATCACGGTGACCGGCGGCAAGCTCGAAGAGAAGGAGTACTACGACTACTCCGGCTTTCCGGGTGGCCTGCGCATCACCAGCCTGCGCGATCAGCTGGCCAAGCATCCCGACCGCGTGCTCACCCACGCCGTCAAGGGCATGCTGCCGCACAACCGGCTCGGACGGCAACTGATCAAGAAGCTCAAGGTCTATGCCGGCCCTGACCACCCGCACCAAGCCCAGCAGCCCAAGGCCCTTTGAGCCTCAGGCGCACGAGAAGGATTGACCAGAACCTATGGCGACACAATATTACGAGGGCATCGGCCGACGCAAGAGCAGCTCAGCCCGGGCACGCCTGACGAGCGGCAGCGGCGCGATCGTGTGCAACACCCGCAGCGGCGCTGAGTACTTTCCGCGCATGGGCGACCTGGACGCCGTGTTGGGCGCTCTGTCCACCGCCGGCCTGGCTGACAAGTTCGACGTCAGCATCAAGGTCGAAGGCGGCGGCGTAACCGGCCAGGTGGGCGCGGCCAAACTGGCCATCGCCCGCGCACTGCTCAAGCTCGATCCCGAGCTGCGCAAGGCGCTTCGCAAGGGCGGTTTCCTGACACGCGACGACCGCGAGAAGGAACGCAAGAAGCCGGGTCTCAAGCGCGCGCGCAAGGCTCCGACGTACACCAAGCGCTAAAGCGATATCGAACGAACAACAACGAGGTATTCCAGGTGTTTGGGCTTCGCCTAGACACCTGGAATACCTCGTTTTCATTTCCTTCCGCTTTGGTAAACTTCACCACCATGGGACAGATCACGATCGTTGGACTTGGGCCGGGGGATCCCGGCGACGTGTCGCGCGCGGCCTGGGATGCACTCACCTCGGCGCCCGAGGTATGGGTCCGCACAGCCCGCCATCCCACCCTGGCCGGCTTGCCCGAGGCGATCACGGTGCACAGCTTCGACGAGGTGTATGAAACCGAAGCCGACTTTGCCAACGTGTACAACGCGATCGCCGAGCGTGTGCTGACTCTGGGCGAACGGCCCGAGGGCGTGGTCTACGCCGTACCCGGGCACCCCTTGGTGGCCGAGCGCGCCGTGGCCTTGATCCAGGCAGGCGCGGCCGAGCGCGGCCTGGCGGTGCGCGTGATCGCTGGGTTGTCGTTCATCGAGCCGACGCTGACCGCCCTCGGCGTCGACGCCCTGCCAGGCCTTCAGATCGTTGACGGCATCGACGTCGGGGCCGCCCACCATCCTTCCTTCCATGCCGACCTGCCGGCTCTGGTCGCTCAGGTGTACTCGCCGGCCGTCGCCAGCCAGGTCAAGCTCACCTTGATGAACCAGTATCCGGATGAGCACCCGGTGCAGCTGGTGCATGGCGCCGGCACGCCCGAAGAGCAGGTCGAAGCGCTTGCCCTGTACGAGATCGACCGCAGCCCGCGCATCGCCCATCTCACCTCGCTGTACGTGCCGCCGTTGGCGCGCCGTTCGTCCTTCGAAGCCCTGCAGGAGATCATCGCCCATCTGCGAGCCCCGGAGGGCTGCCCATGGGACCGCAAGCAGACCCATCAGACCCTGCGTCGTCATCTCCTCGAAGAGGCCCACGAGACCCTGCACGCGCTCGATCTCGAGGACGTCGACAAGATGCGTGAGGAGTTCGGCGACCTGTTGCTGCAGATCGTTCTGCACGCCCAGATCGCGATCGACGAAGGCGAGTTCACGATGCAAGACGTGATCGCCGAGCTCAATGCAAAACTCATCCGCCGGCATCCGCATGTCTTCGGCGATGTCGTCGTGGACAGCGCCGACGCCGTGGTCACCACCTGGGAGGCCGTCAAGGCCGCCGAGCGTCAGGCCCGCAACGAGTTGCCCGCCGACACCGGTCTGCTCGCTAGTGTGCCGCCGGGCCTGCCGGCTCTGGCACAGGCCGAGCTTTACCAAAAGCGGGCCGCCAAGGTTGGCTTCGATTGGCCCGACGTCTCCGGCCCGCGGGCCAAAGTCAGCGAGGAGATCGCCGAGATCGAGGCCGAGGCCGACGAGGAGGCCCGGGGTCGCGAAGTCGGCGACCTGCTCTTCGCGGTCGTGAACTGGGCCCGTTGGCTCAAGGTCGACCCCGAGACCGTCTTGCGCGAGGCCAATATGCGTTTCGCCGGCCGCTTCCGTCAGGTCGAGTTGGGCGCCGCTGCCCAGGGCCGCGATCTGCACGCCATGACCCTGGCCGAGCTCGATGCGTTATGGGATGAGGCCAAGCGTCTGGAGCGAGAGCGGTAGGACGAAGCCAACGACGGTTTGCAAAACTTGCGCCTATCCTGGCGCCCGGCGCGTGCCATAGACCGTACTTAGGGAACGTGCCGGCGCCTCTTCAGTCCGCCGTCAAGCGCAACCATCCCCGGTCGGCCATGTGCCGTCCGAGGCCTTCCGGAGGGTCCTGTGCCGCAACCTGCCGACTTCATCATCGAGAACGCGCGTGTGTGGACCGGGGATCCGCAACAGCCCGTCGCCGAAGCCGTGGCCGTCCGCGGACGGCGCATTGCTTACGTGGGCACCACGGCCGACGCACGCGGCTGGCGGGGCCCGGCCACGCGCCTGATCGACGGTCAGAACGGCACGGTCACACCCGGGTTCATTGATTCGCACCTGCACCTTTTGTACGGCAGCCTGAACTTGAGCCGCGCACAGCTATACGGTCTGCGCAGCCGGGCTGCCGTGATCACGGCTCTGAAGGAGTTTGCGGTTGCGCATCCGGATGTGCCCTGGGTGCAAGGGCGGGGTGCCGCCTACGACGTGATCCAGTGCCGCGCCGATCTCGATGCCGCCGTGAGCGATCGCCCGGTGCTTGTCATCGCCTATGACGGCCACACCGGCTGGGCCAACACGCGGGCGCTCGAGTTGGCCGGAATCCTGCGGGGCGGTGAAGTGCGCGGCCCCAATAGCGTGATCGTGCGCGACGCGGCCGGCCTGGCCACGGGCGAACTGCGCGAAACGGGCGCGATCGGTCTGGTGGAGGACCTGATCGCCGAACCCAGCCAGAGTGAGAAACGGCGCTGGCTGGTTGAGGGCGTGCGCGCGCTCAACCGGTCCGGGGTAACGGCCGTCCACAACATGAACGGCGACCTGAAGGAGCTCGAGCTCTATCGCGAGGCCGAACGTGACGGCGAACTGACCCTGCGTGTCTACGTGCCTTTTCACATCGAGCCGCACACGGCTATTGAAGCCCTGCCTGAGGCGGCTGAGATGGCCCGGATCGATGGTCTGGCGCGCGGCGGCGCCGTCAAGTTCTTCATGGATGGCGTGCTCGAGTCGTGGACGGCGCTGATGGTCGCGCCCTACGCCGACCAGCCCGACAGCTGCGGTGATGCCCTCTTCAGCCTCGAGCACTTCGTGCGCATGGCAGGTGAGGCCGACCGGATGGGCCTGCAGATCGCCGTGCACTGCTGCGGCGACGGTGCCGTTCGGCGCACCCTGGACGGCTACGCGCGAATCCAGTCGGAGAACGGGCCGCGGGAGCGGCGCCGCCATCGGATCGAGCACATCGAGGTGATCCATCCCGACGATCTGCCGCGCTTCAAGCAGCTCGGCGTCATCGGCTCGGTGCAACCCCTGCACGCGCCGACACCCGGCGACGGCGATGTTTGGATGGGGCGGGCCGGCCGCGACCGCTGGGGGCTGTCATTCGCCTGGCGAACGCTGCAGCAGGCAGGCGTGCGCCTGGCGCTCGGCTCCGATTGGCCGGTGGCCGACTTCAACCCACTGGCCGGCATCGCCGCCGGCCTGACCCGCCAACCGTGGCAACCCGGCGACTCCGAACAAGCCCTGACGCTCGAGGAGCTGCTGGTCGGGTACACGCGCGATGCCGCCTATACCGAATTGCGCGAGCACGAACGCGGCCGGCTTCGGATCGGTTACCTGGCCGACCTGGTGTTATTGGACGGCGATCTCGCGCGGACGGCAGCCGAGGACCCGGCCGCCGTGGCCCGGCTCCAGCCCGCGCTGACAGTCGTCGACGGCTCAATCGCACACGCAGCCTGAAGGAAACACACCGCCCAAAATGCCGACCTACGCGTTGCGCCGGACCCTGCAGGCCATTCCCATCCTGCTGATCCTCAGCGCCGTGCTGTTCGCCATCGTCAAGGCGGCGCCGGGCGGGCCGCTGGCTGCCGCCGAACGCAACCCCAACGTCACAGCCGAACAACTGGCGCGGCTGCGCGACCGCCTCGGCCTGGATCAGCCGATCTACGTGCAGTACGGGAAGTGGTTGGTTAACTTCGCGCTGGCGGGCGATTGGGGCGAGTCGATCAAGTTCCGTCGCCCAGTCAGCGACATGATCCTCGAGCGTCTGCCGGCCACCTTCTTGCTCGTCTCGGCGGCTTTCGTGCTCATGTTGGCGCTGGCAGTGCCCGCCGGCGTGATCGCGGCCAGCCGACCCTACTCCTGGTTCGACCACACCCTGACCACGCTCAGCTTCGCGGGCCAATCGGTGCCGACGTTTTGGCTCGGCCTGATCCTGATCCTGATCTTCTACATCTGGCTCAAGAACCCGTTTACGGGCGAGCCGTTATTTCCAGCCGGCGGCATGGGCACGCTCGGCGCCGACCGCAACCTGCTCGATCTGCTCTGGCATCTGGTGCTTCCGACCGTTGCGCTCAGTGCCGGGTATGTGGCCTGGTATTCGCGTTTCCTGCGCTCGAGCATGCGCGACATCCTCAACGAGGACTACGTGCGCACCGGGCGCGCCAAGGGGCTGAGCGAGCGCGCCGTGCTCTTCAAACACGCTGCGCGGAATGCCCTGTTGCCGCTCGTGACCATGCTGGCGCTCGATCTGCCGGCCGTGTTCAGCGGCGCGCTTTTCGTCGAGAACATCTTCTCCTGGCCGGGGATGGGTCGGTTGTTTTGGGACGCGGCGCGCGGGCGCGACTACCCCGTGCTGCAGGCTGTGGTGATGATCAACGCCGTGTTGATCGTGGCCTTCAACCTGTTCGCCGACCTGTTGTACGGCTTGCTCGACCCGCGGGTGCGCTATGACTGACGCCGTGCTCGAGCGCGAACCGGTTCAGGGTGGGGCGGCTGTGCCGGAGGGGATGCTGCGCCAGGTCTGGCGCCGTTTCGCGCGCCACCGACTGGCCGTGGCGTCGCTCGTGATCCTGGTCGGCCTGATCGGGGCGGCCCTGGCGGCGCCGCTCAACCCGTACGACCCGAACGCCCAGGCGCCGGTCGACAAGCTCCAGGCCCCGTCAGCCGAGCATTGGCTGGGCACCGACAGTCGCGGCCGCGATCTTCTGGCGCGCCTGCAATACGGCGGGCAGATCTCGCTAAGCGTCGGCCTGCTCTCGACCTTGCTCACGTTGGTGATCGGCACCGCTATCGGTGCGGCCGGCGGCTATTACGGCGGCTGGATCGACAACGTGTTGATGCGGTTCACCGATGCCTTCCTAACCTTCCCGACGACTTTCGTACTGATTTTGATCAGCGCGCTTCTCCGCGAACTGCCGTATCCACAGCTCAAGAATAGCGTGCTGGTCGTGATCATCGTGATCGGCGCGTTGTCGTGGATGTACACCGCCCGCCTGGTGCGCGGCCTGGTGCTCGTCCTGCGAGAGCGCGACTTCGTCATCGCGGCCCGGGCGTTGGGCGCCAGCGATGCCCGCATCATCCTGGGGCACATCCTGCCCAACTGTCTGGGCCCGATCCTGGTCAACGGCACGTTGCAGATGGCGTTCGCCGTGATCACCGAATCCGGCCTGAGCTATCTCGGGTTTGGGATCCAGCCGCCGACGGCGAGCTGGGGCAACATCCTCGAGGAAGCGCAGCAGCACATCTTCCGGGCGCCCTGGCTTGCGATTTTTCCGGGCGCCTTGATCTTTCTGGTGGCGATGGCCGTCAACTACATCGGTGACGGCTTGCGAGACGGGCTCGACCCGTACCTGGTACGGGGCGCCAAGGGTTAGTGGTGGCGGGCCGGACCCGGCTCATCACGACGATTCAGGAGGAGAGACCATGACCCCACATCCGCGAGCTTTGGCGCGCCTGGCGCTGGGCCTTGGCCTGTTGCTGGCGGCCTGCACGGCGGCGCCCACCGCCGCACCGGCGACCGAACCGACCGGCGCCCCCGTCGTTCAGCCCACGGCGGCGGCCGCCGAAGGGCAGGGCGGCGCCGGAGGCCAGATCGTGTTGATCATCCCCGAGGAGCCGACCTCGCTCAACCGCTATCTGGGAGACGCCGCCATCGTGCGCCAGGTGGCGGATACGGTCAGCGGCACTGGCCTGACGTATGTCGATCCGGCCGGGCAGTATCAGGCCGCGTTGGCGGCCGAGCTGCCGAGCGCGGCGAATGGAGGGTTGTCGGAGGACCTAAAAACGGTCACCTGGCACCTCAAGCCCGATCTCAAATGGTCCGACGGTCAGCCGCTCACAACGGCCGACATCGTTCATACCTGGGAGACGATCGCCAACCCTGATAGCGGTGCTCTGGCCCAGACCGGCGGCTTCGCCGAGATCACGTCGATCGAGACGCCCGACGACGTCACAGCCATCGTGACCTATGCCAAGCCGTATCCCGATTACCTCGGCCAGTTTTCGGCCGGGCTGTTCCCCAAGCATGCTACCGGTGCGCCGGCCGATATGCTCGGCTGGGAGTGGAACCTCAAGCCGGTCGGGGCCGGACCGTTCAGGGTGACGGAATGGCGCGCGGGCGAGAGCATAACGCTCGAGCGCAACCCCTATTACTACGAGGTGGGCAAGCCCTCTCTGGATCAGATCATCTTCAGCATCGTGCCCGATGAAGCCGCACAGGAAGCCATCATGCAGCAGGGCGATGCGCACGTGCAGCTCTGGCCAGGCGCCGACAAGGCCACCTACGATGCGCGTATGGCGGGGGTGGCCTCGCAGAAGCTTGTGCCCGGCGTTTGGAACCTGGCCATCGACTTCAACCTGAGCGCGCCCAACGACGGCGATACAGGGGCGGGGACGCCGCACCCGATCCTGGGCGATATCCGCGTGCGTCAGGCGATGGCGCATGCGATCGATTACGACGTCCTGGTCGACGAGGTTCTGGGTGATCAGGGCGTGGTCCACTCGACCAACCCGTTCGCCTATGGCTGGTACCAGTGCGATCTGCCGCGCCAGCAGAATTACGATGTTGAGGCGGCCAAACGACTGTTGGAGGAGGCCGGCTGGGTGGAGGGCCCGGACGGTATCCGCGTCGCGCAAGGGGTTGTGAACGCGCCAGACGGTACGCGGCTGACGCTCGAGCTGCAGGGCTATACCAACTACGACCCGCTTCAGTTGACCGAGGAGTGGCTGGCCGAGCAGTGGAAGGCGGTCGGGATCGAGATCACCATCGTCAACTACGACTTCTCGATCATCTTTGGATCGCTGAGCGACGGATCGCCGCGCAAGACTGGCGATTTCGACATGTTGATCTACGATCGCAGTTTCACGATCGAGCCACAGCAGGAGGTGTCCGCTTACTTCCTTTCGACCAGCATCCCCGGCGCCGACAATCCGGACGGTGACAACTACTTCCGTTGGGTCAACCCCACCGCCGATTCGCTGATCGCCGCCGCCGGCGGAACTTTTGACCAGGCCGAGCGAAAGCAAGCCTATTGCGCACTGGGCGAGATGGTGCAGACCGAACTCCCGCAACTGTACCTGTACGTCTTCCAGGACGGATATGGCTTCTCGTCACGGTTGAGCGGCTACAGCGTCAGCACCTGGGGCTCAATGACCTGGGACATTCAGAACTGGCAACTGGCGCCGTAAGGCGATGAGCGAAGAGGGCGCTCCCCTCTCTGGAAACGCGCGAGACGAGTCTGGCTTGGGGCACCCGGTGCGCGCTTTCAGGGAGGGGGGTGGGGGGCGGGCCACGGCGGCTTGAGCCACAGGAAGCCTCGACGCAACAGAGCCGGGCGGGGATCGATCGCATAGCCGGCCTCTCGCAGCCGACCAGCCGAGGCCGAAAAGACCTGGCGCATGTCGCTGCCATGGGCACGGGCTGCCGACCAGGCCCGGGTCCACAGGGCGAAGAAGCGATCGATCGGGCCGTCCGGTGCGGCATGGTGGATGTGGTTTTTGGGGAGGACAGGCTGCAACTGACGCGGTGCGAAATCGTGACGCAAGCCGGGGGCCAGCACCAGGCCGAGCGGAATAAGCTGCTCGTTGGACTTTTGATAGAGGTTGAAGGTCATCAAGTGCCCGGTCGGATTGGAAGTCCCCTCGATCAGCAGCGCGCCAGGGCACATGCCAATCGCCAGGGCACTCAGGGCTGCCGCCACCTCCGCCTCCGAGTACTGGCGCAAGACGTTGAACGCCCGCACGACCGCGGCTGTCTCGTGATTCACCAGGGGCAGGTTAAACCCGCCCAGCCTGAATTCGAGCCCAGGTTGCCGGCTGGCCTCGGCGGCGGCGACCCGCGCCGGATCGATCTCGACGCCGATGACGCGCAACTCAGGGTTGAGGCGTCGCAGGCGGGTCAGCGTCTCCACCGACGTGATCGGGTAGGCGCCATAGCCGAGATCGATGTACACGCCAGGTAGATGGCGCACGAATTCGGGAAAGGCCAGGGCCAGAAAGGCGTCGGTCTTGCGCAGCCGGTTTGGCGCTGTCTTTCCGCGCGTGACCTGGCCGAGAGGGCGGGTACGGGTGCCGGGCACAGTGGGGACATGGTAACATGCCCTCGCAGCCTTGCCCGCGGATGCGCTTTCCAGAGACCGTGGGAGTCGGCGGCACACCAGACCATCGCTGCGGCCGGCGTCCTTCGGTCGTGGTCAACACCAAGGAGACCTCATGCGCTTCGTCACCTATGCCTCTGCCGGAGGCCCGCAACTGGGCCGCGTCGATGGCGACACCGTGGTCCCGGTCCCGGGGCTCTCGCTGCCGGAACTGATTGCGCTCGGCCCCGTGGGTCAGGAGCGCGCCGAGCAGGCGGCCGAAACGGCCTTGCCGTTGGCGGGCCTGAGGTTGTTGGCGCCGATCGGTGAGCCGCGGCGCAACATTCTGTGCCTGGGTATGAACTACGCAGCGCACGCGGCGGAGAGCCTGCGGGCCAAGAACCAGCCGGTGGTCATGCCGACGGTGCCCGTGATCTTCACGAAGGCGACCACGGCGGTGACCGGTCCGACCAGCGACCTGCATCTCGATTTCGGATTGACGACCCAGTATGACTGGGAGGTCGAACTGGGGTTCGTGATCGGCAAACGCGGCAAGAACATCCCGCGCGCGCAGGCGTTGGAGTATGTTTTTGGCTACACCGTAATCAATGACGTTTCGGCCCGCGATGTCCAGAACAACCACGGCGGCCAGTTCTTTCGAGGCAAAAGCTTCGACGAGACGTGCCCCATGGGCCCCTGGATCGTCACGGCCGACGAGATCGCCGATCCACATGCGCTGTCGTTGCGCTGCACGGTCAACGGCGTGCTCAAGCAAGAGTCGACTACAGCCGACTTTATCTTCGACATCCCGGCCATGATCGAGTGGCTGTCGCGGGGCATGACCCTGTTGCCGGGCGATGTCATTTCGACAGGCACTCCAAGCGGCGTCGGCTTCGCGCGCACCCCGGCCGAGTTCCTCAAGCCCGGCGACGTCGTCGTCTGCGAGGTCGAGGGCGTGGGCAAAATCGAGAACAAAATCGTGGCGGCCTGAGCCGCGCCCTCGACGAAAAACGGAGAGGCCCTTCCAACACTGGAAGGGCCTCTCCGTTTGGATGGCACGTTTGGGGGAAAAACCGTGCCGGAAGTCGGGGCGAGAGGATTTGAACCTCCGACCCCCTGCACCCCATGCAGGTGCGCTAGCCGGGCTGCGCCACGCCCCGATGTCAGACTCAGCCATTATACCGGGCTCTGGCCTGTTTATCAACAGGATGCGGCTCGGCCTCGTCGATATCGGGAATGGCCGGTTGTAAACGGGCCGAATAATGCGGTATTCACGCGCTCCGTCTGCAATATGCGGCGCTATCCGGCCATTCCCGGTATCGATCCCCTGCGTGTGCATCTGGCCGGAATTGGTCGATAATCCGACTATGACCCAAAACACCCGCCTCGAACACGACCTGCTTGGTGAACGCGCGGTGCCGAGCGACGCCTATTACGGCATTCACACCCTGCGCGCGCTCGAGAACTTCCCGATCACGGGCCATACGATCCGTTCGTTTTCCGAGTTGATCGTGGCTCTGGCCTGCGTCAAGCAGGCCGCGGCCGTGACCAATCGGGAGTTAGGACTGCTGGACGCCGAGCGCGCAGAGGCCATCGTCGCAGCCTGCAGCGAGATCCGCGGCGGCGCCTTGCACGAGCACTTTGTGGTCGATGTCATCCAGGGCGGGGCGGGCACGTCGTCGAACATGAACGCGAATGAGGTGATCGCCAATCGCGGCCTTGAGCTGCTCGGCCACCCGCGCGGCGCTTACCGCCACCTGCATCCGCTCGAGCACGTCAATATGAGCCAGAGCACCAACGACGTGTATCCGACTGCGCTGCGGATTGCGTTGAGGCTCGAGATCGACCGGCTGCGGGCGGCCATGGCATACCTGCGGGCGGCGTTCGAGGCCAAGGCGTCCGAGTTCGCGGATGTGCTCAAGATGGGGCGGACCCAGTTGCAGGATGCCGTGCCGATGACGCTTGGCCAGGAGTTCAGCACCTACGCCGTCATGCTGGCGGAGGATGAAGAGCGCTTGCGCGAAGCCGGCCTGCTGGTTCAGGAAGTCAACCTGGGCGCGACCGCGATCGGCACGGGGCTCAACGCGCCTCCAGACTATGCGGCCCTGGTGTGCAAACACCTCAGCGCGATCACGGGCGTGCCGCTTGTGACGGCCGGCAATCTGATCGAGGCTACCCAGGATGCGGGTGCGTTTGTCCAACTTTCGGGCGTGCTCAAGCGGGTCGCGGTCAAGCTCAGCAAGACCTGCAATGACCTGCGTCTGCTTTCCTCCGGGCCGCGAGCCGGCCTGGGCGAGATCAATCTGCCGCCGGTACAGGCCGGGTCGTCGATCATGCCCGGCAAGGTTAACCCCGTCATCCCTGAGGTCGTCAATCAAATCGCATTCGAGGTGATCGGCAACGACGTCACCGTGACCTTCGCGGCCGAGGCCGGTCAGCTGCAACTCAACGCCTTCGAGCCCGTGATCGCCCACAACCTCTTCAACAGCCTGATCTACCTGCGCAACGGATGCATCACGCTGGCCGATCGCTGTGTGGTAGGGATCACGGCCAACCGTGAACAGCTTCGACGGAGCGTCGAGAACTCGATCGGGATCGTGACCGCCTTAAATCCCTACATCGGTTACGAAAACGCCACCGCGATAGCGAAAGAGGCCCACGAGACCGGCGCCAGCGTTTACGACCTGGTGTTGGCGAAGGGGTTGATGGACAGGGCCGAACTCGACCGTGTCCTACGGCCCGAGGTGCTGACCCGGCCGCAACCCCTGCCGAAACGCGAGTAAGGGCGACCTTTGGGGTATCCCACGAGCGCGCTTGGGCCCGGGCGGCGAAACCCAGAGATCCAAGCTACGATGGGCCAAACCCAAAGCGGGAGGCGATCCGGCATGCACACCGTCCCAACCAGCGCTGTGTTCGAAGCCCCAGAGGGAAGCGAGGCGATGTACCGCTATCGCACCTACTTACCCGCGGGTCCCGTTCGCGGGCTGGTCGCCTATCTGCCCCATTTCGGCGGCACCTGCGACGACTGGGAGGTATCGACCCTCCCAACCCGTCTGGCGGCCTCCGGGATCGCCAGCCTGGTCGGCCTCGCGATCCCGGAGGGCACCGGGTATCTGACAACCCCGGATCTGCGAGCTCTGCACGCCATGTTGCAGGACGCTTGGTTGAGGATCGACTGGCCTTCGGATTCGCTCGTTCTGGGCGGGTTCTCGGCCGGCGGTGTCGGCGCAGTTCGCTACGGTGAGGTCGCGGTTGCCGGCGATCTGGCCGGCGCGATCCGGCCGCGCGCGATCTTTGCCGTGGATCCGCCGCTCGATATCTGTCGCTGGTATCGCGGGATGCAGATTGTCATCCGGCGCAACTGGCCATCGCCCAACCTGCAAGAGTCGATATACGTCTCGGAGGTTTTGCGCGAGACGTTTGGCGGCGCGCCCGAAGACGTGCCCATGGCGTATGAACGCGCATCAGCAGTCTCGGCTCACCTGCCCCTTGGCGGAAACCTGCAACACCTGCGGCACACGCCGATCCGGTTGTACACAGAGCCTGACGTCGATTTCTGGCTGGAGCACGCCACCGATCTGTACAGCCTCAATGCGCTCGACGTTGTTTTCTCCGTCAACGAGTTGCGCGCGATGGGGAATAGCCGGGCCGAACTGGTCGTCACCCATGCTCGAGGGTATCGCGCGGATCTGGGTGGGATGCGACTCCCGCATGCCTGGTCGATCGTGGATGAGCCCGACCTGGCAGCCTGGATCGAGCGCCAACTCGCTCCCGAGCGGACTGACGGAGACTAGCCCCGGTTGATGTAGGCCAGGAGGCCTTGCGGGTCATTCCGAAATGCCAGCGCAAAGGATTGCCCGGCGGTTGCGGCGTTCAGGGCGGTCGTGAGGGCGACATTGACCGGGGCCTGGAGTTTTACCCGCGCGGCGCTGCGCGCCACAGCGCCATTCAACCAGGCCACTTCGGTCAGCGGCTTGCCGCTGAAGACGTCGACGTGGAAGGACGGCATCTTGGCCCCGCGCCCACCGCCGGCGGCGCGGCCGAGCAACGGGCGACCCAGCCAGGCCGGCAGCGCCAGCACCGGCGGGATCAAACGGACGCGTACGCCTGGGAGGTCAACCACGGGCAAGCCCAACGCACGCATGACCGCCAACGCTTCGCGCAGCATCCGCCGCTCGATGCTGTAGACGCCGCCGTGCCGGTAGATCCTGACCACGGGCCAGTCGAGCAGTGCCGAGGTGGCATTGCCGATCAGGTTCGTCAGCAGCTTTGACCACTTCATCGCGCCCGCGTCTGCGTAGCGCGCCACGCGATGGCCGCCGGCGGTGAAGGCTCCGGCCAACGGTCCGCTCAAGGCATGACCGTCGGCAAGACCGACCCCGCGCGCGCGTTCGACGACGGCGTCACCCGGGCCGCGCAGGCCGACCGCAGTGGTAACTGTCCCGGACAATACGCGCTCGACGCCGAAGACTTTGCCTAACGCCGCTTCGTTATCAAGGCCGTTCTGCAGGCAAAGCACGGCCGGGAGGTGCTTGCCCAGTACCGGACGGATCTCGGCAAGTAGCCCACCGGTATCGTAGGTTTTGACGGCCACGACCATGACGTCGGGTTGCGTCTCAAGCGCCTGAGCCCAATCGCCGGTGACCAGCCGCGGCCGAATGACCTGCTCCATCTCCGGGCCCGTCAATCGATATCCGTGCTCGATCAGGGCCTGGGCGGTCGCCGGCCGAGCCACGGCGATGATCTCGAAACCGGCTGTGCCCAGGGCTGTCGCGGCCAGCGTGCCGATGGCGCCGCCGCCGATGATCAGGGCCCTCATGCGACCTGGCTGCCGACGAAGTCGCGGGTGCCACGGGCGAAGTCGAGCGCCGACATCGGGCGCTTGCCGGCGGGCTGGATTTTGACCAGGAGCAATTGCCCATCGGCGCAGGCCAGGGCCGGGCCATCCAGACCGCCGCTGACGATACCCGGTAGTCCGCGACCGCTGATCGGGCGCGCCTCCAGCACCTTCAGCGGTTGTCCCTGCCAGAGGCAGTAGGCGCCGGGCCACGGCGACAGGGCGCGCACGCGCCGGGCCAGGGCTTCAGCGGTCTCCGTGAAGTCGAGACGCCCGTCTTCCTTTTTGAGTTGGGGAGCGTAGGTCGCCCGAGCGGAGTCTTGCGGTTGGGCCGAGATCGCACCGGCCAGATAGCCGGGCAGTGTGTCCGACAACAGCTCGGCCCCGAGTACCGCCAGCCGTTCGGTGAGTGAACCGGCCGTGTCCGCTTCGCCAATGGGGATGGCACGGGTCGCGAGCATCGGCCCGGTGTCGAGCCCGACGTCCATCCGCATGATCGTCACACCAGCCTCGTCGTCGCCGGCCAGGATAGCGGCCGCGATCGGGGCTGCACCGCGATGGCGCGGCAACAGCGAGGCATGCACGTTGACGCAACCATGCGCTGGCAGGTCGAGCACGGCCGGCTTGAGGAGCTGTCCAAAGGCCGCGACGATGACCAGGTCAGGCGACCAGACCTGCAGTTGGGCCATGGCCTCGGGTTCGCGCAACCGATTGGGCTGGATCACCGGGATCCCCAACTCGACCGCCGCGACCTTGACCGGTGGAGCGACCAATTGACGGCCGCGACCGGCTGGGCGGTCGGGTTGCGTGACCACGCCGACCACGGAATAGTCTCGAGCCAGGGCCCGTAATGATGGCACGCTGAAGTCGGGAGTGCCCATGAAAACGATGGACGTCATGCGTTGATTATAGGGGATCAGCGACCGTGACCTCAGTCCGGGATCACCGGCCGGCAGCGCGAGAGACGCCCGATTGGCGGGCGGGCCCCGCCTCTGTCTCTCCCTCGGAAATGTGGCAAATCCGCGGAATTACCGAGACTTCTTTGGGTGTTCTTAACTTGCACTTCACGGCGAATACCGTAAAATCACACCATTGTCCTCATTTCGTAAAGGAGCCCCTGTCATGACCAGTATGCCTTCGATGGATCCGTCTGCCGAGCCGACCAGCGACGATAAGCTTTGGTCGTTGCTGGCTTATGTTTTGAGCCCGTTGGTGCCCGTGATCATCCTGCTGATGGAAGACAAGAAGGGTCGCCCCTTCATCAAGTCTCATAACGTCCAGGCTCTGGTCCTGGGCCTGGCCAACATGATCGTCGGCACTGTGATCAGCTTCACACTCATCGGCGCCTGCGTGCCCGTGGTGGTCTGGTTCTACATGATCTACCTCGGCGTTCAGGCCTATCAGGGCAAGAGCGTCACCATCCCGGTTATTTCGGATTTCGTGAAGAACCAGGGCTGGGCGTAAGCGTCTTGTCTTTTTTCGCTAACAGCCTGCAACGCGGCGGGCTGTTTGCGTTTAATCCGGGGCAATGGTCTTTCTCCGCTTCTCAAGATCCAATCGTGTACTCGCTGTAGCGTCCGAGGACTCTTCGCGGCTTGGCTTTTGTCCCCCGTGTCTGTACACTTGCGGGATGGCCTCCTTGATCAGCAAGCGATGGAACGTGGCACCGGCGCTCTCAGCCGAGGCTGCCGCCGAATTGAGCGGTTACGACCCGATCCTGGCGCGCGCCCTGGCGCAGCGTGGAATAACCACGCGGGTCGCAGCCGAGGTGTTCCTGGCTGGCGAGGCGA
>JAEURK010000123.1 GCA_016789175.1 Anaerolineales bacterium
GCCGGCGTTGAAGGCGTTCAGAACCTCGGCCTCGCCGGATGAGTCCATCCGCACTCCAAGCGCCCAGAGCGCACCGGCAAAGTCCTGCGACTGCACGGCGCCCAACCAGTCGACGACCTCGGCGGCGGTGCCCAGCGGCGAAGCGCTCAGGCGCAGGTTGCGTAGTCGGCGATGGGCGATATCCACGCGGGGCTCCTTGTCGGCGGGCTTTGCGTCTTCGCGGTTCGATTACCCGGGTGCGACATCGTTGGACGGACCTAAAGAACCGCCAACACGTCGTCGACGCCGCGCAACCGCACGCGCACCAGGTCAGCGGCCCGTTGGGCCGTAAGCGTCAGGTTTCGGGCCCGCGAGGGGGCCACCTCCTTCGAGAGCGCGGCCTTGACGTTCGGTCCAGGGCGGAGGCCGAGCTTGCGCAGCAGCTTCTGGCCGAAGTCCCAGCGGGTGAGTGCCTGGGCGCCGACGGCGTTGAACGGCCCGACCAGCTCGGGGTGGGCGGCCAGCTCGAGCAGCCAGTCGGCCAGATCGTCGACGTGGACCGGGCAGCGGATTTCGTCTGTGAAGAGGGAGACCGGCGCACCGCTCTTGGCACCATCGACCAGCCAGCTCGTTTGGTGATCGAGCGGGTCGAGGCCCCAGATCAGGCTCGGTCGGACGATCGCAGCCCCGGGGTGGATCTCGGCCACGCGTTGCTCGGCTTCGGCCTTGGCCCGGGCGTAGGGGTTGTCGAGCGGGGCCGGCGCGCTCTCGTCACCGTACGGGGCGTGCTCGCCGTCGAAGACCAGGTCCGACGACACGTGGATCAGGCGCGCGCCATGGCGCCGGGCGGCCGATGCCACGGCTATCGCGGCCGGCACGATGGCGGCGATATGTTCGGCGTTGCGGTTCGACGCTGCCGTATGGAGGATGGCATCCGGCGCTGCCGTGCGCACCAGGTCGTCCACAGCGGCTGGATCGCGCAGATCGACGCGCGCCGCATACGGGTGCCCGGCGACCGGGTTGGCGAACGAGGCGGGCACGACGATGAAGGATCGGGCGCGCGTGATGACGGCGTGCCCGAGATAACCGGAAGCGCCGGTGACTAAGAGCGTGGCCATGATCCTCCTCACATCAGATCGAGCCGCTGGAGCGCATCGGAGGCCGCCGCCTGTTGGGCGGCGCGCTTGCTCGTCCCGATCCCGCTGCCATAGGACGTCTCGCCGATAAAGACCGCAGCCCGCCAGCTGCGGGCGTGCTCGGGGCCTTCGGCGACCTGCACGTGATAATGCGGCGTGACACCGAAGACCCCTTGAGCGTACTCCTGAAAGCGGCTCTTGGCGTCGTGGTCGATTTGCTCGGCGATGACGTGCCGGAGCGCCGGCGCGAGCAGCGGCACCAGCCAGGCCCGGACGGCCTCGATCCCCGAGTCGAGGTAGTATGCGCCGATCACGGCTTCCAGCGCCGAGCCGAGGTTGTGTTCGCGGTCGCGGCCGCCGCCGTCCTCTTCGCCTTTGCCCATGCGCAGCTGGCCGGCCATGCCGAGCGCGCGCGCGATTTCAGCCAGGCGCTCGTTGCGCACCAGGGCCGAGCGCAGGCGCGTCATTTTGCCCTCGGCCTTATTCGGCAGGGTCTCGTACAGCATCGCGGCCGTCACAAAGCCGAGCACGGCGTCGCCCAGAAACTCCAGGCGCTCGTTGTCCTCGGCGATATCCGAGAACTCGTTCAGATACGAGCGGTGCGTCAGGGCGCGCTCGAGCAGGGTGGGGTTGCGGAACTTGGGAAGCACAGGACATTGCTGATTGCGGATTGCTGATTCCTATTTGCTGATTGGAAGTCAATCAGCAATCAGAAATCGGCAATCAGCAAAGCTAGTAGCGTCGAATGGCCAGCACCGAGTTGTGGCCGCCGAAGCCGAAGGCGTTGCTGAGCGCGAGATCGATGCGGGCCTGGCGGGCGGTGTTGGGCACCACGTCAAGATCGCAATCGGGATCGGGTGTGTGGTAGTTGATGGTCGGCGGGAGCACACCGTCGCGGATCGCGTTGAGGCAGAAGATGGCTTCGAGCGCGCCGGTCATGCCCATGCAGTGCCCGGTCATCGACTTGGTCGAGGACATCGGCGTCGTCGCGACGTGGTGGCCGAGCGCCAGCTTGACCGCCCGGGTTTCCGAGGCGTCGTTGAGCACCGTGCCGGTGCCGTGAGCGTTGATATAGCCGACCTGGTCGGGGTTGGCGCCGGCCGAGTCGAGTGCGCGCAGGATCGCGGTCGCGCCGGGCTTGCCAGTGTCGGAGGGCGCCGTGATGTGATGCGAGTCGGCCGAGGCCGCGTGGCCGGCCAGCTCGCCCAGGATCACGGCGCCGCGCGCGCGGGCGCTGGCCTCCGATTCGAGGATCAGGATCGCGGCGCCTTCGCCCATCACCAGGCCGTCGCGTTCTTTGTCGAACGGTTGAGGCACGCCGTCGGTGCGGTGGGTCATCGCGCCGGTGCGGTCGAAGGAACCGACGCCGAGCTCGATGATCGTGGCCTCCGCCGCGCCCGCGATCGCGGCGTCGACCACGCCATGGCGGATCAGCGACCAGGCCTGGCCGAGGCCATCGGAGCCGGAGGCGCAGGCCGACGCGACCGAGAAATTCGGGCCGCGCGCGCCGGTCTGGATGCTGAGCAGACCGCCGGCCCCATTGGACATCAGCTTGGGGATCATGAAGACGTCGATCCGCCGCGGGCCGACGCTGTCAAGCGTGCGGACGCCGTCCTGGAAGGCCTTTGCGCCGCCGATGGCCGAACTGACGATCACGGCCACGCGGTCGGCGTTCTCGTCCGTGATGTGCAGGCCGGATTGGGCCAGTGCCTCTTTGGAGGCCGCGATCGCGAACTGCTGGTAGCGGTCCATGCGGCGCGCGTCTTTGGCATCCATGTAGGCTGCCGGGTCGAAGCCTTTGGCCTCGGCCGCGATCTTGACCAGGAAGTTCGAGGTGTCGAAGGCCGTAATCGGCGCGAAACCGTGCCGGCCGTTGATGATGGCGTCCCAGGTTTGGGCCACCGTCAGGCCGCAGCCGTTGACGGCGCCCATTCCGGTGATGACGACTTTTCGAGTCATTGTCACTCTTACCTTGAAAGCGAAGGATCGGCGGGTCGGCCCCGAGGTCTGGCCGATACGATAGGGCGATTATAGCGAGGCGCGCGATCGCGTGCGAACGGGTCGGGCGGGCGGTCACCAGATCCCGGGCACCAACCGGAAACGCACCTGGGCGGCATAGTCGGCATAGCCTGGTAGCTTGCTCTTCAGCGTCTGATCTTCGAGATGGGTTCGGAGGATCAAGGCGCCGATCAAGAAGGCCACGGCCGGCAGCCCCCAGCGCGAATCCAGGAGAAAGGGCGTGGCCGCAAACGACAGCAGGGCGCTGCTGTACCCCGGATGGCGGACCCAGCTGTATGGGCCGCTGGCGATGACATGGTGGCCCCGATCGGTCTGGATCCGCACGGTGCCCGAGAAGAACGGGTTCTCGACCAGGGCGTAGGTCCCCAGACCATATCCGGCCAGCAGTGCGAGAAATGCTGCCCCGCGAACGACCGGTTCATAGGGCACGGGCGTGGCCCACAGCGCCTCCAGACCAGCCAGCAACGGGATCAGGCCCCCGCCGATCGCCACAAGCGGCGCCAGCACGCGATCCCAGGGTTCCGTATCCTGGTGTTCGAACGAGCGCGAGCGTTCGACCAGGATGCCCGGATTCCGGCGCGCGGCCAACATCCGGCTGATCACGAAACCGAGCGCCGTGATCGCGGCGTAGGCCCAGGCTTCCCACCAGGTCCAACGCTGCGTGAGCAGCAGCGGGAGCCCGGGCATGAGGACGAGAACAATCACCAGCTGGACCACCACTCGAGGCGTCAAGGGCAGGGCGTTGGTGGCCATCGAACCCTCCATTCGGACTGTGGTGGCCGCCTCATGCACCGCGCGCCGGCCGGCTGCGGCGCTGGCCGGCCTGCATGCACACGGCCCGATCCAACGCCGGGTCGTCGTTCAGGGCTTCGGTTCCACGCGCGGCCAGCGCGCGGATGTAGGGCCAGGCAGCATTCAAGTACGCGTGCGTGGCCGTGCGCGCAACCACGCCCGGGATGTTGGGCACGCTGTAGTGCCAGATCCCCTCTTCCAGATAAGTTGGGCTGGCGTGGGTGGTGGGGTGTGAGGTCTCGACGCAGCCGCCCTGATCGATGCTGATGTCGAGGATCACCGACCGCGGTCGCATGGCGCGGACCACTTCGCGCGGCACCACGACCGGCGCGCGCTGGCCTGCGACAAGCACGGCCCCGATCACGACGTCGGCGAAGGCGCACAGCCGGGCGATGTTGAATTCGTGGGCCACCATCGTCACGGCGCGGCCGTCGAGCTGTTCGTCGACCCTCTGTAGCCGCGCCAGGTCGTGATCCAACAAGAAGACGTGCGCGCCCAATCCGATCAGGGCGCGCGCGGCCTGCGTGCCGACCGTGCCGGCGCCGACGATGACGACGTTGGCGGGCGGCACCCCGGTGATGGCTGAAAGCAGCACGCCTTTGCCGCCGGCGTCGTTTTGGAGCATGCGTCCGGCGATCTGCACCGCCATCCGGCCGCAGATCTGGCTGAGCGGTTTGAGGACGGGCAGGGTGCCATCGTCGAGCGTGATCTGCTCGTAGGCGACGGCGGTGATGCGCTTGGCCAGGAGGCGCTGGACTTTGTCGGGGTGGGCCGAGGCGAGGTGCAGGAACCCGACGATGGTCTGGCCCTCGACCACCCAATCCAATTCGGCCGTCGTCGGCGCGGCTACCTTGAACACGGTCTGGGCGCGGCCGTAGGCTTCGGCGCCGGAGTACACGATCTGGGCGCCGGCCTGAATATAGTCGCTGTCCTCGAACCCGGCGCCAAGCCCGGCGTCGTGCTCGACGAACACGCGATGTCCCTCGCCGCTCAGCAGCCGGACGCCGACCGGGGTCAATCCGACGCGATGTTCTCCGGACCGGCGCTCCGCCGGGATGCCGATGTCCATTGTTCGCCCTCCGATTCGTATTCCTTCATTATAGGAGCGAACCGGGGCATCGCGAGAACGAGCGGATACCGAACTCTAACGCGATCCCAGTGGAATTCCCGATGTCTTTATTTCACGTTTGATTTACATATTTCCAGGCACCGCGACGGTAAAGTGAGGGGGGGGCCGGCACAGGAAGGCCGGATCTTTGTCGTTTATGGCTGAGACGCCTGTTTTTTGTCAGAAACTCCATAAACACTACCGCATGGGGGCGCTGGATGTGCCTGTCTTGCGCGGGGTGGACTTTGCCGTTGCACGCGGGACCTTCGTGGCCATCATGGGCCCGTCGGGCTCGGGCAAGTCGACGCTCATGCACCTCCTGGGTGGACTCGACCGGCCGACCTCGGGCGAGGTCGTGCTGGCCGGCGAGCGGCTGTCGCGTCTGAGCGACGACGCCCTGACGTTGCTGCGCCGACGCAAGGTCGGGTTCATCTTCCAATCCTTCAACTTGCTTCCGACGTTGACCGCCGAGGAAAATGTAGCCCTGCCGTTGCTGGCAGACGGGCAGCCGCTCAAAAAACATCAGCAGCGCCTGCGCGATCTGCTCGAGCTGGTGCGTCTGGGCGATCGGCGCGGCTACCGTCCCGACCAGCTTTCGGGTGGGCAGCAGCAGCGCGTGGCCATCGCGCGCGCCCTGGCGACCGACCCTGAGATCGTCCTGGCCGATGAGCCGACCGGCAACCTCGACTCGCACTCGGGCACGATCGTGCTCGAAACCCTGCGCAAGATCTGCGACGGCCTGGGCGCCACGATTGTGATGGTCACGCATGACCCGCGGGCCGCTTCGTTCGCCGACCGCGTGGTGTACCTCAAAGATGGCGAGATCGTCATTCAGGCTGAGAACCAGAAGGACGGCCATGACGTGGTGCGCGTCGCGCAGCAGATGGCGGCGCTGGAGAGCCAGCCGGAAGCGGCCGGGCTGGCGGTGGATGATGAGTGAGGCATGACCCTCCTGATCACCCTCGCGTATCGCAACCTGTTGGCCCGCAAAGGGCGAACCGTACTGACCGCCTTTGGCATCGCCCTGGGCATCGCGGCGGTGTTGGCCGTCAACATCACGAACGCCTCGCTGTTGACCTCGTTCAACGCCGTTTTCGACGAGGCCGGCGGACGCGCGCAACTGGCGATCACCACCCGGACACGCGGCGGCGGAGAGGGCTTCGATCTCTCGCTTTTGCGAATGGTGCGCGCCATCGACGGCGTCGTGGCCGCCGCACCTTCGGCCCAAACCATCAGCCTACCGGCGGCCGACCGCGTCGGCTGGGATGACGGGATCGGGCCGACCGGCGTGGGTGCCGGCGCCCGCCTGGTGCTGATGGGCATCGACGCTGCGGTTGACCGTGACGTGCGCGACTACGAACTGGTGTCTGGCCGTTTCCTTCAGGCGAGCGATCGCGGCTACTCGACTGTGCTCGTGCAGGACTATGCCGCCGACCAGGGCGTCGGTGTCGGCGACGATCTGAGGCTGCTCAGCATGACCGGCGAGTTCAAGCTGCGGGTGGTCGGTCTGATCGCTCAACGCGGCGCCGGCGTGCTCAACGGCGGGGCTGTGGCCTTCGTGCCCCGCGCGGTCATCGACGACCTGACCGCGCGCTCCGACCGGCTCGACCGGATCGACCTGGTCACGACCCGCGCCATCGCCGACTCACCGCAGGCCCTGGCCGAACTCAAGACTCGGATCGAGACAACCGTGAACGACGCGGATGTGCGCGTGGTGTACCCCGGGGCCCGCGGCGAAGAGCTCTCCAAGCGCATGACCTCGTACAACCTGGGGCTCGACATGTTCAGCCTGGTGTCGATGGTCGTCGGCGGGTTCCTGATCTACAACACCTTCGCGATGGGCGTGGCCGAACGCACGCGCGCCTTTGGCGTGCTGCGGGCGATCGCGCTGACACGGCGCCAGGTGCTGACGGTGGTCCTGCTCGAAGCCGTGGCGCTGGCCCTGGTCGGCTCGCTCCTGGGCGTGCTGATCGGCCTGGGCATGGCGGCCGGCATGTCGACTTTTTTGACGATCATCGCGGGTTCGGCCCCGACCGGTATGAGCATCCAGCCAGGGGCGTTCGTGCGCAGCCTGGGCCTGGGGGTGGCCGTCACCTTGCTCTCGGCCCTCTGGCCGGCCTGGGAAGCTGCCCGGGTGACGCCGATGGAGGCCATCAAGTCGCGGGCCAAGATCGACGCGCCGGGCTGGCGACGGCTCGGCTGGAAGTTCGGTCCGGCGCTGCTGGCCGTGGGTTACCTGGTCTTCATGGACGTGCCGTTGCGACCGTCGGTCGCGTTCTCGGTCGTCAACGTCGCGTTGCTGGTCTTCCTGGCTGGATCCGCCCTGGTGGCGGGCGCGCTGTTCCGCCCGCTGACGCGCTGGCTCTCGGGGCTGAGCGGCGTCTATGGTTATGCCGGGCGGCTGGGGGCTCAGAACCTCGGTCGCAGTGAGGGGCGTGTGATCGTTACGGTCGCGTCGCTCATGCTCGGCATCGCGATGAGCATCGGCACGACGTCGCTCGGCCGTAGCTTTCGCTACGAACTCGGGCGCTGGGTCGAGGCGGCCACCGGCGGCGACCTGATCGTGCAATCGGCCGTGCGCCTGAACACGACAGCGGCGCAACGGCTCAAGACCCTCGCGGGCGTGGCCACGTTGACGCCCGAGCGCGACGTCGAGGTCTATCACTCCGGTGAGCGCGACGACGAGCTGGTGCTGATCGCGATCGAGCCCGAGACGCGCCGGCGCATCAGCAGCTTCATCTTCGTCCAGACACCGCCCGGCGGCGCGGATGCCGCTTTCGACCGACTCGAACGGGGCGGGGCGCTCTTCGTGGCCAGCGGCCTGGCCAGCCGCTATGACCTGCAACCCGGCGACACCTTCACGCTCGACACGCCGCGCGGCACGCAGGCCTTCGAGGTCGCGGCCGAGGTCGTCGATTTCAACGGCAACGGCCTGATGGTCTACAGCAACTGGGACGATCTCACCCGGTACTTCGGCGTGCGCGATGCCGATCGCTACATCATCGCGGCCGAGCCCGGGGTCGACGCCGAGGCTCTGGCCGAAACCCTGCAGACACGCTACGGCGAGCGCCTCAACCTGACGATCGACACGGTGCGCGATCTGCTGGCCGCCGTTTACACGATCAACGATCAATCGTTTGCCTTGTTCGACACGCTGGCGTTCATCATGGTCGCAGTCTCGGCCGCCGGCGTGGTCAATACCATGACGATCAGCGTGCTCGAACGCGGCAAAGAGATCGCGACACTCCGCAGCCTGGGCTTCACGCGCGGGCAGATCCGGCAGATGGTCCTGGGGGAGGCGCTGTTGATCGGCGTGCTGGGCGGTGGGCTCGGGCTCTTCCTGGGGCTGCTGACGGCGCGCATGTTCGTGCGCGTGATCGAGGTGCTGGCCGGTTACTCGCTGACGTTCCTGCTGCCGATGTCGGCCCTGATCTCGAGCACGCTGATCGCGCTGGTGGTTTCGCAGCTTTCGGCCCTGATGCCGGCCTGGCAGGCCTCGGGCCGCGGCATCATCGAGGCTTTGAAAGACGACAACTGACGACCTTGGCGCCAGAACTCCTTTCGAGTGGTCACCCACCCGGAGCAAGTGCTGGCGCGGTTTGGGGAGCGACAAGATGCGTATCGTGAAAGTCATCGTGGGTGTGCTGGTGGTGGCGGCGTTGATCCGGGCGGGGTGGTGGGGCTATCAGACCTACCTGGCGCCGGTGCCGGCCACGACCACACCGACGCCAGTCGACGAGGCCATAGCCCAGATCATCAGCGCCGAGGGCCGGATCGTGCCCGTTCGCGATGCGCAGCTCGCTTTTCAGAGCGGCGGCGTGGTCGCCGAGGTCCTGGTAACCGATGGCGACGTCGTCGCCGCCGGCGACCTGCTCGTCCGTCTGGCGATGGCCGAGCGCCAGGCCGCCGTCGATCAGGCCCAGGGCGCCGTGGACGCCGCGCGCGCCCAGCGCGACCTGCTGCCCGATGATGCCGAGCAGGCCCAGAAGGACCTGGCCGACGCGCAGGTGACGCAGGCCGAGGCCGCTCTGGTGCTGGCGCAGGCCACGCTCGAACAGGCTGAGCTGCGCGCGCCCTTCGCGGGCACCATCACGACCGTGGACACCGAGCTCGGCGAGGTGGCCTCGCCCGGCCTGCCGGTCGTCGTCCTGGCCGACTTGAGCCAGTGGCAGGTCGAGACTCTCGACCTCAGTGAGGAAGACGTGCTCGCTCTGCACGTCGGTCAACGGGCCGAGGTACGCCTGCCGGCGCTGGAAGGCCAGGTGCTGCGCGGCCGCATCGCACGCATCGACCTGGGCGCGTCGCAGTACCAGGGCAACGTGACCTACAACGTGCACGTCGATCTCGACTCGGCCGATGCGCCGCTCAGCTGGGGCATGACGGCCTTCGTCGAGGTGGATCCCGGCCAGGCGCTATCGGCGGGCGAGGCGGTGGGCGCCGCCCCAACCGGCACGCGGCGCGCCCCAACGCCGACGAACGCAGCCTCTGCGGCTCAGCCGACGGCGGCCGCCACCGCGACAGTCGCGCCCAGCCTGACGCCCCCGTCACGACCAGCGACGGCCACCGCCCGGGTCACCGCGACCCCGACCGAGCGGATCCATGTGGTGGCTCGCGGTGAGAACCTGTCCAAGATCGCGGACCTGTATGACGTGACCGTCAACGACATCGTCCAGGCCAACGGGCTCACCTCGACCACCATCGTCACCGGGCAGCAGCTGGTCATTCCGTAGACGGCTGTTCACTGGGTTTGCACACAGTGGCGACCCGCCGGATCGGATGCCACAGGCCCGGTCCGGCGGGTCGTCTGTCTCGGTTCGAGGCGAGGCCGCAGTGCGTTAGCGCGTCGCAGCTTCCTGAGTGCGCAGCCGGCGGATCACCTCAGCGTTCACGTACAGGCGAACTTCGTCCTCGGTGACCGATTTGACCCAGATGTACGGGATCACGCGGTGCTCCCTGTTGATCAGGCCGCTGGCGATGACGAAATGGGTGGTGCGCCCCGTCCCGTCAAGGATGACCTGCTCGATGTTGCCCACCTGGTCCTGATCGGCCGAGACGACCCGCGCGCCTTCCTTGAGGGCGACCGCTTCGTCCGGGATGTTGGAGGAGGTGGTCATGGTCTGGGTGATCTCTGGATGCACCTGTGGGATCATCGCGGGCACGCCCGAAAGGCCGACCGGATAGTAGAGATACGGCGCTGCGTATCCGGGCTCAGGGTCCCGAGCTGCCACATACGACGTCTCCTGAAACAACGGCAACGACTCCAGGGTTTCGCGCGTCGCGCTCAGGCGGATCTCGTCTTCGGTCGTGTGCGCGACGAGGCTGAAGGGCAGCACCCGATCCTCTTTGAAGAGCCAGCCCCGGGTGACGATCAGGTGCGACAGGTCGCGGGTCCCGGGATCGATCACGACCCGCTCCACATGGCCCACATCCTTACCATCGGCGGTGACGACACGGGCGTCTCGTTTGATTTGCATGACGGTCTCCTTTTCGGGGGTCGCTGGTTGGCCGGCGACGCGTGACCGGCTCAGCTGCCGATCCTGACCCCATGCTAGGCCGAAGCAGGTCGCGACCCCATCGGCCAAGGGCAGCTCAAGGTGTCGGAACCTGGCCGCAACCGTGTCGGCCATTCCTGACAAACCCGACCGCCCGTCGAATGCACGCAGCCCGTCTCATCCAGTATTTCGGCCCTACTGAGCGGATTCTTATCCCCGGCGGTTAGGCTTGTCGACGACGAAACGGAGAGTATGCGACAATGGACATGCTGTTGATCGACGATTCCACGATCCCGCCCAGGCCCTCGATGACCACGATTCTGATCGCCGACGATGACCCCAAGATCGTCGACATGTTGCGGCGCACACTCACGTACGAAGGTTATAAGGTGGTCACGGCTGCCGATGGCTATGAGGCCCTGGTGCAGGCGCAGAGCGCGCGACCGGACGTCATCGTGCTCGACTGGCTGATGCCCGGGTTGCAAGGCGTCGAGGTTGCCCGGCGGCTGCACGCAGCCGGCGCAGCGCGTGGGCCGGCCATCCTGATGCTGACCGCCAAGGACGCGATCGAGGACCGGGTGGCCGGGCTCGACAGCGGCGCCGACGACTATCTGGTCAAGCCCTTCGCGCCGGCCGAGTTCCTGGCCCGCATTCGTGCGCTCCTGCGCCGCAAAGATCCGGCTGGCGCCGGCGACCAGCCGCTCTCCTTCGCCGACCTGTATCTCGACCCCGTCACGCGCGAGACCCGCCGCGGCGACCGTCGTTTCGAGCTCACCCCCAAGGAGTTTGAGCTGCTGGCCTTCCTGATGCGCCATCCGCGCCAGGTCGTGCAACGGGAGAAGTTGCTGGAAGAGGTCTGGGGCTACGACTTCAACGGCAATGACAACGTCCTCGACGTGTATATCGGTTACCTGCGCACCAAGACCGAGGCCGGCGGCGAGACCCGATTGATCCAGACCATGCGCGGTGTGGGTTACGTGATGCGCGAAGAGTAGATTCGACCAAACAAAAAGCGGCCCGCGGGAAAACCCGCGGGCCGCTTTTTGTTTAGGACGGACTCGTTATTTGTCGAGGTTGTCCTTGGTGTAGACCGTGAAGGGTCCCATCAGGACGCGCAGACCGGCGTCGCGGGTCGGATCCTTCTCGATCGTGTAAGTGCCCATCCGGCCGGCCTCGAACTGCTCGCCCTCCACGCCCTGGATCTGATCGGTGGCCAGGAGGTAGGAGACGTAGTAGGTGAGGTAGCCGAGGTCGACGAAGCTCCAGAGCGCGAACTGCGGCGCGCAGCCGGAGTTTGTGTACTCGGCCATTTCGGCCGGGAGGCCGAGGCCCGAGACCTTGACCTGTTCGCACAGACCTTCATCCTGCATGGCCTTGGCCGCGGCGGCGATGCCGACCGTGGTGGGGGCCATGATGAGCTTGAGGTCCGGGTGCTTGTCGACCAGGGCCAAAGCCTGGTTGTACGAGTCTTCGGACTTGTCGTTGCCGTAGACGGTGTCGACCAGGGTGAGCTTGGCGTACTTGGGATCCTTGAGGGCC
>JAEURK010000140.1 GCA_016789175.1 Anaerolineales bacterium
CTGAACGGCCCTACAGCGGCGGACGGTATGCAGCGTTGCGCGCCCGACTTCCGGCTGACTGAACAGTTTGACAGTGTCATATTCAAAGGACCCGGCCGGGACGCCGAGCACTAAAGGCCATCAGCTATAATCGTCTGGCTCAACGATGAAACCAACCAACGCACCCCATTCCGCAGCCACTCAACCAACTGCAGCGCCCGCCACCCCCGCCGATGCCGTCGAAGTGTCGATCGTCATGCCCTGCCTGAACGAAAAAGACACGATTGGGGAGTGCGTGCGCAAAGCGCGTCTGGCGATCGAGACCCACAATCTGCGCGGCGAGGTGATCGTCGCCGACAACGGCTCGACTGACGGCTCGATCGAGATCGCCCGGGCGGGCGGCGCCACGGTCGTGCATCAACCGTTACGCGGCTATGGCGCCGCGTATCTCATGGGCGTCCGCCACGCGCGCGGCCGTTACATCATCATCGGCGACTCCGATGACACCTATGATTTCGCCGACTCGCATTTGCTGCTCGAACGGCTGCGGTCGGGCGTTGACGTCGTGCTGGGCTCGCGCTTTATGGGCAACATCCTGCCCGGCGCGATGCCGTGGCCGAATCGCTATCTGGGCAACCCGATCCTGACCACCATGCTCAACGTCCTGTTTGGGCAACGGATCTCGGACGCGCATTCCGGCTTGCGCGGGTTCACCCGTGAGGCCTGGCAGATCATGGATCTGCGCACGACCGGTATGGAGTTCGCGTCGGAGATGCTGATCAAGGCCTCGTTGCGCCGGCTCTCGATCGCCGAGATCCCGATCACGTATCACCCGCGTCTGGGCGACTCCAAACTCAACCGCATCGAAGACGCCTGGCGCCATATCCGCTTCATGATGCTGTTCAGCCCGGGGACGCTCTTCGTCCTGCCGGGTCTGGTGCTGCTCGCGATCGGCCTGGCGCTGGTCGCCGTCCTGGTCGGCGGCCCGTTCATCCTCGGCGGTGTTTACATCGGCGTGCACTATATGGTGCTCGGCAGCCTGCTCAGCGTGCTCGGCCTGATGTTACTGACCTTCGGCGTCTCGGCCAAGACCTACGCGTTCCGCGAGCATCTGGTCGATCAGGATCGCTGGATCGATGCGCTCGTGTCGTTCTTCACGCTCGAGCGCGGGCTGCTGATCGGTGGCGCGCTGGCGGCCGTGGGCGCGGTTGTCTTCATCAATATCCTGGTGCAGTACTTGGGCGGAGATCGCGCGCCGTTCAACGAATTGGTCTATCTGCATCAGGCCCTGGCCGGCGCGACGACGCTCTTGATCGGCATGCAGATAATCTCGGCGTCGTTCTTCTTGAGCCTGCTCGACATCGCCCGCCAGCACAGCGGCCCCGGCGAATGATCTCGATCCTGCTGCTCACGCTCAACGGCGGCGATCGCTTGCGCGAGGCCCTGGCCGCGATCCGAGCGCAGGAGGGCGCCGAGCCCTTTGAGATCCTGGCGATCGACTCCGGCTCCACCGATCAAACCCTCGCAACGCTTCATGCTTTTGCGGATCGCATTCACACGATCCCGCCCGTCGCCTTCGGACACGGGCGCACGCGCAACCTCGCGGCACGCCTGGCACAGGGCGAGTGGCTGGTCTTCCTCTCGCAGGACGCGGTGCCGGCCGGGCCGCGCTGGTTGGCCACTCTGACCCAGGGCCTGACCGAGCCCGGCGTGGCCGCCGTCTTCGGCCGGCAGGTGCCCCCGCCCGATGTGGGCCCGATCGAGACCTTCTTCCTCAATTACACCTATCCGCCCCACCCGTTTGAGCAATCCAAGCTGCGCCGTGTGCAGGGCGGGATCGGCCGGATCTTCTTCTCCAACGTCAACGCGGCCATCCGCAAGGCGGTGTTGCTCGAGCACCCGTTCCCTGACGACGTGATCATGAGCGAGGATCAGGCCTTCGGTCGGGCTGCGTTGGAGGCCGGGCACATCGTTCGGTATGAGCCCGAAGCCGCGGTGCAGCATGGCCATCGCTACAGCTTGAGCCAGTTGTTTCGGCGCAACTTCGACAGCGGCTACTCGCTGCGCGAGATCAGCGGCGACCCCTGGCGCAACGTCATCGCTCTCGGGGCCGGGTACGTCCGCGCCGAGATCATCCACCTCTGGCGCGCCGGCCTCGCGCTCTGGATCCCCTATGCCGTGCTCTACGAAGTCACCAAGAGCGCGGGCTTCGCCAGCGGCCGCCTCGGCCATCGGCTGCCGCTCTGGCTTCGCCGAGCCCTTTCGCTCCATCGTCGGCATTGGGATGCGGTGCCGACCCGGTCGACGGCGCCATGAGTGACTCGCTCGCGGTCGTTGTCCTGACGTTCAATGCCAAAGACTTCATCGATCCGTGCCTGGCCTCGGCCCTGGCGCAGACACTGCCGGTTCAGGTCGTCGTCGCCGACAACGGCTCGCAGGACGGCACACTGGCCCATGTGCGCGAGCGTTGGCCGGCCGTGACGGCGCTCGACCTCGGCGCCAACCACGGCTTCGCCGGCGGTTACAACCGGGTGCTCGCGACGGTCGAGGCGGAGTGGCTGGTGCTGCTCAACCCCGATGCCACCCTGGCGCCCGATTGGTGCGAGCAACTCCTGGCCTTTGCGGCCACTCAACCCGCGGCGGCCGTGTTGGGCGGCGCCCTGCTCTTTTCGCATGCTGCCGGCTCCGCCGAGACCGTGCAAAGCATTGGCAGCCGCTTCACCGATGCCGGCACCGCCTTCGAGGTCGGCTGGGGTCAGCCGTTGGCCGAGCAGCCGCCGGCCCGAATGGCGCCGCATCGGACCGCTGCCATTCCCGGCGCGGCGCTCTTGATCCGCCGCCGCACCTTCTGGGATTTGGGCGGGTTCGACCCCGGCTACTTCGCCTACCTGGAAGACGTCGATCTGTGCTGGCGGGCCTGGTTGGCCGGGCACGAGGTCTGGGTCGTTCCGCAAGCTCAGGCCCTGCACGCGTTTGGCGCCAGCAGCGGCGGCCGGATCTCGCCGTTTCGGATCCGGTGTATGCAGCGCAACCGCTATGCCAACATGGCCCGGCTGCTCGAGGCCGGCACGCTGATTATCGGGCTGGCGACGTCCATCGGGTACGATGGATACCGGATGCTAGAATACGCCGGACATCGGCGGTGGGACGGTCTGCAGGCGCTTTGGCTCGGCACCCTGGATGCCGCCCGACGCCTGCCGGGCTGGTGGCGCGCCCGACACAAGATCCAGGCCGGCCGCCGCCGAACGGACCGCGATTTGCGCCGGATCGGGTTGCTCGTCTCGGCCCTCGCGGGCTTGCACGAGTACCGACGTCTTCAGGCGTTGGCCGTGCGGGGCGAGACGCGCCAAAACAATGACACACGACGGTGACCGATGTTGAATTTCGCGCCCCTGTGGCGTTATCGTGAGGCGATTCGGCTGCTGACCCTGCGGGAACTGCGTGTCCGCTACAGCAACTCGGCCCTGGGCGTGATCTGGAGCCTGATCGCGCCGCTCGCAATGACGATCATCTTCACGATCGTCTTTGATGTGGTCTCGCGCAACCCGATGCCGGCCTACCCGGTGTTCTTCCTGGCGGGCCTGCTACCCTGGAACTTCTTCAGTCTGAGCCTGACGGCGTCGACGCAATCAGTGACCGGCAACAGCAACCTCGTCAAGCGCGTGTACTTTCCGCGCGAGATCCTGCCGCTCAGCATCGTGTTCGCGAACGGCATCAACTACCTGGTGGCCTTGATCCCGTTGGCGGTGCTGATGATCGTCTACGGCGTGGCCTTCACGCCGGCGCTGCTCTGGATGATCCCGATCCTGGCCATCCAGATCATCCTGAGCACCGGGTTGGGGCTGGCCCTGTCCGCGCTCAACGCCCTGTTTCGGGATGTGCAGCAGATCGTCGACATCCTGGTGCTGCCGCTGTTCTTCGTGACCCCGATCTTCTACGACGTCGCACTGGTGGAGAACCAGGCGCTCAAGCTCGCGCTCCTGATCGCCAACCCGATGGCGAGCCTGGTGACCGCTTATCGCGCCGCCATTTACAGCGCAACGGCTCCGGACCTGGGCCTCCTGAGCCTCACATTCCTGGAGGCGCTCGTCATCGTTGGCATCGGCTGGGTGCTGTTCCGGAAGCTGAGCGATGCGTTCGTCGACGAGATCTAGGTCGGCCTGGCCGGCGTCGAACTGGGCTCTGCTGGCCTTGCTGGCGGCGCGCTTCGCCGTGGGGGTCGCAGTCGCCTTGTCCGTGCCACCCTGGGAATCGTACGACGAACCCGGTCACTTCCAGTACGCCCGCTATGTCGCGGTCAATGGCCACCTGCTCACGCCAGGTGATCCCGACGCCGAGCGGATCTGGTCTCGTTTTCAGCCGCCGCTTTATTACGTGCTCATAGCGCCGCTGATGGCCTTCTTCGACCTGGGTGAGCAACCGATCGAGCCCATTCGCAACCCCTACTTTACCGGCGGTGAATCCGGGTTGAACTACGCCGTCGCGGCGTCCGACCCGTCCCCAGCGGAGCGATCGCAGCTGGCGGCGCTACAGGCTGCGCGCCTGTTGGGCGTCGGATTGAGCACGCTCAGCCTCCTGTTCGTGTATCAGGCGGCGCGACGGCTGTGGCCCGGCCGGCCGTGGCAGGCCCTCAGCGCAGCCGGGTTGTTCGGGTTCTGGCCCCAATACGTATTCCTGGGCAGTATGCTGACGAACGACCTGCTCATCACGGCTCTGGGCGCGCCGCTCGTCTATCTGGTTGTGCGCATCAGCCAGACGGGTGTCACCTTCCGCAACGCCGGTTGGCTGGCGCTATTAACCGCCGCCGCCATCCTGACCAAACTCAACGGCCTCGCTTTTCTGGTGCCGGCCGGGTTGGCCGTGATGCTGAGCCTGGCACGGGCCCGGAAGGGGGCCATCCCCGGTCGCGTGATCGCGCTCTTCGGCGGTTTGATCATCCTCACCCTGGCGGCGCTGTCCAATTTGGAGTTCGTCACCGGTCAGGTGCTCAAACTCGAGACTCTGACCCGCTTCTGGTCGAACGTCTCGACCTCGGGTATCTCGCTGACCGACCTGGCCTATAGCCTGGTTTACAGCGCGCAAACGTTTCTGGCCTCCTTCGGATGGGGTAATGTCGAGGCCTGGCCGTGGGTATATCCCCTGTACGCCGGGATCCTGGCACTCTCTGGGCTCGGCCTGGCTGTGGCGCTCTGGCGCGGGCGTGGCTCGTCCGCGCACCCCTTGCCCGGCCTGTTCCTGTCTTTCCTGCTCCTGCCCTGCCTGTTTGGGATGGCGTTGGCCCTGACGATCGCGCAGGGTGATCGCTATCTGGTTGTCGGACGCTACGTGATGCCGGCCCTGGCGCCGCTGGTATTGGTGCTGATAGCCGGATGGTCGGAGCTCTGGACCGAACGCTGGCGCGCGCGGGCAACCACCGCGCTCATGCTGATGCTGGCGGGCATCAGTGCCGGCATCCCGTTCGGGATCCTGGCGCCCGTGTACGCCGTGCCGCAACCCGCCGACTCAACCGACCTGGCCGGGCTCGACACCACCATGGCCGCCGTCTACGCGCCTGGCATGCGGTTGTTGGGCGCCCGGCTGGCCGAGGCGGATGGACCGGAAGCTCGCTTGAGCATCTTTGTCTGCTGGCAGGCGGATCGGCGGATTGACGGGAACTTTCCGCTGCAACTCGCGCTGATCGGTCCGGATGGTCAGGGCTACGCCCATACCACCACGTATCCAGGCCGCGGAAACTATCCGACGTCGCTCTGGAAGCCCGGTGTGCCTTTTTGCGATCGCTATGCGCTCAAAGTACGCGGCGACTTCCCGGCGCCGGCGTTGGGCGCCGTGGAGCTGCGGTTTCTCACCAGCCCCCAGGATCCGACCCAGATCAGCGCCACCGGACCCGATGGAACGCCCTTCCCGCGCAGCCCAAGCATCCCGGCGGTCGTCCATGGCCAACAACCGGGCGAGTCGGAGACGCCGACCGTGGTCACAGACGTGCGCTTCGGGGAAGCGATCGTGTTGGAGGGCTACACCATCCACCCTCGCGAGGATGGGACCGGCCTGACCGTGACCCTGTTCTGGCGCAGCCTGGCATCTGTGTCGGATGATTTGATCGTCTTCGCACACCTGCGTTCGTCGCCGACCGACGCATATGCCCAGGCCGACGCGCGGCCGCGCGCTGGTGGCTACCCGACGCCGCTGTGGCGGCCCGGCGAATTGATCGCGGATGCTCACGACTTTGTTTTCGACCCGGCCCAGGCCCCACCCTTGACGCTTTATGTTGGTCTGTATTCAGAGGCCGGCCGATTGCCGGCCGTCGTCGCGAATGGGGTTGAGCTACCGAACGGCGAGTTCCTCGCGCCCGTGCCCTGATCAGCGGACATTCGGCCCATTGCCCGTTAGCGACGCAGAAGTATAATGCTCTAACGATTTCTAAAAAGCATTGGAAGTGCGGGAGCAACCCGGATCGTGCCGCTAACGTTTTGTCGAATGCGTTGGCGTGGGTTGTGCATAGCGTTGCGGCGTGAAAAGACTCTTCCTAACCCTCTGTCTGTTGCTGGCCCTGTGCGGCCTTGACCAGCAAACTCAGCCGGCCCCGGCGCAAGCTCAGACCTTCGAAGGTGCCTACCTCGTTGGTGCCGAACCGGGTTGGGTTCCGGGTCCGGGATGGACTGACGTCACACCGCCGGCCCTGGCAGCGCTTGGCCTGCACCGCCTGATCGCCGCCGACGCGCCGGCGCTCGAACAGTCTTTAGCCTCCGATCCGGGCGTGCGCTTCAGCGCGCCTGAGCGTTCAATCGCAGCCCTCGATCAAACCATTACGCCCAATGACGCTGATTGGGTTCTGCAGTATGGTCCGGCACAGATCCAGGTTCCCGAAGCCTGGCAGTTGGCGGCCGGCTGTGCCGTGTCAACCCTGGCCATCGTCGATAGCGGTGTCGATCTCGATCACCCCGATTTGGTCGGGCGCATCTGGTTCAACGCCGGCGAGGTCGGAGGCGGCCGCGAGACGAACGGCCTGGACGATGACGGCAACGGCTATGCCGACGACTGGCGCGGTTGGGATTTCAGCAACCGCGACAATGATCCCGATGACGACTACGGCCACGGCACGCACGTTGCCGGCATCGCCAACGCCTCCGCCAACAACCGGATCGGAATCGCCGGCGTCGCCGGAGCAGCCTGGGGCGTGCGGATCATGGCCTTGAAGGTCCTGAACGCCATCGGGATGGGCCTCGACGGCAATGCCGCCGAAGCGATCAAGTATGCCGTCGACAACGGCGCTCAGGTGATCAACCTCAGCCTGGGTGATCCGCTGCCAACACCCGCTCTCGAACAGGCCCTGAGTTATGCCGCCGAGCATGGCGTGCTGGTGGTCGCGGCCTCAGGCAATTCGGGTATCTCGGGCGTCTATTACCCGGCGCGCTATGAGACTGCCCTGGCCGTTGGCGCTGTCACGTCGGACAACCAGCGCGCCTACTTTTCGTCGTACGGGCCCGAGCTCGACCTGGTCGCGCCGGGCGTGGCCATCTACGCGACAGTCCCGGGCGGCGGTTACGCCTATCGCAGTGGAACATCAATGGCGACACCGCACATCTCCGGCGTAGCGGCTCTGCTCGCGCGGATGCCCCAATACGGGTCGGCGCGCTTGATGCGCGATGCGCTGATCCACACCGCGCGAGTGCTCACTCCGGTCGACAACACCGACTTCTTCGGCTTCGGTCTGGTTCAGGCGCGTGACGCACTGGACTGGAATCCGGAGGGTGCCCCGGGCGCGTGTTACGCGGCGTTCCTGCCCTCGATCGAATCCCGTTAATCGTTACAATTGAGCCATGACTGAAAACGTCGAGCGCGGCCGGGGAGATTCCTCGGCCGCACCCGGACCGGAACGCGCGCCCTTGAGCGAGCGCGAGATCGAGATCCTGCGTCTGGTTGCTTCCGGAGCAAGCAACAAGGAGATCGCGGCCCGGCTGACGATCAGCCCGAACACCGTCAAGGTGCACGTCCGCAACATCTTCGGCAAGATCGACGTGCAGTCGCGGACCGAGGCCGCGATGGTCGCCATCCAGCGCGGCTACGTCGAGGTGCCCGGGCTGCCGCAGAATCTCCCGGCCGATGAACCCGACGACACGGAGGCCGACCCGCCCACCGGCGCCGAGGGGCCGACCCTCCCGCAACCTTCCGCTCCTGGACGCCGGGCCTGGCTGACTCCGGTCATCCTGGTAGCCGCTCTGGTGGTATTCGCCCTGGCGGCCTGGAGGTTCCTGGTCCCGGCGTCCACGCCCGCGCCGGCCGCAACGGTCACCGCCCCCGAGCGCTGGTTGGGACAGGCGCCCTTGCCCGATCCGGTGATCGGGCCGGCTGTGGCGCTGCATGAGAACCAGATCTACGTCATCGGCGGCGAAAACACGGATGGGCCGGTGACCGCCGTGCGGCGATACGATCCGGCGACCGGCGCGTGGGAGCCGCGCGCCGACAAACCCCTGGCTGCCGCCGACACCCAGGCCGCCACGATCGGCGGGCGCATTTTCGTCCCCGGGGGCCGGAGCGTCGACGGTGCGCCGCAGAGGGCGCTCGAGATCTACAACCCGCGGGCCGACACGTGGGAACGCGGCGCCGACCTTCCGGTGGCGCTGTCGGGCTTTGCGCTGGTCGCGCTCGACGGCAAATTGCTGCTCTTCGGCGGGTGGGACGGCACAACCTACAGTAACCGGGTGTTCGAGTACGCGCCGGAGGATGATCGTTGGCGCGAGCGCACCACCATGCCCACCGCGCGGGGCTTTGCCGCGGCGGCTGTGGTCGGGGGGCGGGTCTACGTCATCGGCGGCACCGACGGCGATCGGGCGCTGATCGTCAATGAGGCCTACTCGCCAGAGTCGGAGGACGGATCGGGCTCGGCCTGGGAGACCGGCGCGCCCTTGCCCGACGCCGGAGCGAACCTCAATGCAGCGGTTGTGGCAGACGTGGTCCACGTTTTCGGCGGCGCGCCCGGCGCGCCCTCGATCTGGGCCAGCTTCAACGCCTCCGCCAATGAGTGGACCCGGCTCGACTCCCCGCAGCGTGAGCCCCTGCGGCGCGCCGGCGTGATCGCGACGGGCCCGCTGATCCACCTGCTGGGCGGCGTCGATGCCGACCAACCCAGTGATCAGCACATGGCCTATCAGGCTATCTACATTAACTTCATCCCGTTCGTTGAATCGGGCGATCGATAGCGGCCCGGGCTTCGGGACCTACGGTCTCGCGGGGCGCGCCGTGACCCGGCCCAGATGAGCGTAGCGCGCGCGCACGCGCCAGGGCGCGGCCACCGGTTCGAGCTGTTCCCAGACCGTGGCGGCGGTGGCGGGTCGGGCCTGATGGGCCGGGCCAAGCGCGGCCTTGGCGGCCGCCAGGCGCAGACCCTCCATCCGACCCTTCCCGGCCGCGGCCCATTGGCCGGCCAGCCCGGTGGCCGTGAACGAGAGCAGATCATAGGCCGTAATCAACGGCAGATAGCGCCATAGGTACGGCCGCGGGTAGTTGCGCGCCAGTAGCAACCACTTATTGCGCGCCAGCCAGAACGTCTTGGCCGGTGACGCCTGCCCGAGGCTGGCCGAGACGACATGGCGCACGTGAGCGGCCGGCGCCAGCACCGAGCGTGCCCCCAGCCAGTTCGCCTGCCAGGCCAAATCGACGTCCTCGAAGTACATGAAGTAGTCTTCGCGCAGACCTCCGAGCGCCTGCCACAACTCGCGCCGGTATAATGCGGCGCCGCCACTGGGGCCGAACACGGGCACGGGCGGCCCGGACGGCAGCGTCATCGCCCCCCCACCCCGATCCCAGACGACGCCGGTGCGATCGATGCACACCCCGGTCGAGTTGATCAGGTCGGGCTGCGCGTCGAACACCATCTGCGACGCCACCAAACCGATCTCGGGCGCCCTGCGCGCGGCGTCGACCAGTGCCTGCAGCCATCCCGGCGCCGCGAAGGCATCGTTGTTGATGAGCGCGATCCATTCGCCGCGGGCGGCGCGGGCCGCAAGGTTGTTCGCGCGCGCGAACCCGGCGTTTTCGGCGAGCGGGATGCAATTGATGGCCGGCGCGAACGATCGCGCCAGCTCGAGGCTCCCATCGGTCGAGGCGTTATCGATGACGACGATCTCGTGAGCCGGATAGCTCTGCGCCAGCAAGGCCCGCAGGCAGCGCTCGATGTGCGCCGCGCCGTTGTAGTTGACGACGATGACCGTCACACGCTCGGCGCTCATCGGCCCTGCACCTCGCAGGCAGCGCACACGCGCGCATAGACTTGATCCCAGGTGTGCTCGGCCAGGGTTCGGGCCCGGCCGGCGGCGCCGAGCCTCTGCTGCAAGGTCGCGTCAGTGAGCAGACGCTGCAGGGCGATCGTGGTCGCCGCGGCATCACCAAACGGCACCTGCAGCCCGTCGACGCCCTCGGTGATGACGTCGCCCATGCCCCAGGCCGTCGAACCGAGCACGGGTTTGCCCTGGGCCCAGGCCTCAAGGAAGACGATCCCAAATGAATCGGTGCGCGACGGCATCGCCAGGAGGTCGGCGGCGGCCAGCAGGTCGCGCTTCTCGGTCTCGGTGAGGGTCGGGATGACGCGCACGGCGTCGGGTTGTTCAGCCTGCAAGGCTCGCAACCGCGCGCGGCTGGTCGGATACTCCGGCCCGACCGCAACGAGCGTGACGGCCACCCCGGCGCGTCGACAGCGCTCGACCGCCTCGACCACCTGCGGAAAGCCCTTGTCGCGATGAAGCGGCGCAAGGAAGACCACGATCGGCCCGGACAAGCCGGCGCGTGCGCGAAATCGGGCGGCGTCACCGGGCCGGATCGACTCGATGTCGATCCCGGCGCCCACAACATGCACGGCCTCCGCCGACGCGCCGGCCGACAGATAAAAGCGCTGCTCGGTGGCGGTCATGGCCAGCACGCGATCCGCGCTGACGACCAGCGCTCTTTGGTGACGGAGCGTGTAATGCCGGCCGACGTCATCGCTGCCGGGAACGGCACCGGCGCCCAAATGGGTGAATGGCGTCAGCACGAACCGCGCGCCGCAGCGGCGCGCCAGGCGGCCGGCGGCGTAGGCGAGCCCGTCAGCGAGGACGTTGGCCGCCAACACCAGGTCGAACCGCTCGCTGGTGTGATCCAGCCAATTGAAGAGCTTCGGCGCGCCCGGCGCCCAGCGGGCAAGGACCGCCAACCAGGTCGGCGGCAACCGCAGCGCGGCCAGGGACGGAAAGAGCCAATATCGCCAAAGGGCGAAGGTCAACGGACTTCCGGGCAGGTGAGCAAGGGCGAAGCGGCGAATCGAAATCCCGTCCACCTGCTCGCGTTCCGGGGTGGCCCGACGCGCCCGCGGGTTTGCCGCGAAGTCAGCCTCCAGGCCGTCGGTGGTCGCAACCGAAACGTCATGGCCGTCTGCTGCGAAGCGTTGGGCCATCGCCAGCAGCCACCGCTCACTGCCGGTTGCGGCCGGCCAGAAGCGCTGATTGACGATCAGGATCCGCATAGAGTGCTCACCGCGACCGCGTCAGACGCTCGTACGCGTCGCGCACCAACGGGTAAGTGTGGTCCCAGGTGTAGCGAGCCAGCACTTTGGCACGGCCGGCGGCGCCCATCGCCGCGCGGCGTTCCGGGTCGGCGAGAAGCGCCGCGATCGCGTCGGCCAGGGACTTGGGATCTCCAAACGGAACGAGCAAGCCGTCGACGCCGTCAGAGATCACTTCGTCCATGGCCCAGGCTTGCGCGCCGATGACGGGCTTGCCGGCCAGCCAGGCCTCCAGATAGACGATGCCGAATGAGTCGGTCCGCGAGGGCATGGCCTGGAGGTCAGCGGCTGCCAGCAGATCGTACTTCTCTTGTTCGGAAACCACACCCAGGACGCGCACCCGCGCGCGAACCGACTGGGGTTGTGCGGCCAGGAAAGCGTCGAAAGCGGGCACGCTGTTCCCGGCCATGACCAGTTCGACCGATACGCCCCGCGCCCACAGCGCCGCGACCGCCGCGACGACGGTCGTCGCGCCCTTGTCGGGCAGCATCGTTGCCAGGAAGGCCACGATCGGCCCGGTCAGACCATGGCGGGCGCGGAAGCCAGCCGCGTCGCCGATGACGGGCGGCGTCGGATCGACGCCCGGGCTGACGACCGAAATCCGACTGAGTGGGACCCCACGCTCCCCGTAATAACGCCGCTCAGACTCTGTGATCGCCAGAACGCGATCAGCCCGTTGCACAAGGCTCAACTGGTGGCGCATCGTGTAGTAGCGGCTGACCGAGTCGCCGCCGGGCTTCGTAGACGAACCCAGATGGGTCAGCGGAAAGACTACGCTGGGCACGCCCAGGCGTGTGGCCAAATGGTGCCCGGCCGCAACGAAAGGTTCGTACAGCACCGCCATCCCGCCGATGAGGTCGAAGCGTTCGTCGGTTTCGTTGACCCAGCGCCAGAGGTCGGGCACCCAGGGTGTGTAGCGGCTGAGGCGCAAAGCCGTATTCACCGGCAGCACGGGGCTTAGGTGATAGAACAGGTGATACCGCCAGAGACTGTAGGTGAAGGGCGAGCCCGGGAGGTGCCGGAGCGGAAACCGCAACACGCGCACGCCACGGTGACGGCTTTCTTTATCGGACACGCGCGCGGCCTGTGGATCCCAGTGCGCGCTTGGGTCGAGGGCGTCGCTGGTGGCCACAGTTACGTCGTGGCCGTCGGCCACCAGGCGGGCCGAGAACTCCTGCAAATAGGCCTCGCCACCGCCAACGCCGGGCCAATATCGATGGTGGAGATGCAGGATACGCATTAAAGCACAGGCGGCTGGAGATCGACGACACTAGACGGCTCAGGAATAGCGAGCGAAGTACGATTTCTGAGCCCGTGGGAGTTTACCACGGCAACTTCCGGTAGCTAACGCGCGGGTTGCCGATCATGGAATATGGTATCCTCCGCCCCGAACTGTGGCCAAACTCGACCTGCGGCCTGTTACAGCCTCCCGAAGCAACCTCATGGAGTATCCGAGTGAGCTGGCGCGGCGCGCCATGACCGAACGTCGATCGCAGGCTAACGAACTCCCGCCGGCCGAAGATCCCTGCCTGGCAGGGGTGAATTCCCCGGGCCACGGCTCGTTTACGCCTGATCACGGTTCTGAAGACAGTGCTCTCCGGGTGCCTTACGGTCTGGGTGGGCAAAACTATCTCGCCGAGCGCTACAACTGGGATTCAGCGTTGGATCGGATGAACGCGGCTCTTGAGGTTCGGCACCATGACTGAACACCATCAATGGTTTTCGGTCAATGCACCCGGTTTCGACACAGCCGAGGTCCAGGCAAGGGTCGTAAAGCGCATGCTTCAACGTTCGCCTGAAGGGTTCATGGAGACTCCCGATTCGGAAGCAACACTGGAGGACTTCGCGGAATCCCTCGCGGGCCTAAAGAGCGTCCTGGATAGTCTTTCCGTGCAGGTAGCGGTCCGTGACGAACGGTTGCCAATCGGCAATGCAACCTGGAATCGGATAAAGACCCAGTTTCACGCACTGACGGTCTTGTACGTCAACGAGCTGGCGGGGCGCCAGGCCGTCATCAACACCCGCATTGTGGCAGCGCTTGACGCATTGCTGCTGCAACTGACCGCAGAGGCCGCGCAGCGCGATAACGAAACCAGGGCCCTTGAACTCGAGATCGCTCGCCTCAACGCGCTAGTCGCCAAATTGTCTCGAGACAAAGATTGATATGGGCCCCGTCGTATATCAAATCGTGCCCCACTTCTCTTACGCCGACGCGGTCGGTAATCAGATCCTGGCAACGCACGATCTTCTGACCAGTCTTGGATGTGAAACCCAGGTTTTCGCCGACAACTGGGATCCTCGACTGAACTCGGTCGTCCGTCCGACGTCCGACTACCTGCAGGTCCGCTCGACGGACCACTGGCTGATCCTGCACTATTGCATCTGCGGCTATGCCAACAATGTCGCACGTGATACCAGCGGCCGCCTGGTGCTTTATTACCACAATGTCACACCGCCGCGGTTTTACTATGGCTACGAGCCACTGACCGCGACCTGCTGCGGCCAGGCGCGTTGGCAGCTGAAGGAATTCGTGGGTCGTGGCTCGGCGATTGCAGGCTCGGACTACAACCGAGCAGAATTAGTATCGCTCGGCATTGCCGTTCAGGCTGTAGCGCCTTACATCGTCCAACTTGAGGGCTTGCACCCAACTGCAGCCACCTCGGCCAGTGATGCGCTTCGGGCCCAGTACGCAACGCCTGACCTGCGCTCCTGGCTCCACGTCGGGCGCATCGCGCCGAACAAACGGATCGAGGATGTGATCCGTTCGTTTCACTATTACCGCGAGCGGATCGAGCCAAAGTCACGGTTGTTTCTGGTCGGCAGTCGACGCGAAGGCATCTATGACAGGGAGATCGTCGACCTCATTGCGCGCCTCGGGCTGATGGACGCGGTCATACTTCCCGGGCAAGTCACGGCCGAGTCCTTGGGGGTCTTCTATGAGCTAGCAGACGTGTATGTCTGTCTGAGCGAACACGAGGGTTTCTGCGTTCCCTTGCTTGAGGCCATGAGTTTTGATGTGCCCATATTGGCTTTTGAGTCGACGGCCGTACCGGGCACGCTGGGTGGATCCGGCGTATTGTTGCACCGCAAGGATCCCCCGCTGGTGGCCGAAGTCGCCCATGAAGTGATCACGAACCAACCGCTTCGCGACTCGATTGTCGCCCAACAGCGCCAACGCCTGGCGGATTTCTCCCCGGCCGCGATGCATCGGCAACTCCACCTGGCGCTACTCGCCGCTGGGGTCCCATTGCCCCCCCTCTAAACAGCGCCAGGTCTCGTTATCGCGATCATCGCAACCGCAAGGTGACAAGGCGCTTGGGCCAGGTCGATCCCGGGTCAGCGCACTCAGGGGAGGAAACGACCCGCTCGATCGCGGCCCCGATCTGTGAGCGAGCGCTCTCAGGGGCGTACCGAGCCAAACGCGTGTGCTGATACCGAGATATTGCCCGGTGTGTCGGTTCAAGCTGGATCTCATGCGTAGCCGCGGCGATAGGCCCTTGAGGAGTACGCCCGAGCCGCCCGAAGTCAACGGCACCCGTCGTTTGATTCGCGAGCGCCAGAACGTCGAACGGCGTGGCCTCGACATGTAGTACCCGGGGCCTCATGCTTGCTCAGACTGGCATAGACATCCGCCAGTTAAACTGGCACGCCCAGTGCCGCGTCGGGCAACGCGGCCGGCAGTGCCCCCACCGACTCAACGCCCTCGGATCGGATCGCTTCTCGAACGGACGCAAGGGCGAGGATCGGTGCGTCCAGGCGCCCCACCATGATCAGGCGCGAGCCGGGCTCGCGGCAACGCAGGTCATCAGGTCGGTCAGTTTCGCCGCAAGTGGAGGCCGGCCCGCACAGGTGTTCCAGGGCTTCGCGCTACAGGAGCCGAGGATCGCCCCTCTGGACGCATCTCGATGATTGGCGCCACCTCCGAGCGGTGCGTCATTGCGGGCCCTCGTGCCGTCGACTGACCCAATCTAGTGCCCGGATCGTGTCCGTGATACTCCGCAAAACGGATTGAGCCGACTTCGCATAGGCCCGCCAGGCGGCTGCCTCCGGATCCCTGATCCACTGGCTGGTCTTGTGACGCAACCACGCGCCCAGATCTCTGATCGGGATTGCCACCTGACCAGGGGGAACTGGCAATGTGTGGATGCGCTCACGGATGGCCTGCAGGTGGGGGGCCACGACTTCCTGACTGGCCAGAAGCATCGCGCGATCATGCAAGTCCCGCAACTCACGCAGGATCGTCGCCTGTTCCTCAGCCGTAAGGGGTCTTCCAAGGGTTGGATCGTCGCTCCGAGAGATCCAGATTCGCGCGGCCATCCACAAGACTTGAGCATAGGCGTCGACGTAGCGTTCGCCGCGCAAGGCTGTTGATTCACCGGAAAGCGCCGCCTTGTCAGCCAGCGCCATGGAGCGCAGCTCGGTCACACCCAAATGCCGCAGGCCAAAGAACCAGCGCTGTCGCAACGCGTAAGCGCCACCCCATTCGCCAAAGCCGGCGTTTGGGGCATGCACATGGGTTACCTCGGCCCGTGGCACGAACACCGTCCGCAGCCCGACCCGACGGGCGCGAAAGCAATAGTCAACTTCCTCGTAGTAAGCCGGATAGTAATCCTCGCACAGGCCGCCCAAACGTTCCCAGAGCGTGCGTCGGGTCGCCAGCGCAAAGCCCGAGACGTAATCGACATCGGCCACCTGATCGTGCTGTCCGTTGTCGGCCTGTCCATCGCCCAGGTGGACGGCGTTGGCCGTCAATGGATCGATGACGCCGCCCGCGTGTTGGATACGACCATCCGGATACCGCCCCTTGCTACCGGCGATCCCAACGGTCTCGTCGTCGAAGGCCTGCGCCAGGGCATTGCGCCAGCCGGGGCGCACCTGCGTATCAGGGTTGAGAAGGATCAGCAGATCGCCGTGCGCCAGCCGGGCCGCCAGATTGTTTCCGCCGGAATACCCGCGGTTGTCGGCGCTGGCCATGACCTGCACCCGCCCCCCAAATGTGCTCGCCTGTACGAGGCTGCCATCCGCCGAGGCATTGTCGACCAGTATGACTTCGTCGTCGGGTCGGATCTCCGCCAGGAGCGCTTCCAAGCAGGGCGTCACATGCAATTCACTGTTGTATGTAACAATCAGGATGGATGCCGTGAGGCGCATGATAGGCTATCATACCGCAGATAACCGGGCGACCGATCGATACGGTCGGCCCTCATGCAAGTCGTGTGGCTCGTCGCGTCCATCAATGACCTGGTCTTTTCAGCTTGACATCTGGAGCGCTCTCAGACTGGCGCTCACGCTCACAGCGCTCTTCACGATCCCGGGTGGACTGATCCTTTCGTTCAGCCCATTGTGGCAGCGCTGGCCGGCCTTGAATCGTTGGCTACTGGCCGTCGCGATCAGCATCGCTTTCTACCCGGCCGTGTATTACGGCCTGGCGTTCCTGGCGCCGAGTCTGGCCTTGACCCAGCCGATCTGGCTGGCTGGCCTCGCAATCGGCGGGGCGTGGTCGGCCTGGCGCTGGCGATCCTCCTGGCGCGACCAGTTTCGGTTCGCTGGCCTGGAATGGTTGGCTTTGGCCGTGCTGTTCGCAACGATGGCCACCCGTTTCTGGGTAATCCGCGATTGGCCATTTCCAGCCTCGCCGGACTCCCTCCATCATTCGTTGATCACTGGCCTGACGACCGAGGCCGGGCGGTTGCCGGTGAGCCTGGAACCCTATGCCCCGGTCCCCCTGGATATGTATCACCTCGGGCTGCATGCCCTGGCGTCAGCCACCCAAACCATAGCCAGTGTGCCGGCGCATGCGGCGCTTCTTTGGGTAGCCCAGGTCCTTAACGGGCTGTGTGGGATCGGGGTGTATCTGTGGTTGGACCGGCGAGCCGGCCGCCTGGCCGCCGTGGTAGGGCTGATCACCGCGGGACTGCTCTCATTTCAACCCGCCCTGCTGACCAGTTGGGGGCGATTCACGCCGCTCGGCAGCCAGGCCATCCTGCTCGTCGCGATCTGGCTCATCGAGATCGCACTGGAGGAGTGGCGCAAACCCGGCCCGCCGCAACCAGCCTATTGGGCACTGGCCGTCGCGGGGCTCCTGATTGCCAGCGTATATCTCATCCACTTCCGAGTCGCGGGCTACCTGCTTCCTATTCTCACAGTAGTCATCGTGCGCGCAGGTCTGCAGGCCAGATCCGAAAGAAAAGTGGGACGGCTCGCGGCTGGGGTTGCCCTGGCCGCCGGCGTTGCGGTGGTGATCGCCCTGCCGGCATTGATCCCATCATTGAAGGCGTACTACCTCAAGGCGCTCGACTATGAAACGCCAGAGCGCCGAGCGGTGGTCGAAATGCTGTTCACCACGTACTTCCCGTTCACCCTCGAGCTGGTCAATATGGCCGGGATGCGAAATTGGCTCTTGGCGTTGTCGGCGCTCGCCATGGCGGTCGGGTTGTGGAAGGGGTTATCGATCACGCGCGACGTGCTGATCTGGTTGGGTGTGTTGTGGCTGATGGGTAACGCTTATTTGTTGCGGATCCCGGTGCTGCAATTCACCAACATGACGGCGATCCTGTTGATGTTGTATCTCCCGGCCGGTGTGTTGATCGGAGCGGCCGCCGAAGCGGTGGCAGCGGCGCGCCCGCAGTGGCGGCGGCCAGTGACGGCGACGATCCTGGTGGTCTTATGCGCCGGTGGGCTGGTCAGCGGCCGAGGGCGGGCTCTCGATTACATACCTCAGTATCAGTTCGTGCGCGCGGAGGATATCGCCGCTATGAACTGGATCGCGGCCCATACGCCGCCGGATGCTGTATTCGCCGTCAACACCTTGTATGCGCATCCCGAGAGCCTGTTTGGCACCGATGCCGGGTATTGGATCCCGTATTTCGCCCAGCGCCGCACGACCGCCGGCTCGATGATGTTCACGTTGGGCCCGGCGGCGTACCGCGAGCAGGTCGCCATTGGCGCCCAAACGGTTAAGGCCCTGGAACGCCACGAGGTCGGCCTTGACGCGCTCCGCGCTCTGGGCGTCGCATTTGTGTATGTGGGCAAAGCCGGTAATCCCATCAACGGGCCAGGCCTCGATCTGGCGTGGCTCCGGGTCCAGCCTGGGGCGCAGGTCGTCTATGAGGCCGACGGTGTCGGCGTCGTCGATATCCGCAGCATCCCGGCCCCGTAGGACTGGCTTTCAGGCATCCGTCTGAGGGCCGTCCCGCTCGACTTGCCAGTTCCCAAGCATGGACATCAAGCCGAACCGCTCACGAAAACCACTGCCCTGATTGTCCACGCGAAAGGAGTACAGACGGTCGTGGTAATCGTACATGGTGATCCCATCCGGATGATGTGCCGAAATCGAGATCAAGTAGTCGCCGTCTAACAGAGTCAGGCGCGGGATCCTGTAAGTGATCGAGCCCGAACCACGCAGGCTCGAGAGGTCCAGACCGGCGAGGTGAGTATTGGGGCCGGTGATGTGCAACCCATCCTGTCGATGTATGCCCATCCCAAAGACCGGTTTGCGGATCTCAGACCTGACACGGTAGGCGATGGTCAACACCATGGCTTCGCCAGTTCGAAAAACCGAGCGCGGCCGCCCGCTCTCATCCAGGATCTGCACATCGAAGAGCTCGACCTCACCATTACCCCACTGGCGCTTGACCTCCGGCTCAGCGACCGCCGACAGGCGCTTCTCGGCGGCGATGCCGGCCGTGTGGTCAAGATAGCGGGCGATCTCGGTTTCACCCACGCCGTCGGCCATCAGTTTGCCATGGTCGAACCACAAGACGCGCCGGCAGTGCGTGCGGATCGTGTCGTGGGCGTGCGACACCAGCACGATCGTGACCCCGCTGGCTTTTAGTTCATCGATGCGTGCCAGGCACTTCTGCTGAAAGTTGTAGTCGCCGACGGCCAGGGCTTCATCGACGAGCAGGATCTCGGGTTCGACGTTGGCGCTCACGGCAAACGCCAGGCGCGCGAACATGCCGGAGGAATAGTGCTTGACCGGCATATCGATGAACTCCTCGATCTCGGAGAAATCCACGATCGCGTCAAACCGCGCTGCCATGTCGCGACGACTGAGCCCGAGCAACGCCCCGCTCAGGAAGACGTTGTCCCGGCCGGACAGTTCCGGGTGAAACCCGGCGCCCAACTCGAGCAAAGCCGACACCCGTCCGTGGATCTCCAGCCGACCCTGCGAGGGGGTCATCAGGCGGCCGATAAGCTTGAGGGCCGTGCTTTTCCCGGCGCCGTTATGCCCGATCAGGCCGACCGACTCGCCGGGCTGGATCTCGAACGAGATGTTGCGCAGGGCCCAGAACTGGTCGGGCCCATCGGGGCGCGGCGGTGTCGGTCCCAGGCTGACGAACCATTCCCGAAATGATCGGTTGTGGCGCGTCCGGAATTGTTTGCTGACCTGGTCAAAACGAATGGCGTGCATATGACCCTTATTGTACCGGGCTCGTCGGCCCAGTTACAATCGGGCCATGTCGCTCTCTGCCTTCGCCACCTGCCCGCCCGGTTTCGAACCCCAGTTAGCGCTCGACCTGGCGCGCCTGGGTCTGACAGGCACGCCCGAGCCCGGCGGTGTCCGCTTCAAGGGCGAGCTTCCGGAGATCGCGCACGCCAACCGGGGCCTGCGCTCGGCCAGCCGTGTGCTGGTGCGGCTCGGCATGCCTTTCTATGCGCGCAGCTTCGAAGAACTGGTGGAGCGCGCCGCACGTCTGCCCTGGGGCCGTTTCCTGACCACATCCACGCCGATCGCCTTGCGCGTGACCTGCCACGCTTCGCGGCTATATCACTCGGACGCGGTGGCCGAGCGCATCCTCGCTGCGTTGACGACCCACTTCGGGGCCGAACCGGTGCAGGGGGTCTTCGACGAGGATCGCGGCGGCGACGCCCAGTTGATCGTCGTGCGTCTGAACGACGACGAGTGCACGGTGAGCGTCGACTCGAGCGGCGCCCACCTGCACCGCCGCGGCTACCGCCTGGCGACCGCCAAGGCGCCTTTGCGCGAGACGCTGGCAGCGGCCATGCTCTTGAGCTCCGGCTGGGATGGGCGCGCGCCGCTCGTGGATCCATTTTGCGGCAGCGGCACGATCCCGATCGAGGCCGCCCTGCTTGCCTCCGGGCGCGCCCCCAATGCCGTCCGGCCCTTGCCTCTGGTGCGCTGGCCCTGCGCGTCCGGCATCGATCTGCGGCCCGAGATCCCGATTGAGACGGCGCCGCCCGAGACACCGTTCATCGTCGCCTCCGACCGCAACGCCGGGGCGATGGAGGCTGCCCGCGCCAACGCTGAACGCGCCGGCGTTTCACGCTGGATCACGTTTCATCAACACAGCGTCTCGGATGCCGCGCCGCTCCCGGGCGTCGGCTGGGTCGTCACCAACCCGCCCTACGGCCAACGTCTCGACGGCCCTGACCTGCGGAACCTGTATGCGCGCTTCGGCGCGGTGCTGCGCGAAAGGTTCGCCGGCTGGTCGGCCGCCGTGCTCGCCGGCGACGCCGCCCTCATCCGCCAGACCCGTCTCGGCCTCACGCCACGCTGGTCAGGCGACAACGGCGGGATCGCCGTCAGCCTGTATCAAGGGGTTATCAACCCGGGGGGATAGGACCTGGCGTCAACGCCGACGCCAGGCCCGCAATCCAGCTACAACCACTCCGGCCGGACGCCGAAGTCCGATTCCTGCCAGAACGTCGCAAAGACGTCCCGGATCTCATCGCGGACCCGGATCAAAAGCTCACGGGCCGCCTGGGCCGAGGCCGTATCGACTGCGCCGCGATAGGCCAGCGCACTCCAGGCCGCCCACGCCGATCGAAACGCCTCGCCGTGAAACTCGGAGGCGCGCTTGGGAAGCTGCTCGGCCAACTCGACCAACACCTGCGCGGCCATCACCCGGATCGCCACCCAGCTGTCCGGTCGATCATCGGCCGGGACGGCCCGGCTGGCCTCGCTCAGCCCTTGCAGGGCGCTCTTGAGCGAGCGGACGGGCTGCTCGCCCGGTTCGTGCGCCAGGGCCCAGCACGTCTCACCATAGAGGGCGCCGACCGGGCCGTACAGCTCGAGATCGCCGGCCGCCTCGGCGGCCGACATCGCGCTGTGATAGGCCTGGGCCGCGCCGCGCAGATGCTCGCGCCGATCCGCGCCATCGGCATCCGCCAGCCAGGCGTACAGATTGCCGCGCACCGCTTCGGCCTTGGCGCACCCGATCTGGTCCTCGGCCTCCTGCCAGCCGGCCAGCGCGGCCGAGATCGCATCCAGACCGCGCAGCGCCAGGCGATGCGAGTCCGTGTCCTCCACAAAGATCAGCTGATAGCACACCTCGGCCAGGCCATGCTGAGCGTGACTCCACTCGTCGAGCATGCGCTCGCGATCGATGGCCCACACGGCCAGTTGATACTCAACCAGCGCATCGCTCAAGCACTGGGCGCGGTCCTCGTCAGGCCATTCCGCGAGCAGGATGTAGGCTGTGGCCTTGAGCTTGTGCAGCACGCCGTCAAGGACTTCGGCATCGGCATCCGCCAGGGCGAGCGCGTCGTCGCAGTCGGCCAGGGCCTCGTGCAACCAGTACTTGTTGCGCGTCCCCCGGCCGGAGATCAGGCTGGTGAGCGCGTTGGCACGATGCGCCTTGAAGGTCTTCAGCACGACGGCGTTGACGTCGAAATCCAGCTCGGCCAGGCCTTGATCGGCTTCGGCGATGATCTCTTCGGCGATGGCCGGATCATCATCGAACCGCAGGGCGACGTTCAACTCGGCGCAGCGCTGCAGGCGCTCGTACCAGCCATGCTCCATATCCATCCCCACACTCCTTCGCCGCATTCCGATGCGGCCAAACCGATCTCCGTACCCTTGGTCGGTATCGGCACACTGTGGGGGAAGAGATGCAAATTCCGCGCAAAACCTGCTCCGCCTTAGTTGGCCCTGGTTAGGGAATTCACCGCGCCTGTGCATGCAAAAAGCGGCGCAAATGCGCCGCTTTTTTGGGGGACCGGGCCGCTCAGGGCAGCCCCAAGGCGTTATGGAAATGTCAGGCGCGCGGTCAGGGCAGGACTGTCCAGGGGTTGATCTGCCCGACGCCGGTCTGGAACAACTCGAAGTGGAGGTGTGGGCCGGTCGAGTTACCGGTGCTGCCGGCGGCCCCGATTACCTGGCCCTGGGTCACCGACTGGCGACAGCTGACGAAGAACTGGCTCAAATGGGCGTAGGCCGAGAACCAGCCGTTGCCGTGATCGAGCACCAGGAAGTTACCATAGCCGTAGTTGTTCCAGCCCGCGTACACCACCTGCCCGTGATCGACGGCGTACAACGATGCGCCCAACATCGCGCTGAAGTCCAGGCCCGGATGTCGCCAGGAGTAGTCGTACCCGCTGAGGAAGTGATCGTCGGCCGGCCAAATGAACGCGCCCGACCCGACCTGACCGTATTGCGTATCTAGTTCGCAGGCCCCGGGTCCGAAGTAACCAGGCGCGCCCGGCAGGACGGGCTCCATGACGCCAAAGTTCGTCAGGATGGGCGTCGCCGTCAGCACCGGCTCCCAGGTGGCCGTCGGCAACACCGTCGGCTCGACCTGCGCCGGCAAGGGCAGGATGGCGCCGCGGATCTGCCCACCGGCGCGCGCATTCGCCAACCGCAGGGGCCGCAACCCTTCGAGCGAGAGGTCGCGCGGGCGGGCGAGGTCGCCGGCTGTGTCAGCCACCTGCAGTAAGGCCACGATCAGGATTGCATCGGCGACGATCAGGGTTAACAGCCAGCGTCGTTGGCGCTGCTCGGCCGCCTGCCGTCGATTGAGCGGACGGGCGCCCTGACGCGGAAGCGCGACCGAGCCGCCCCAGGCCAACGCCTGCGGCGCCAGGCCGAGAGTCAGTGTCAGCTCCGCACGCACGGCTTCCAACACAGCCACGCTCCGTCGCGCGAGCACGCGACCGGCTCTCACTCGCCAGCGCGCGAAACGACTCGCGTACGGCTGCGCCCAGATTTGGCCGCGCTGGCTCGCAGCAGCTACGCGCACTCCAAACTCGGTCCTTCTCAACGTGACCCAGGCCGTGTGCGCCTGCGCCCCGACCAGGGTCGACAGGTCCAGCAACAGCGCACGCACCACAGCCCAGGCCTCGCCCAAACGCGCCCAGGCATCCAGGCCGCGTTCACGGCCGAGGTGCCCGATCGCCAGCGCCCGGACGCGCGTCCAGGCCCACCCCTGCCGACCGGCAAGCCGACCCGCTGCGGAGAAATGGCCGACAGCCACCCGCAGGTGCTCCATACCCAACTGAAACAATTCGCCAGGTGTGGGGGTCGGTTGGAGCGAAAAGGGCTCGCCAAAGGTAGAATCTGGTGTGAGCAGCATGCGTCGATATTACTTTTGTCGACTCGAAACTTTAATAAATCCGCCGTAAAGATAGCGTTGGAATTCTGTTTAAGTCCTTATCGGGATGATCAGCGATCCTGATATGATATTTCGTCTATGACGACAGCCCCACACCTTCCGAACATCCGGGGATGGATGCGCCTGGGCACGGCGCTGCGCTTCACGGCGGCGTCGGCGCTGCTCGTGATCGGCGGCGTGGTCGGCGCGCGCGCCTATACCGCCTGGCGCTATAGTGCCGCGATCTTCAGCCCGGAGGGCGCGCCCGAGCGACGGGTGGCCCTGGTGTTTGGCGCCGGCCTGCAGCGTGACGGTCGGCCGACGGCCGTCCTGTACGACCGGGTCGCCGCCGCCGTGGCGCTCTATCAATCCGGCAAGGTCGACAAGCTCCTGATGAGCGGCGACAATCGTTTCGTCGAGTACAACGAGCCGGCCGCCATGCGCGCCACCGCGATCGAGCTCGGCGTCCCGGCCGAGGACATCGTCCTCGACTATGCCGGCCGGCGGACCTACGACTCGTGTTACCGCGCTCGGGCGATCTTCGGCGTCACCGATGTGCTCCTGGTGACCCAGGCCTTCCACCTCCCGCGGGCGCTGTTCATCTGCGAGTCACTCGGCCTGAAGGCGGTCGGTGTGGCCTCGGACCTGCGCCCCTATCGCCGCAGCTCGCAGACGATCTGGGCCGCGCGCGAACTGGTCGCGACCGCCGCAGCGGTCTGGGACGTGTACATCTCGCGCCCCCTGCCCGTCCTCGGCGATCCCGAGCCGATCGAGTGACGCCCGACTCTCCGCGCCCTCCGGTCTTCACCCAACCTCCGTCTGTGGGTACCCGTGGATCCTACGGCTGTTGACTCGGCCATGGTCATGCCCTGGTGATGTCTCGGGCCAGAGTCATCGAGCCTTCTTCGCGAGGATCGGTTTTTTGCCACGAATTTCTCGAATGGATGTGACGGCTCAGCCAGCAGGAAGTTGGGCAAAAGCCGAGGGGATGCGAGGGTCGGGGCGGAGCCCCGACCCTCGCATCCCCGCGGCCGGGGCGCTAGCCCTGGATTGCCCTGCCGGGCGTGCTGGCGAGTTCGGATATCATTGGGCACTTGAGAGTCAGGACCCAACGCGATCCCGGTTGCGGGCCTGCTCTCCCATAAGTATGAGGGTGTCCAAACTCTGAGCGGAGCAAAATGTAATGGAGCGTGAGACCGCCTACGCGATCGTGACCGAGTTCGTCAAGAACGACGGGCTGGTGCGCCACATGCTGTCGGTCGAGGCCGCGATGCGGGCCTATGCCGTCAAGCTTGGCGAGGATCCCGAGCCCTGGGGCCTGGCCGGCCTGTTGCACGATTTTGATTGGGAGATTCATCCCACGCTCGAGCAGCACCCGCAGGCCGGCGTCCCGATCCTGCGCGAACGCGGCGTGCCCGAAGACATCATCCGTTGCATCCAAAGCCACGCCGACCACACCGGCGTAGCGCGCGAAAAACCGATGGACAAGGTCCTGGCGGCGGTCGACGAGTTGACCGGTCTGATCACGGCCTGCGCGCTGGTGCGCCCGTCCCGCAGCCTGAGCGACCTGACCGCCAAATCGGTCAAGGGCAAGTGGAAGGACAAGGCCTTCGCGGCCGGGGTCGATCGGTCTGAGATCGAGCACAACGTCAAAGTCCTGGGCGTCGAGCTTGCCGAGCACATCACCTTCACGATCGAGGCCATGCGCGGCATCGCGCCCCGCCTCGGCCTCGACGGCTCGCTGGCGACGCCGCCGCAGTAGCCGACCCTGCGGCAGACCGCCCTTTAGTGCAGCAGACCGGCTGCCCACATCAATTGCCGCAACGCAGCGTCGTCGCGCGGCAAGGGGAAGTCGGGAAACACAGCCCGCGGGGACTTCGACAGCGCGCCAAGATCCAACCAGGGATCCTGGTTGTCGTCCGGCTCAGCCGTGGGGCCTGTATACCGCGCCCACCGATCCACCATGTTGGCGCTGGCCGTGTGGCGCCAGAAGTAGAAGGTATACAGGTACAAACCACCCACCACGTGCGAAGTGTCGTCGACCGCATGGTCGCTCAACACCAGGTCGAGGCTGGAGGGATGCCCCGAAAACCACGCTGTGTCGGTTTCAGCAACCACGCTGCCGATGTAGTGCAGCCTGTGATGGACGTCGATGAGGTAGCACCAGTCAGCGGCGGGGGCGGCGGTCAGGGCCGAGCCCGCTGAGACCGCGGCCCGAGCGTTCCATTCGGTTCGGATTCGATCTGACGCCTGCGCGCTGAACCAGAAAGCGTACTCGACGCCGTCGTAGAGCGCGACGTCGCGCAGGTCCAGGCGCACGGCCGGCGATCGGCGCACCTGTGCTTCGATCAACCGAAGCCGTTCAAGGTCCTGCGCGAGGCTGGTCTTCTCAGACGTTGACCGATCGGCATCGTCGCAGGGCCCCATGAGGATCTCGAGCGCCGTGGCTTTGACGTCCGGCAACGGCCGCGCGACGGCCCAAAAGATCGTGGCAACGCCGCCGCCGCATGCCAGCACAACCAGACCTACCGCCCAAAGCCAGCGCTTGCGACTCCTGGCCCCGCCGGCCATGTATGGTCTGGTCATGGCGTATACCACTCCGATGGATCCACGGGAAAGCCCGTATTCCGGTCGACCAGGACGAAAGCCTGCCCGGTCAGCGCGTCCACCGTACATACGACGCCGTTGTCGGCGCAGAAATTGTAAAAGTCGTTGACCCGCTCAGTGTAGTCCGAGACGATCGGGTCATCGCCGGGCCAGTAACCGCTCCCGATCAGACCGAGGGGCGCCTCGCCCGGTCGGGTGATATCGGCCACCAGGGTCGGCCCAGCATTCATCCGATCGAACCATTCTTCGGTCGTGACCGGCCCGGCCATGATCGATGGGTCGATCACCATGTACTGGATCGTGCCATCCTCTTGCGTCACAGGGATCACCGGCGCGACATGATAGCCCCACGTCACAACGTCGTACGGCGTGTCGGTGTCGACAGTTAAACCGTTGCTTTGATTGCCCGACTCGCTCAATAGCGGTACCGTGTCTCCGTCATCATCGGGGTTGTCCGAGAAGGCCCAGATCTTGGGCGGGTCGATGCCATAGACGGAGCGCATGATCTCGGCCATCGCGTCGGCCCGCGCGTAGCAGCCGTCGATCGGATAGCGCCAGGCGATCTCGGTGTTGGCCTGCAGATCGGCGAAGAGCGCCTGGGCGCTGGCCAACGGGATCGCCTGCGCGGCGATGTCGGTCGGGAGCTTGAAGGCGATCCGATCGCGCTCGTATCCGAGACCGACCATGAGGTCGTGCCACCACGCGGCCCAGCCCTCCGGCTCGGGTGGATCTTCGGTCGGCGCGCTGCCGCGTGGAGCGGGCTTCGCCAGGCCCTTGCCACCCCCTCGCCCGGCCCCCGGGCCGACGCCGACCGCCGCACACAGACGCGTATCGGTCTCTCGGTAGGCGGCCGCTGCCGCGCGCAGGAATGCCGCGATCCGGCGCAGATCGTCGGATCGGTGTTGATAGTCGGCCAACCAGCCGCCAAAGCGATCGTCAAACGCCTGCGCCGCTCCGGATCCCCAGGCGCCGTTGAGCGCGCGTTTGAGGCTGGTCAGCGTTGAAACAAGGGCCGTCGCTTCGTTTTGATACAGCCTGTCAATTCCGGTTGAGAGGGTAGCCAACGTCTCTGGCTCTATGCGGAGGGACATGGGAAGACTCCAGGCGAATTCGGTCTTCATCGAGGATACGGCCTCGGCGGCACAACCGAGTCCTCGAAGGGTCCTCGAACGCGGAGTGCTCAGTTGCTCAGGTATTGCTGCGCGGCGGCTGTCAGATCGGCAGCGATCCGATCCCGCAGCCAATCAGGTTCGAGCACCCGCACCTGGGCGCCCCAACTGCGGATCCACGGCTGCATCTCGAGCGGCTCCGACACGCGCACCCGCAGCACCACGCCGCCGTCGGCCGTCGACTGCAGATGCTGGCTGGGGTGCCACCGTCGCTCACGAACCAGCGGTGTGGCCGCCGGCGCAAACCGTAAAGCCACGGCCGTGACCGAGGCGCCGGTCATGATGCCCCAGCTGGTGGCCAGGTGCGTCTCGGCGTCGAAGCCGGCCGGAAACGCATACGTCTCGTCGAGCGGAACCGCTGTCTCCAGGCGATCGAGCTTGAAGGTCCGGATCTCGTGGACCGAGTCGTCGAAGCCGATCACGTAGATGCCGTTAGCGGTCGGTTCGAGCGCATAGGGTGCGACCACGCGTTCGCGCAAACCGCCCTTCCCGGGCGCCCGATAGCCGATCCGCACTTTGCGCCCGCGCCCCCAGGCATCGGTCAGGGTCTCGAGGACCTGCACCCGATGCAGCCCGTCCTCGCGACGCTGGATGCGATCGGCGGCCCGCGACAGGTGCGCGGTCATCGGTTGCGGCAGCACAGCCGCCAGCTTGCGCAGCGCCGCGCTGATGTGCGGATTGCGCTCGGTGGTCATGCGGGCCAGGAGCAGACCCGCCAGGACCAGCGCCATGGCCTCATGGAATGACAGGCGC
>JAEURK010000168.1 GCA_016789175.1 Anaerolineales bacterium
GATCCCGATCGCAAGGGTCAGCCCGACCACCAGCCAACGGCGCAGGGTAAATCCCCAGCGCACGCCCCGACCGAGTGCCCACAAGATGGCAGCTCCGCTCGTCAGCGCGGCAGTGCTGTTCTGCACGCTGCCGCTCATGAAAAGCACAGTCGTATTAAAGCCCAGGAGGGCCGCCGCCAACAACGCAAAGGTTGGCTGTTCCGGACGCCAATTGCGGGCGGCCTGATAAGTAAAGACCACGGCGCCGGTCGAGAGCGCGACCGAGAGCAGGCGCATGACGTGCACGGCCAACGCCTGCCCGGAATACGGCCAGCGCTCGGCGTCGGTGAAGTGAATGTACTTGGCCTTGTTCTCGATCGCAGGGTCACCGTAGCGATAGTACACGTACGGATTGAGCGCCATATCGATCCGTTCGGCGCCGCCCTCGATCGGGACCCAGGCCGTCATCGCGGCGGCCAAAACGAAGTACAGCGGTGGATGATGACCGCGCGGCCCGTCGCGGTCGAGGCCCTGGATCGGCAGCGCGCGGTTGAGTTGGAGATAGCGCACAAAGAGATAGTGGTTCTCCTCGTCCGGCGGTTCGAAGATCGGAGTGACCAGGCTGTACCCGATGCCCAACCCGACATGGAGAAACAGAATCAGTCCCAGCGCCCAGCGGCGTCCGGCGGGTGTGTGCGCCAACACATCTAGTCGGGTGAAGACATCCATAGTTCGGCGATCGTCGCCAGGCCATCCGGCGAGCCTTCAATCGGCAGTCGCGCGCCAGTCAGCCGATCCCACAGGCCGGCAGCAACCCGGAGTTGTCCGGGCGGGAGGTCCGCCGGCAAGGTCAGGAGGTGCTGATCGGTGAAGCTGCGGCCGACGGGCCAGCGGTCGGTCGGCCAGGCCACGACAGGCCGTATCTTATCCGATTGCGCCACAACGGTGCCGTCGGCGGCGAGGACGTGCACGAACACACTCAGGTCGCGCGGCGCCGGCGCGATGCTGCGCCAGGTCAGCGTTAGCGGCACGGTCTCGCCCGCCGTGACCTGTGTGGCGCTGACGTCGGCGCTGACGAGTTCGATCGCATTGCCCAGCCGCGCCAGTGCCGGTTCGGCCGGCACCTGGATCGAGGGGACCGGTTGGCCGATCCACACCCCTACGCCCAGCACGGCGATCAGGGTCACGCCGACCGGCACGCCCCGAGCGGCGTGCCAGGCCTCGGGCCGGCGAGCCGTTGTCGCAGGCGCCAGGAACCATCGGCTCAACCCCAGGCTCAGACCGGCCAGGCCGGTGATGGCCCAGGCGACCCATTCGATCGGCGTGGCGTTACGGGCCAGTTTCAGGTGCGACGCGCCGGCCGGGAGATCGATGCGGATGAAGCCTTCGGGATCGCTGATCGTGATCGGGGCGGGGCGGTCAGCGAGGCTGGCTTCCCAGCCCGGGAAAGCGAAGCGCCGCACCGTCAGCGTGAACGGCTCAGGCGCACTGACGGCGTAGGTGTCTCGTTCGAGGCGCGTCACCGTGACACCGGCCGGGAGCGCGGCTCGATCGACCGGATCCGGCGCGCCGGCGCGCAACGATTCCTGCAGGTCTGGCGCCGGTCCCGGCATCGCGTGGACGGTCACGGGCAAGAACTCGTTCTGGCTGGTGCCGCCGATGTTGCCGGCGCCTTCAAAGGCCCAGATCCGGTCGAGCGTCACTGGCCCGAAATCCGCCCACCCGATCGGGATCAACACCGGTTCGACGCTGACGATGAGGCTGACCAGCACGAACAGCCAGGCGATCGGCCACCCGCGCGGAAAACGGGTCGCCAGTTGCGCAATCGCGGCGCCGCCGAGCAGAGCCAGCAGCAAAGCCAGGGGACCGAGCAGGCGCCAGGGCAGTTGCAGCAGGACTAGCGGACCGTCAGGGTTCCAAAGCGCGCGACTCTCGGGCAGGATCGGGAAGGCCAGCGCCAGGGTCAGGCCCAGCAGGCCAAGACCCTGGCAGCGGCGCTCGCGCGTCGCCAGCAGTGTGCTCAATCCGGCCCCGGCCACGACCACCTGAAGCCAGCCGACCCGCAACGGCCAGGCCTCGGGCTGAGGCGATTGCGCGGCATCGAGCGTCAGTGGAGCCAGTAAGTCCGAAAGGGGCACCCAACTTAACGCTGCATCGGGCGAGCGCACCCATTCGAAGGCGCGCTGGGCCTGCACGGCCTCGCGCATCCAGGCCGCCGGAAGCCAGAACCAGGCGCTCAACCCAATTGAGAAAAACAGGGCCAGCAACGGAAAGCGGAGCCCTGAGGCCTTGCCCAGCATCAGCCACCACACGGGCAGCGCCAGCGCCAGGCCCAGCGCGGACAACAGGTTGTGGGCGCAGAGCAGCGCGGCCGCCGCCACCGACGTCGCCGCCACCGAGGCCCAATCGCGTTGGCTTCCAGCCCGCAGACCCAGCCACCAGACCCAGGGGATCAGGGCCAGGGCCAGGCTCTCGGGCACCGCGCCGCGCGCGATCGGGTTGACGTAGAGGATGTACGGGGCGAACACGAACGCCGCACATGTGCCCAACCCGCCGGCGCTACCCCAAACTCGGCGCCCGAGGCCGTAAGCGCCTGTTGCGCCGAGTGCCACGATCAGCAGTTGCACGACCTTCACCGCGGCATCGGCGCCGGGGAGCGCCAGGGTCGCCAGGCCGCTCAGGATGTACGTCAATGGCGCATAATACAAAAACAACGGATAGCCGTAGCCGAAGGCGAAATCCGGCGCCCAGCGCGCGATCCAGTCGCCGGCGCGCCATTGCTGGCTGATCTCCCAGGTACGATAAACGTGTAGCTCGACGTCGGTGACAGTCGGCAAGGTTGATGAGCGCAGGAGCGGAGCGCACGCCAGCGCGACCAGAGCCAGGACGGCAATCCAGCCGGGGTCGAGGCCCCGAGCCAGGGCGCGCGCGCGCGGTTTCGCGGTGGTCATTGGCGAGCGCCTAAGGTCTGCCCAGCGCGCGGAGATCGCCGCGGGCAGAGATCAGGGCGGTCAGGCCGAAGGCGGCCAGCACACTGGCCGGCGGCAAAAGGGGCAAGAAGCGTGACTGCGAGTCGACCGGGACCGC
>JAEURK010000197.1 GCA_016789175.1 Anaerolineales bacterium
GTGGGCCCGGGCACCGTGTACAAGTATGAGATCAAGAGCCGTGTGCACGGCTATCTGGTCAATAAGGCCGACCCGTACGCTTTTGCCGCGGAACGCCGTCCCAATACGGCTTCGATCGTTCACGACCTCGGCCGCTACACCTGGAACGACACGGCCTGGATGGGCGAGCGCAAGGATCGGCAGGATCTGGCCGCGCCCATCGCCGTCTACGAAGTGCATCTCGGTTCGTGGCGCCGCCGGCCGGACGGGAGCTTCCTGAGCTATGGCGAACTGGCTGACGCGCTGATCCCGTACGTGCGCGACCTGGGCTATACCCATATCGAACTGTTGCCGATCGCCGAGCACCCGTATGACGGCTCTTGGGGTTATCAGGTCACCGGTTACTTCGCACCGACCGCGCGCTTTGGCGGGCCGGACGAGTTTCGGGCCTTCGTCGACCGCTGCCATCAGGGAGGGCTCGGCGTCATCGTCGACTGGGTGCCCGCCCACTTTCCGAAGGACGAACACGGTCTCGGGTTCTTCGACGGCACGCATCTTTTTGAACATGCCGACGCACGGCAGGGTGAGCACCGCGACTGGGGCACGTTGATCTTCAACTTCGGCCGCAACGAAGTGCGCAACTTCCTGCTCTCGAACGCGCTGTTCTGGCTGGACGAGTATCACATCGACGGACTGCGCGTTGACGCGGTTGCGTCGATGCTGTACCTCGATTACTCCCGACAGGCCGGCGAATGGATCCCGAACAAATTCGGCGGGCGTGAGAACCTTGAAGCCGTTGACTTCCTGAAGCGGTTCAATGAGCTGGTGCATCAGGAGCACCCGGATGTGCTGACGTTCGCCGAGGAGAGCACATCCTGGCCGATGGTGTCGCGGCCGGTGTACCTGGGCGGCCTGGGTTTCGACTTAAAGTGGAACATGGGCTGGATGCACGACATCCTCGAATACATCCAGAAGGACCCGGTCTACCGGCGGTATCACCACAGCGGGCTGACCTTCTCGCTCATCTACGCCTTCTCCGAGAACTTCATCCTGCCTTTTTCGCATGACGAGGTCGTCCATGGCAAGCGGTCGATGCTTCACAAGATGCCGGGCGACGACTGGCAGCGCTTCGCCAACCTGCGCGCGCTGTACGCCTTCATGTACGGCCATCCCGGAAAGAAACTGCTCTTTATGGGTAGCGAGTTCGGCCAGTTCAATGAATGGAATGCGCAGACCAGCCTCGATTGGCATTCGCTCGACCGCGAGTTCAACGCCAAGCTGCTGGCCTTCACGCGAGATCTGAACGCCGTCTACAAGGCCGAGCCGGCTTTGCATGAGGTCGATTTCAACTGGGAGGGGTTTGAGTGGATCGACTTCCGCGACGTCGACAACAGTATCGTCTCGTTCGTGCGACGCGGTCGCGATAAGAACGACGCCGTGGTCGTGGCCGCAAACCTCACCCCGCTGCCGCACCAGGGGTACCGCATCGGGGTCCCGCTGCCGGGCTTTTATCGCGAGATCCTCAACAGCGACTCGGTCCACTATGGCGGCAGCAACCTCGGCAACTCCGGCGGTCTGGAGGCCGAACCGTTGGCGTGGCAGAACCAACCGTGCTCGATCCAGATCACGATCCCGCCGCTGGGCGTTGTGTATCTCAAGGCTGGAGCCGACCGCTAGCCTGAGCGGCGGAGTGGATCGAGATGTCCCGCGTCACGTCGTTTGCCAGCCTGACGCATTCGCAGGGCCGCGAACGGTTTTACTACGTCGTTCACGACCTGTTGTATGTGGGCTTGTTCGTCCATGCGCTGCTCATCCCGGTGTTCCTCACGCTGGGCCTTACGACGCTGGCGCTCACGAACGTCTTGAGCGTTGCCCTTTATCTGATCGGGATCGGCATCGGGCGCCGCGCCCATACCGACGCCAGCTTCTTGATCGGCGCGTTCGAGATTCTGGCCCACTCGACCCTGGCCGTGGTCTTCATCGGTTGGCACGGCGGCTTTCAGTACTATATCTTCGTCGTCGCGGTGCTCGTGTTTCTGCATCCTTCAGAGCGCACCGGCGTAAAAGCCCTCGCCGCTGCGTTGATGTACCTGCTCTTCGTCAGCTTGAGCGACCTGGCTCAGGTTTCGCCACCCATCGTGACGATGGACACCGAGATCCTGCGAGCCTTCGAAGCGTTCAATGTTTCCACCTTCTTCTTCTTGATCGTCTTTCTGGCCTTTCTGTATCACCGGGCAGCCGGGCGAGCCGAGGCGCAGCTGAAGTCAGCTAACCACGCGCTCGATCAACTGGCGCGGATCGATGAGCTGACCGGTCTGGCCAATCGGCGCGCCATGATCGAAGCGCTCGAGTCGGCCGCGGCTGCCTCCGAAAACGACAATCGCCCTTTCTCGGTCATCTTGTGCGACGTCGATGGGTTCAAGCAAATCAACGATCAACTCGGCCACAACCGCGGCGACGAGATCTTGCGGCGTGCCGCAACCCATCTGCGCGCGGCCATCCGAGATCAAGACCTGGTGGCCCGCTGGGGCGGCGAGGAATTCTTGGTCTTGCTCCCGGGCACCGACCTGGCCGCAGCCGGGCCGATTGCGGAGCGCATCCGGCGCCACATCAGCGAAGCCTCCGGTCGGGTTGTCGACGGTGTCCATCTGACGCTCACCTTCGGCGTCAGCGTCCATCATCCGGGCCGGCCGATCGATGCCACCATCTCGGCCGCTGATGGCGCCCTCTATGCCGGTAAGCGACAGGGAAAGAACTGCGTGGTACTGGCGAGTCTGGCCGAATCCGCCCCCGGCTGAGCCCCGCGCGGCCGTCAGCGCCCGATCTACGGCGCGTGGATGATCGGCAGCCACACCTTGCGATTCACAAGCGGGTTGTCGTTGATCGCCCAAAGCGGGCCAGCCGGGTTGCCGCCATACACGCACGCCCCGGCCGCGGCCGGGCTGGCCGGGTAGGAATCGGACACCGACCCCGTGCACGCCCCTGGGCCGCTGCCGTCGTCAAAGCGGTACAAAGCCGTCACAGCCGCGTCGAGCGCGAAACGACCGACCGGCGTGAAAGTCGCCGAATAGCGCACGCTGTTCGAGAAGCGCAATTCGTCGAGCCAACCGGTGAAAGACGGCTTGAGCACCGGGTCCGAATCGATCTTGCGGCCGCCGACCACCAGGTAGGGGTCGACGGCCCCACCCGTGCGACCATCCTGGTAGCTGACATCGCCATCGGGCCCATCGACCTCGGCGTCCAGGCGCCCGTCGACCCAGATCTTCAACCAACCGTCGCTGCGCCGGCGGGTGATGGCGACATGATGCCAGCTCCCATCGGTCACGTCGGTGACGCCGCACAGGGTCGTGCCGGCCAGGCCGTTGTTGATCCCGAACGTCACGCGCCCGCCGGCCAGGGCAAGCCCGTAGTCGCCATACGCAGCCGCACCGACGATGTCGCGATCGAGCACCACGCTGCCTTTGATCCAACCATCGTTGACGTCACAGGTGTTGGCGGGCGTCCGGGTCGCATCAAAGGCCATGTTTTGGCCCGGGAGTGCCCGCATCCAGAACTCAAGTGTGAAGTCGGCAGCGCCGACATCGGCGCCACGCGCGCCGGTGTCGATCGGGATCTGCACCCGGCCGTTGTTCACGAAGGCGCTGCCGTTGAACCACAGCATCGTGTTGGCCAGGAAATAGTTGACGCGCGTGTTGACGTAAGCGCCGGTCAGGATCTGATCGAAAGTCGCTCCCGCATCGGCCTGACTCTTGGAATCCCACTGGCCCAGACACTTGCCGGCCAACCCGGCATCTGCGCATTGAGTGGCATAGGCCCGATAGTAGGTTGGAAAGACCTTACCGTCCCGCGTCAGCCGCCAGCCAAAGGTGTCGTCGACGGCAGCGTTCGTGCTGGCGTAGGCGATATCGGGGTTGTAGACCTGGTCGCAGGTGCTGTCGTACACATCGGCATCCGGCCACTTGCCACCCAGCGAGATCATGTACCACGCGTACATCTTCACGGCCACCGCGCCGGCCCGGATCGACTCGCGGTGCCAGCTGGCGCCCCACTCGTTTGGCAGCACGTTCTTGAGATATTGGCGGAAGTCGACGGTCTGGACTGTATAAGGCGCGCTCGTGTTGCAGTAAGGGCTGTCGGTGACCCGTACCCGGATCGTCGCCGGGATCGGCCACTGGGTTTGATCGACGTACCCTGGTGGAAGATCGAGCGCGGCCTCCAGTTCGGCCGCTGTCAACCCTCCCCGCTCCGCCGCGGGTCGAGGCGCGGCACGCGTGATCGGCAGCGAGCCCAAACGCGCCGTCAGATACAACGTGTCGTCCGCGAGCACACGTGCCCCGTGCAGCGTCCAGTCACCATAGCCGGGCGCCCGCACCGTGACCGAGATCGGCCACTCGGGCTCGGGCAGCGCCAGACGCGCGCGGCGCTGTCCGGCGCTATCCGTCACACCGGTCAGGCCGTCCGGCCCGTCGACCTGAGCCCCTATGATGGGTTGTCCAGTGGTTGCATCAACGACTGTCAGGCCGACGTTGCCGGCCGGGCCCTGCGCCGCCAGCGTGTCTTGCGGAGCAAGCGCGCCGAGCGGGGCGACGGCGAGGATGACGATGAGCAGGGCGAAACGTCGTGAGAGGATATCCAGCATGGGCCTCCTTGCCCCTGCAGGCCGTCGAACGCGTCACACGGTGCGTTCGTAAAACACCAGCAAGGTGCTGCCGTACTTGCGCTCCTCGACCAGCGCAAGATGGGCCAATTCGAGCGGCTTGTATTCAGTCGGGTCGATCTGGGCGCACACCCACCCATCCGGATTGACCCATCCCGGTTGCTCGTCCAGCGCCGACAGGGCCTCAATCCAGATCCCCTTGTACTGCGGTGGCGCGACGTGCACGTAATCAAAGCCGGCCGCCGGTGCGCGCCGCAGGTGAGCGAAGACGTCGCCGCGGATCACCCGCGAGTTCTCGCTCAACCGCGTTTGGGTCAGGTTATCGCGGATCACCTCCACCGCCCCCCGATCCGCCTCAACGAACTCGGCATAGGCCGCGCCGCGGCTGAGGGCTTCAATGCCCACCGAGCCGGTGCCCGCGAACAGATCCAACACCCGCGCCTCGACAACGTCGTCACCCAGGATGTTGAACAGGGCCTGTTTGACCCGATCCATAATCGGTCGGGTGCCGTCGCCCGGCACCATCTTCAGCCGCCGTCCCTTGGCAACGCCCGAGATCACACGGATACCTGCCATACACTCGCTCCGTTCTTGTCGCCCCGCAAAAACAGCAGAGGGCATGGTGAAGGGGCGTCCCCTTCGCCATGCCCTCCGCCTCGACGCCGTCAAATAGGCCAGATGCGCTCAGGCCTGCTTCGGCTCCACCGCGCTCCAGTTGCCGGTTTGGAGCTCGCTCAACTGGCTGGCAATGATGCGCGACAGCATCTTGTGCCGGTCGTGGTTCTCGATCTTGTCGGCCAGGACCGCGGTCGTCTCGAATGATTTGACCGCCAGCCCGAGCGACCCCGACATTTTGTGCGCCATCCCCAGGCCGTAATGAGCCTCGATCTGATCGCTGTTAAGCGCGAGGGCGGCCTCAAAAGCCGTGATCGCCTGGGCGTACTGGCGTTGGCCGTACAGGGCCCACCCCAGGCCGGTCTGGACATCGGCATCGTTGGGATGCGCGGCGGCCTCGGCCTGGTACTTGGGGAGCGGGTTCGCGGGCTTGGACAGCTCAGGCATGGATGTTCTCCAACGGTTTCAAGAAACTGGATTCTACGCTACTTCAGCAGGTCCGGGATCTCTTCCGGATGGCTGGCGACCTTGACGTTGGCGGCCTTGAGGGCCTTGATCTTCTCAGCGGCCGTCCCGGCACCGCTCTCGATGATCGCGCCGGCGTGGCCCATGCGACGGCCGGGGGGCGCCGTCTGGCCGGCGATGAAGCTGACGACCGGCTTGGTCATGCGCGTGGCGATGTACTCGGCCGCGCGTTCTTCATCGGTGCCGCCGATCTCGCCGATCATCACGACCTTCTCGGTCTGCGAGTCGGCCTGGAACAACTGGAGGACGTCGATATAGTTCAGGCCCTTCACGGGGTCGCCGCCGATGCCGACGCAGGTGCTGGCGCCCATGCCGTGCTGGGTGAGCGCGTTGAGCACTTCATAGGTCAGGGTGCCCGAGCGCGAGACTACACCGACGTTGCCGGCGCGCGCGATATGGCCGGGGATGATCCCAACCTTGGCCTCGCCGGGCGTGAGCAACCCGGGGCAATTCGGCCCGAGCAGTTTGACGCCCTTTAGATCGAGATAGGCCCGAACCTTCATCATGTCCTGCACCGCCACGCCCTCGGTGATGCAGACCACGAAAGGCACGCCCGCATCGGCGGCCTCGAGCATGGCGTCGGGGGCGAGCTTGGCCGGCACGTAAATCACCGAGCAGTTGGCGCCGGTGCTCTCGACCGCGGCCTTGACCGTGTCGAAGACCGGGACCTTCTCCTCGACCCACTCACCGCCCTTGCCGGGCGTGACGCCGGCCACGACCTTGGTGCCGTAGGCCAGCATCTGCTTGGTGTGAAACAGGCCCTCGCGCCCGGTAATACCCTGGACGAGGAGCCGCGTGTCTTTGTTGACGAGAATGCTCATTGTTAATCCTAAAGCGCGCGGTTGCGGCCCTTACTTCGCCGCCGCGACTGCCTTCTGAGCCGCGTCGGCCAGCGACGTGGCCGTGATCATCTGGGCGTCGGCCAGCAACCGCCGACCTTCTTCTTCGTTCGTGCCCACCAGGCGCACCACCATCGGCACCGTGATGCCGACTTCCTTCATGGCCTGGATCACGCCCCGCGCGACTTCATCGCAGCGCGTGATGCCGCCGAAGATGTTGATCAGGATCGCCTTGAGCCGCGGCTCGGCCACGATGATGCGCAGCGCCGCTGTCACCTTGTCGGCCCCGGCCCCGCCCCCGATGTCCAGGAAGTTGGCCGGCTCACCGCCGAAGTGCTTGACGATGTCCATCGTCCCCATCGCCAGCCCGGCGCCATTGACCAGACAACCGATCTCGCCGTCGAGCTTCACGTACGACAATCCATACTTCCGCGCCTCGGTCTCGGGCGGGCTTTCCTCGTCAAGATCTCGCATCTCGGCCAGGTCGCCGTGCCGGAAGAGCGCGTTGTCGTCGAGGTCGATCTTGCCGTCGAGCGCCACCATGCGACCGTCGCCATTGATGACCAGCGGGTTGATCTCGGCCAGTGTCGCGTCGGTATCGACGTAGGTCTGGTAGAGGCCCATGGCGATCGCGCTAAAGGCCTTCCAATGCTCGCGATCGAGGTTGATCGCCAGCGCGATGTTGCGCACGTTGTAGTCGCGCAGACCGATCAACGGGTCGACGTACTCGCGCACGATCGCGTCCGGGTTGGTGCGCGCCACCTCTTCGATCTCAACCCCGCCTTCGGAGGAGCAGATGATGACCGGGCGACGCGTCGAACGATCGTTGGTGATCCCGAGGTAGATCTCCTTGCGGATGTCGGCCGCCTCGTCAACCAGCACCTTCCGCACCGGGAGGCCCTTGATCGTCATCGACAGGATCTGGCCCGCCAGGGCCTCCGCCTCTTCCGGGCTTTTGGCGAGCTTGATGCCGCCGGCCTTACCGCGCCCGCCGACCAACACCTGGCTCTTGACGACCACGCGGCCGCCGAGCTCCTGGGCGATGGCGCGCGCTTCTGTGGCCGTGCTGGCGACCTGCCCCTTCGGGATCGGCACACCGTGCCGCGCGAACAGCGCTTTCGACTGGTACTCGTGAAGTTTCAAGACGGCCTCCACGCCGCGTCTGCGGCATGCAGATTGCGGGGCGACGTTGCCGTCGCCCCGGTTGGTTTTTTGGGATTATACACCTTGAAAATCCGAGATATCGCCAAACAGGGCCTTTGGTCAGGGCTATCGCTGCTGAATACGACGATTCCATCGTTGCCACGGATATCTCGAGTCCAGCAGCCTGGCCGCCTCGTAGAGAGGGGCCGGCCAGAAGCGGGATGCTCCGAGGCTTGGGGCGTCCCGCTTCCGGCCCACAGTCTTGCCGACTGAGCGGCGCTGCATCGGCTCAAGGCAGCGGCGCGAACGTGATCACCCGGTTGGCTCCCGGCTCACTCACCAGGACCGTGCCATCCTCGGCCACGGCGACAGCCGAGAGCAGCGTCAACAATTGATCGCCGGCCTCGCCGATCGTGTTCCGATAGACACCGTCGGGCCCGAACACGACAACGCGGAACCCTTCGGGATCGGTGATATAGATCCGGCCCTGGCCGTCGACGGCCACAAAAGGCTTGTTATCCAGGCTCTGCCCAAACCAGCCGTTGACATCGATCTTGAGCGCGAAAACATACGTTTCGACACCCTCGCCCGCCAGCACTTGCGGCACGAATTTCTGCACACGCTGATTCCAGGTGTCGGCGACATACACGGCGCCGTCAGCCCCGACCGCGACGCCAACCGGCTCGTCGAGTTGGCCGTCTTCAAAGCCGTAGCTGCCGATGGCGGTCACGCCGTTGCCCTGCTCGTCGAAGACGATGACGCGCTTGTTGCCCGTGTCGGCGACAAAGACCCGGCCGGTCGCGCTGACGGCGATGCCGCGTGGTCCCCACATCTCGTCCAACACCCCGCTCTGCCCGAAGCGGCCCCACGCTGCGATGAAGTTCCCGTCGGCGTCGAACTTCTGGATGCGATGGTTCCAGGTGTCGCTGACGTACACGCTGCCATCCGGGCCAACCGCGACGCCCCAGGGTTCGGTGAAGGTGCTGGCCGGGGCGTCGGCCAGCGGCTGGGTCGTGTTCGGATCCAACGGGGTCATCTCGCCGAAGACGTTCAAGAGCTCGCCGGCCGCGCTGAAGTGCTGGACGCGGTGGTTGCGCGAGTCAGCCACGTAAAAACTGCCGTCCGGCGCAAAGGCCACACCGCGCGGCGCGTTGAACAGGCCGGCGCCATTGCCCTCGGACCCGATCGCCAGGACCGGTGCGACCGTCAATTTGCCGGCGGCGTAAGGGTCGACCGCCTGTTGGGCCTCAGCCGCGGCGCCAACGCCGTACGACCAGATCTTGGCCGCGATGTCCTTGCGCACGTACAGACGCATCCGATCGGCCGGGTTCCATTGAGCCAGGTCGAAGCTCGCGCCCGACAACTCGCCGTACTTGGTGTAATCGCGATCCCACCAGATATCCCATAGGGCCTGGCGTTTCTCGGCGCTGATCAGGTTATCCCAGACGCGGGTCGTGATCGGGGTTTCGTTGATGAAATAATCCTGCATGGGCCAGACCATGCGGATGTATTCGAACTGGTAGTAATCGTTACGCACCAGCGGCTCGATCTTGCCCCAGTCGCTGGCGCCGGCGATGATCACGGGCACATCCCGCAGCTGTTCGCGGTTCGGCTCGCTGCCGTAAAACACCTGGTTGGTATAGTCGCGCAGATACCAGGTCATGGGCCAAGAGACGTCGGCGTCGTACGCGACCTTGAGGCCCTGTCCGTCGGCGGTGCGCTCGGCGATCTCGTCGATCTGGGCCATCACGGTCTTGACGCCGCGGGCGCCGTGCGCGTACACCAGGAACTCATTCGCCAGGTCGTAGTTGATGTAGGCTGCGACGAAAGCCGTCCGGGCCGTGGTGACTGACAGGATCGCGAAAGCAGCCAGGCCGCCGAGTCGCCCGATCGTCGGCCAGCCCAGCGGCGCACCCAGCGTGTACAACGCCGCACAACCCAGGATCGCGATGAAGATGACCGAGAAGAACGCTGTTGTGTTCTGCACCTGTGTCAGCTCAGCACCGGCGAACGGCGGGCTGTCACCCAATAGCATGCCCAGGGCGGTCAGGGCCGCGAGCAGGGTCGCCGGCACCAGCGCGGCCACCAGCCAGGCCCGTTGGGCCTTGAAATCCGACCAGCGGATCCCATCGATCAAGCGACCGACGACCCACCCGGAGAGCAGGATCATGGGCAGACAAATATGCGTGGTCAGCCACGGCATTTTCTCGCCCGCAATGCTGAAGCCGATGAAGGCCATCACCGCCCACCAGCCGATATAGAGCAGTGCCGGGAAACTGCGCGGCGTTTGCGCGTTGGCGGAGTCGTTCCACGAGTTGTCGGCCGGCGCGTGCCAGTCTTCAACGGGCGCCTCGGCCGGGATCGGATCATCCGGGCCGACGTATGTGCCCTCGCCCTCGGGCAGCGGCCGCGTCGCGACCGCGGTCTGCGGGTCGAGCGGCGCCGGGTCGGCCGGCTCCTGGGCCCGCCAATCCACCAACAACCGGAGCGGCTCGAAGCCCTTGTTGATCAGAGCCAGGAGGCCAACCACGCCCGCGCTGATCGCGCCGATCGCGGGCAGGTATTCGTACATCGGGATGTTGATCAACAGGTAGTAGTACCAGGGCTGACCGCCACGGCGCACGCCGTGCTGTTCCATCCAATAGCCAAGCGATCCAACCAGTCCGGTGGCGACACCAGCCGGGTTGGTGAAGAACGTCGTGTAGAGCGGGATGTACAGGCCGTAGAAGATCAGGGCGCAAGTCGCAAACAGATTCCAGTTCCAGATGTAACCCAACACGATCGAGGCTGCGATCAAGAAGGCCGTGACGATCGCTGTGACGCCGAAGTCCGACGTCAGAAAGATCGGCAGATACTGCGTAAAGAAGACTGTCAGATTCTGTAGGAAGTCGGGCGTGTCCATGCCCACCATGGCCGGCGGCACATAGTTCGTGGCTTTGTAGCCCAGCATCATGACCGGCAAGGCTGCCGCCTGCGGCAACACGAAGATCCCGAGCGCCATGATCAGGTCGAGCGAGGCGAAGTTGCGCACCCGGCGCCCAAACGCTCGCATCACCAACCCGAGCGTAAACACGCCCGCCACCAGCGCGACCAGGAAGGCGATGTCGGCGGCGATGGTGTACATCGTCGCCGGGCGCAGGGCAGGCTCATCGGGGTTAGCGGCTTCCGGCGCAAAGGCCGTGCCGGTCAGGCCGAGACGGTCGTTGAGCAGGAAGAGCGCCACACCGACCAGCGCCGCGCCGACCATGACCGACCCCGCCGTCCAGAACGCCTTTTTGAGCTCCGGTCGGGGCCAGGGGTTGACCACCAACTCGGCCAGGAAGAACACGCCCAGGAAGACCAGCGTGATCGCGACGTAGATATACGACGACTCCATCGTCGCGTAGAACAAGGCCATGATCGCCGTCAGGGCGTAGATGAACTTAGGCTGACGGGTCTCCATGTAGTTGAAGACGAACAGCGCCAGGAGCAGGCCCCAGACCATCACGTAAGGTTCATCGCGGATGTAACGGGCGTAGTACAGCTGGTAGGGCGAGATCAGCAGGAATGCCGCCGCCGCCAGAGCCCCGGCGCGGCCTAACCAGCGCCGGAAGTACCACATCAACCCGATCGCGATCACGCCCATCAGCGCGGCCGACATGCGGGCCGTGAAGTCGTTGTCGCCGAACATCCAGTACAGGAAGGCCGTGACCTCGAACTTGAGCGGTCCGTGCATCATCGGGGTGTGCGAGAAGCCCTTGCCCTCGTACAGATACCAGGAGAACTGCGTGTGCAGGCTTTCGTCGTGGCTCATCACGCGCGCGCCCAGATCATAGAAGCGCGTCACAAAGCCCAGGACGATCAGGGCCAGATACGCCAGCTTCTCGAGGTCAAGGCTGAACGCCAGGGCCACCGGCCGGTCAAGCCACGACGACGTGGCCGCGGGGTCTTTCTCGATCGTTGCAGTCGCCATGCCTTCCTTCTTTCGAGGCCAGTTGGTCAGAGCTTCTTCTTTGACTTCATCCGCACCCGCTGAGCCGGTCGTGCCGCCGGGCGGCGCCCGTCGGTGACGCCGGCCTTCGCGGCCGGGGCCGGCTTGCGGCCCGCCACGCCAGGCTTGGCCGTAGGCTTGGCCTTGGGCTTGGGCTTGCGTGCACCGGGCCGTTTTCCGGCCGAGGATGCCGGTCGCGCCGAGCGGCTCTCGGTTGTGCGCGTTACCGGCGTGCGGGTCTGGGTCTGACGCCCGCGCAGGGCGCGCACTTCGCGCTCTTCAAGCGACCGCCACTCACCGGTCCGCAGATCGCCGAGCTCGAGCGAGCCGATGCGCACCCGAATCAGACGCAGCACCGGAATCCCCAACGACGAGCCGATTTCGCGGATCTCGTGCTTTCGGCCCTCCTGCATCACCACCCTGAGCCAGGTCGTCGGGCCGGGCGCATCGTCGCGCCAGACCTTGGCCGGGCGCGTCCGGCGGCGCTCGCCGGTTTCGCGGTCGGTCAGGATGATGCCGCGGCGCCAGGCGTCGAGCTGATCCTCATCGGGATGCCCCTTCACGAGCACCCGATACTCCTTCTCGACGTTATGGCTGGGATGCGTCAACCGGTTCGCCAGGTCGCCGTCGTTCGTCAGCAGGGTCAGGCCTTCGCTGTCGAGGTCTAGTCGGCCGACCGGGTACAGCCGCACGGTCGTGGGCACCAGGTCGAGCACGGTCTCACGCGGGCCCTGAGGCTCGCGCGAGGAGACCACGCCCGCCGGTTTGTGGAGCGCGATGTACGTCAGTTGTTCGGCCGCCGACAGCAACTCTCCGTCGACCATGATGCGATCGACGGCCGGATCGGCCTTCATGCCGAGCTCAGCCGGGCGCCCATTGACCGCTACGCGGCCCTGCAAGATGAGTGCCTCGCAGGCGCGTCGCGATCCGTAGCCCGCCTGGGCAAGGAGTTTTTGGAGTCGTTCAGACATGATCGGGTCCGCCTTTGGTTAGCGCACGGGCAGCGCGATGGGCGCTGGCGTAGTTGCGGCCGCCGGACCTGCCGAGGCGCCGGCCGCTTGAGTCTCATCGGGTGTCATGCGCTGGCTGACGATGACCGGCACGGGCGCGGCCTCCGCCGCCGCGGTGGGGGTCACACCCATCACCACGCCGACGATGGTCGAGCTCAGGAACAACGTCAGACACAGGGTGCCGCTGGCCAACAGCGGCCAGAGCGGCACGCGGCGACGCTGGACAGCCGCGTTGACTCGGGCCCAGATCGCGGGCCAGTGTGGGTCTGGCGTCACCGCATCCAGGGCCGGGCCGAGCGCCCGCAGCATCGGTTCGACGGGAGGGGTCATCCGGATGTCTCCAGAGCAGCCCAATCGAGCGCATCGCCGGAGGCCGACAGGGCGCGCCGCAGCCGCTCGACGCCCAGTCGCACGCGCGACTGAGCGGTCTTGTCATTGCAGCCGGTCGCCTCGCCGATCTCGCGGAAGCGTAGCCCGCCGAGATAGCGCAGCGCCACGGCTTCTCGCAGATCCCCCGGCAGATCCTGCAGGGCCTGCCAGAGCTGGAGCCGCAAACCGCGGGCCGCCAGCGCCTGCTCGACCTCGCGGGTCGTCGCGGATTGGCTGAGCGCCGCCGTCGTCAACGGCAGCAGCTCAAACATCCGCCGCCGCCGTTTGTTCCGGCACCGGCTGACGGCGATCATGCACAGCCAGGTGCGAAACGCCGAACGGGTGGGATCGTAGCGCCCGATGTTACGGAACGCGTAGACGAACGAGTCCTGCGCGACCTCTTCCGCATCCGAGATGTCGCCGAGCAGCGCCAGACACAGCCGTGTCACAGCCGGCTGATGGGCAGCGTACAGCTCAATGCCGGCCGATTCCTGGCCGGCTCTGGCTCGGGCGAGAAGTTCTGGGTCCATATCAGACATATATACACATCCAGACGTGGAATCGCTCAAGAACGTTCACAAATTTATCGTCAAGCCGCCGGCGGCGCAAGTCGCGGAGGTCACCGAGCAGGCACCGCTGCCCACCCGACCCTCCGGCACCGTCGGAGGATTACCCCTTGAGGATCTCGCTGGCGAAGGACCGGCGGACGTCGTCCAGATTGAGGGCCGGCAGATCGGTCAGCGCCGACAGGCCGAAGTGCTGCAGAAATTCGGGTGTCGTGATGTACAGCACCGGCCGCCCGGGGCCTTCCGCGATCCCGGCCTCTTCCACAAGGCCTTTGGTCAGCAGGTTTTTGATGACGCTGTCGGAATTCACGCCGCGCACCTGTTCGATCTGCGGGCGCGTGATCGGTTGCCGGTAGGCGATGATCGCCAGCGTCTCGAGTGCGGCCTTGGAGAGCGGCGCGGTGGCCGACAGACCCAGAAACCGCTGTATGAGCACGGCCGCGGTCGGGGCCGTCGTCAGCTGGACCCGATCCTTGATCCTTTGAATCGAGATGCCGCGTCCCAGATAGCGCTCCTCAAGCAGCGCCAGCGCCGCTTCCACCTCGCTTACTTTGACCTCGAGGGCCTCGGCCAACTTCCCGACCGGCGCCGGGCCATCGGCCACAAACAGCAGGCTCTCGACCTGGGCATCCAGTTCGATCGGCGACGGTGGCCGCCCCACCGGCAACGGCTGGGAGGGATCGGGATCGGGAGCCTCGGCCTCGACCACCGCTAATTCGGCCTCGTCGATCTGCGCCGTCTGCTCTTCGGCGGACGGCTCCGCGCTTTCGGCCGTAAGGGTCTCGGCCTCGCCCGGCCCATCTGGCCCAACAGCGGCGAGCTCCTCGGCATCGATCTCCGTCGGGGCTTCCGCTTCGGGAGACCGGGTCGGCGCGAGGTCGGCCTCGTTCGCCTCGTCCGCCAGAGCCTGCGCCCTGGCCGCGAGGGCCGGATCCGGTTCGGCGGCGTGCGTCGACCCGGCGCCCGTGTCGTCGTCGGGGACGACGGCTTCTTCGACCGAAACCGCGCTCACAGCTTCGAACACGACCTCGGGTTCGGCCGCAGTTGAGGCCTGGCCCGCGGTGAACGAGCCGACATCCGCAACCGCGGCCGCATCGGTCGATACCGGTGCCACGCCCTCGGTCACACCCTCGGGCTCGGCCGCCAGCGTGGGCTCGTCGCCGGTGTTTCCGGCGCCCAGCACCTCTGTCGGCGGCTGAGGCTCGGCCGCTGGCCCGCCCGTCAACCCGGAAACCGGGCTGTAATGGGCCACGGTCGGTTCATTTGCCTCTTCGGAAGCCGAAAAACCGCTAGAATCGGCCGGTTCGTGACCGTTGGAATGCGAATTGGGGACAAAACCGTTGACGTTATCGAACATGCCCATCCTCTTGGAGAGGGTGCAGTATATCCCACGTCGCCCGGCGAGCAAATGTGACCGTGCTATCATTTTCGGATGCGAATACGACTTCTCTTGATCGCTCTGGCTTGTGCGGCAGCCTCCCTCGCCTGCGGGATCCCGGGCTTTGCAGCGCCGACGCCGCCGGCCTCGCCGATCCCGGTGTCGGCCACCTCGGCCCACGAGGTTCAGGATCTGCTCGAAGCGGCGGCGGCCTCGGCGGCCACCGGCTCGGTCACCGTGACCTTCACCGAGCAACAGTTGACCTCGGCGGTGGCCCTGTATCTGGAAGACAACGCCACAGACCCGCAGCTCACCAACCCGCAGGTCTTTCTGCGCGACGGCAAGATCCAGCTGTACGGCACTGCAGTCGTGCAGGGTCTGACCGTCGACGCGACCTTCGTGATCTCGACCAGCGTCTCGGCCGACGGCCAGCTCACCTTCACGGCCGAGAGCGGATCCTTTGGCCCGTTCGGCGTGCCCGACGATGTGCTCACGCAGATCTCGGACGCGCTCAACGAGTGGGCCACCGGCTCGATCGCCCCGGCCATGACGGGCGTCCGCCTCTCCAGCGTCGTCGTCGCCGACGGCCTGCTGACGGTAACGGGAAGCAAGTGAGATTGGGCGTGTGGTCAACCCGAGCCGGGTGGAATCATCCACGCTGGCCTGACTCGGGTCGACCACTCTTTCAGTAGCAAGGTCCGTTGTGCGCATTCGGTTACTGCTGACGATGTTCCTGGTGAGCCTGGCGACGGCGTGCGCGCCGCTGAGTGGGCCGCCAACGGCTGAGCCGCCGGTCGAGCTCGTCGTGAGCATCACGGCCGACGGCCAGACCCAGCGTTTTCAACTGGCGCAGGCGGTGACGGCCCGCGAGGCGCTGGCGCTGGCCGGGATCGCGGTCGGCGAGTCGGACCGGCTATCGATCCCGCCGTTCGCGCGCCTGTCAGACGGCGATCACATCGTGGTGACGCGCGTGCGCGAGACCACGGCAGTCGAACAGGTGGTGATCCCGTACAGCTCGCGGACCGTGAGAAACGAATCCCTCCCGGCCGGCGAACAGCGCCTGGTCCAGGCCGGCTCTAATGGGCTCGAGGAGCTGACCTATCGCACGGTCTATGAAGACGGCGTGCAAACCAGCCGCAGCGTGATTCGGCGTGTGGTCCTGACGCAGGCGCTGGACGAGATCGTGATGGTCGGTGCGCAGAGCGCCTTCACGGCTGTGCCGATCACGGGCACGCTGGCCTACCTGAGCGGCGGCAGTGCCTGGGCGGCGCGCGGGTTGACCAGCCAGCGCCTGTTGGTGGCCGGCAACGGCGACCTGGACGGCCGGGCCTTCAGCCTCTCGCCCGACGGCCAGTTCCTGCTGTACACGCGCGCGATCACCATTACCGAGTCGGATCTGTTCAACCAACTCTATGTCGTGGACGTTGTCGCCGGCGGGCCGCGCGAGCCGATCCTGCTCCCGGCCACCAACGTCCTTTGGGCGGATTGGGTCGTGCTGCCCGATTCGCCGCCCACAATCGCGTACACCGGCGCGCTCAAGACCGATCGGGCCCCGGGCTGGCAGGCCAACAACGACCTGTGGCTGTTGAGCTGGGACACCAACACCCGCACGCGCGAGCTCGAGTTCAATCCCCTGCTGGTGCTCGACACCTCGTCGGGCGGGTTGTATGGCTGGTGGGGCACGGGCTTCGCGGTCTCGCCCGACTACACCCAGATCGCCTATGCGCGCACCGATGGTATCGGCGTCGTCGACCTGGCCACCTACCAGGCCCGACCGATGCTGGGTTTCACGGCCTACAACGCGCGCAGCGATTGGGCCTGGTATCCATCGTTGCGCTGGGCGACCGGCGGCTGGCTCTACACCGTCACTCACGGCGCGCCGTTGGGCCTCGAGTTGCCCGAGGACTCGCCGGTTTTCGACGTCACGGCGCTCAATGTGGTCACCGAAGCCCGGCTCGATCTGATCGCGCGCGCGGGCATGTTCGCGAACCCATCGCCCTCACCGATCGACGCCTTCGGCGCGCCACAACAGATCGCGTACCTGCAGGCGATCGAGCCCGAGAACTCACCCTTCAGCCACTACCGCCTGCACGTGATGGACGCCGACGGCAGCAACGCCCGACCGCTGTTCCCGTCGGACGATCAAGCCGGCCTGACCCCCGGCGCCTTTCCAACCTGGTCGCCCGACGGTCGCCTGATCGCGATTGTGTCGTCCGGAAACCTCTGGCTGATCGATCCCAAGACCGGCCTCGCCCAACAGGTGACCGGCGACGGCCTGACCGTCAAAATCGATTGGCGTTGAATCGAACGGAGCCGTATATCACCATCCAACCGTCCTCCACGCCGAACGCCGCGCGTCCGAGCTTCGAAATCGGCCTGTACTCGTTCGTCGAGCGCACGCCCGACCCCGCCACCGGCCAGCTGGTGAGCGCCGAGCAACGCCTGCGCGACCTGCTCGAGACGATCGAACTGGCCGATCAGGTCGGCCTGGATGTGTTCGGGATCGGCGAGCACCATCGACCCGATTTCGTCGCCTCTTCACCGGCCGTCATCCTGGCCATGGCTGCCGCGCGCACCCGGCGCATCCGGCTGACCAGCGCCGTGACGGTGCTCAGCTCGGACGACCCGGTGCGCGTGTTCCAGGACTTCGCCACGTTGGACCTGCTCAGCGGCGGCCGGGCCGAGATCATGGCCGGGCGCGGCTCCTTCATCGAGTCGTTCCCGCTCTTCGGCTACGACCTGAACCAGTACGACAGCCTGTTCTCCGAGAAGCTCGAGCTGCTGTTGACGTTGCGCGACCAGGAGCGGGTGACGTGGTCGGGCCGACACCGTCCGGCCCTCGACGGGCTGGGCATCTACCCGCGCCCGGTGCAAGCGCCCTTGCCGGTCTGGGTCGCGGTCGGCGGCACGCCCGAATCGGTCGTGCGGGCCGCCACGCTCGGCCTGCCCATGGCGCTGGCGATCATCGGTGGGATGCCCGAGCGCTTTGTGCCGTTCGCGCAGCTCTATCGCGACGCGGCGCGCCAGGCCGGGCACGACCCGGCGACGTTGCCGCTCAG
>JAEURK010000210.1 GCA_016789175.1 Anaerolineales bacterium
AAGCTCTACCGCTGGCCGGGCGGTGTCCTTGCCCCGACCCAGGGTTTCCAGTTCGTCGAGGGCGAGTACATGATGGCGGACGAGTACGACGCCCTGATCGCCGACCCTGAGTCCTACATCATGCACGTCTACACGCCGCGCGTGATGGGCTCGTTGGCCGGTCTGGGGTTCATGCCCAGCTTCTTCGGCACGACCGAGCTTCCGTTTGTGCCGTTCATGATGGCGGGCTATGCGCCGCCGCCGGTTCAGCAGAGCCTCCAGGCCTTGATGGAGGCCACGCAGGCCACGCTCGAGTGGTTCGGCGCCAGCGCCCAGGTCTCGGCCGTGACGCTCAGCCAGATGGGCCTGCCCGGCACGATGGGCGGCTTCTCGAAGGCGCCTTTCGATTTCCTCGGCGATAGCCTGCGCGGCACGCGCGCGATCATGATGGACCTCTTCCGCCGGCCCAACCAGGTGCTCGCGGCAGTCGAGCGGTTGGTGCCCATGGCGATCCAAATGGCGGTCGGCGCCGCGAATGGCAGCGGCACGCCGTTCGCGTTGTTGCCTCTGCACAAGGGCGCCGACGGCTTCATGTCCGACGCGGACTTCAAGAAGTTCTACTGGCCGACGCTCAAGGCCACGATCCTCGGCATTGTGAAAGAGGGCGTGGTGCCCTGCATGTTCGTCGAGGGCGGCTACAACTCACGCCTCGATGTCCTTGCCGAAGCGGATCTGCCCAAGGGCGCGACGATGTGGATCTTCGACCAATCCGACATGGGCGCGGTCAAAGCCAAGTTCGGGAGCTGGGCCTGTGTGGGTGGCAACGTCCCGGCGTCGCTGTTCAAGGCCGGCACGCCGCAACAGGTCGGTGACTACGTCAAGCGCCTGGTCGACGTGTGCGCACCGGGCGGCGGCTTCTTCCTTTCGCCCGGGGCCGTGCTTGATCAGGCCAAGGCCGAGAACATGCACGAGTACCTCAAAGTCGGTAAAGAAGCCGGCGTTTATCGCTGAGGCGGAATGCGCAAACGGGATGTTCAAAGCGGCGCCGGTGTTCACCGGCGCCGCTTTGATTCGGGGCGGGCGGATGCGTGGGCTCAGGCGGGCCGTGGGCCAGCGAGCGCGGGTTCCGGCGCCAGCGCCAGGGCCACCGCCTGTGCGAGTGTGAGCGCCTGACCTTCCGCCCAGCATTCAGCATATCGGGCCGCGCCCAGCAGCCGGCGCAGGGTCGCGACGTCGTCTGCGACGTCCTGCAGCGCCCGGGCCTTGAGCGCCACCTGCACCATGACCCTCATTGCGGCCGCGGCGCCGAGCAGGCGCGCGGCCTGTTCGAAACGCCCTTCGAGCCGATCCAGCCTGGCGAGTCTCTCCAGGTTGTGCGCGATCGGGCGCATCTCGCGGGCCTCGTACCGCCAGGTCAGGCTCTGACTCATCAGGCGCCGGGCAAGCCCGGCATCGCCACGCTTGAGGGCGATCTGACCGAGTCCGAACGTCGGGTACGAGGCCGTGGCGAGGTCCCCGAGCTGTCGGTGCAGTGCCAGGCTTGCTCGCAGACGTGGCTCTGCCAGCGCGTCGTCGTCGGCCGCCAGAGGCAGGTCGCCGAGGTTCATCAGCACCAACGCGATGCTCCACTGGTCGCCGATCTCGCGAAACTGCGCCAGGCTCTCCTCGAGCCGGGTGTGAGTCTCCGCCGTTTGTCCAGCGTCGTCGGCCAGGAGCCCGAGGTTGAGCAGGGCGTTGCCCATAATGCCCCGATCGCCGATCTCGCCCGCCCGCTCAGCGACGGCGACGAGGCTCAGGGCGGCGTGTTTCTGCCCATGCTGCAGCGCTAGCCCGGCTCGCAGTCAACAAAAACGCCCGCTGCCGGAGGCAACGGGCGTTTTTTGTTGGCTGGGGATCGAGGATTCGAACCTCGGCATACAGATCCAGAGTCTGCTGTCCTACCACTAGACGAATCCCCAGTGCAGTTAATTATTATACCCAAAGAGAGGCACCCTGTAAATGATGGCTTGATTTGAGACGCGAAAAGCGCGTTAAATGGCCCGATTTGGGCGCGGACGGGGTCAGGTCGCGGACGGTGGGTTGGGGGGCCAGGGCAGCCACAGATCGGCCCTGGTGGTCATCAGCCGGTCTTCGACTTTGGGAGGATAGCCGTCGCTGAACGCGATGGGCAGTGCGCCGGCCTCGGCGGCGTGAATCACCGACAGAAACCAGTTGGCATAGACCGGATCCGGGCCGACAGCCTGTTCTCCGACGCCCGCGAACGTGCGTACAAACGACTCGGCCATCTCCGGCACCGTCATCTTGCCGCCGTCGTTCCAGCCGAAGTAGTGATAATCCTCGGAGGTGGAGTAGCGAGCCGCCAGGAGGTTGCCGGTTTGTTCGCGAGCGCCATGCGTCGGATCCATCCGGCCGGCCGGCACGATCCCGCACCGCCAATCCGGGCTGGCCGGGGCCAGGCCCGGCGCGATCCGCAGGCGTTGATACCCGCGCTGATGCAACTCAGCCACCATCCTCAGCAGCTTGAGCGCGGCACCCAGCGGGTCGAGAGCGTCTTCCTTTTCCTTTGGCATGACGCCCGGATTGTACAACCTATATGAAGAATGCGGGACCGAGGGCCGGGGCGTGTGCACGGGCGAGTTGTCAGGCTCAGATTCTGGCCGCGGATTACGCAGAATGAAGCGGGCCCGTTGCCGGTAGGGTTCCCGTTGTTCAAATCCGCGTAATCCGCGAAATCCGCAGCAAAGAGTCCGCTGACAACTCACGATCCTGTTGGCGAACCGGATTCGGACGGCTGGCCCAGTACACGGATCACACGGATGTTCACGGATGGCACGGAGCCATTCGAGATGTTTCCGTGTGATCCGTGTAATCCGTGCTATCCGTGTACCGGTCCGGCCAGTTCCGGGGCTCCTGACAACGTGCGATCGGGTTTGCCAACAGGATCAACTCACCCGTGCACACGGCCCGCGGTCCCGCATTCTTCAAAATGACAAATGCGCTACACTTGCGGAATTCCAACCGAAGGACGCCACTCAACCCATGACCGACAGCCCGACCTCGACCGGCACCGATTTCATCCGCACCGCGGTCCGTGAAGACCTTGCCTCCGGCCGATTCACGCGCGTCAGCACGCGCTTCCCCCCGGAGCCCAACGGCTACTTGCACATCGGCCACGCCAAGGCCATCAGCGTCGACTTTGGCATCGCAGCCGACTTCGGCGGCACCTGCAACCTGCGCTTCGACGACACCAATCCGGTCAAGGAGGAGCAGGAGTACGTCGACAACATCATGGCCGACATTCGCTGGCTCGGTTACGACTGGGACGATCGCCTGTTCTTTGCCTCGGATTATTTCGAGCAGCTCTATCAATACGCGGTCACGCTGATCCAGAAGGGCAAGGCGTTCGTCTGCGATCTGACAGCCGACGAGATGCGCGCCTACCGCGGCACGCTGACCGAGCCCGGCAAGAACAGCCCCTATCGCGACCGTTCGGTTGAGGAGAACCTGGATCTCTTCACGCGGATGCGCGCCGGCGAGTTCCCGGACGGCACGCGCACGCTGCGGGCCAAGATCGACATGGCTGCCGGCAACATCAACATGCGCGACCCGGTCATGTACCGGATTATCCACGCGACCCATCATCGCACCGGGGACACGTGGTGCATCTACCCGATGTACGACTTCGCCCACGGCCAGAGCGACTCGATCGAGGGTATCACGCACTCGCTCTGTTCGCTCGAGTACGAGGACCATCGCCCGCTCTATGACTGGTACGTGCGCGAGATCGGGATCTACGCCCCACGTCAGATCGAGTTCGCGCGCCTGATCCTGTCGTATACGGTGCTCAGCAAGCGCAAGCTGCTGCGCCTGGTCAAGGATGGACTGGTGACCGGCTGGGACGATCCGCGGATGCCCACGCTCTCGGCGTTCCGGCGCCGCGGCGTCCCGGCGGCCGCGATCCGCAACTTCGCCGCCCTGATCGGCGTGGCCAAGAACAACAGCCTGATCGACGTCGCCCTGCTCGAGCACGCCATCCGCAACGAGCTCAATCGCGTCGCGGAGCGCCGCATGGCGGTGCTCAAGCCGCTGCGGGTGGTCATCGAGAACTATCCGGAGGGTCAGGTCGAGCACCTGACGGCTGTCAACAACCCCGAGGACGCCGGCGCCGGGACGCGCGAGGTGCCGTTCAGCAAGGTGCTGTACATCGAGCGCGACGACTTCCGCGAGGTCCCGCCGCCCAAGTACTTCAGGCTGACGCCCGGCCGCGAAGTGCGGCTGCGGTATGCCTATTTCATCAAATGTGTGGATGTCGTCAAGGACGCGTCAGGCGAGGTGATCGAGCTGCGCTGCACCTACGACCCCGCCACCCGCGGCGGCGACGCGCCGGACGGGCGCAAGGTCAAGGCCACGATCCACTGGGTCTCGGCCCAGCACGCCGTCCCGGCCGAGGTGCGCAACTACGACCGGCTCTTCAAGAGCGAGCGCCCCGACGACGCCGACGACTTCATGACCGAGCTCAACCCCGACTCGCTCGAGGTCCTTGCCCAGGCCTACGTCGAGCCGGCCCTCGCCTCGGCCCAGCCCGGTACGCCGATCCAGTTCGAGCGCAACGGCTACTACTGCGCCGACCTCGACAGCACGCCCGGCAAGCTGGTCTTCAACCGCACGATCACGCTGAAGGACTCTTGGGCGAAGATCGAAAGCAAAGGGTAAGGAAGAGGAGGAGGGAAGAGGGAAGAGGAGGAGGGAGGAGGGAGGAGGGAACGCTACCGCGCGGCAGCGTTCCCTCCTCCCTCCCTCCTGCCCTCAAGCTCCTCGCAACGTCGCCTCAGCCCTCTCCAGCCGCTCCACCACCACCTCGCGGCCGATGATCTCCATGCTCTCGAACAACGGCGGGCTGACCGGCTGACCGGTGACGGCCTGGCGGATGATCCCGAACAGCTGACCGGGCTTGAGACCCAGCGTCTCGGCCAGCGCCCGCAACGGCGGCTCGAGCGCCTCGGTCGTGAAGCCCTCACTGGCCCGGATCAGGGCGTGGGCGGCCTCGAGTGCGCCGAGGGCCTGGGCCGCAGTCAGGCCCTTAGGGGTCAGGGCCTCGGCCGGCGAGGCCGGCACCTCACGGAAGAACAGCCCGGCGAAATCGACGGCGTCATCCAGTGTCACCAGGCGGGGTTGGATCAGCGGCACGATCCGCTGTAGCAGCGCCGGGTCGGCCTGGATGCCGGCTTTGGCGAAGAACGGCAGCAGCCGACCTGACAGGTCTGTTATGTCGAGACGCCGGATCCACTTGCCATTGAAGTCGTCGAGCTTTTCGAAGTTGACGCGCGCCGGCGAAGGGTTGAGGTTGGCGATCTTGAAACGCTCGGTCATGCCGGCCAGGTCGAGCAGCTCCTCCTCGGCCCCGAACGATGCACCCATCAGGGCCGTCCAGCTGTTGATCGCCTCGGGCAGGTACCCCATCTCGCGCAGCTCGAGCGCGTAGATCGATTGCTCGCTGGTGACGTCGCGCTTGCTCATCTTGCCCTTGCCGGTCGGCTTGAGGAAGACTGACAGGTGGCACCACTTCGGCTCCGGCCAGCCGAAAGCGCGGATGATCAGGGCGTGCAGCGGGAAGGTGCCCAGCCACTCCGAGCCGCGCAGGACGTGGGTGATGCCCATCTCGTGGTCGTCGACCATGGCGGCCAGATGATAGAGCGCCAACCCGTCGGTCTTGACGATGATGTAGTCGTCGATCGTGGTGTTTTCGACCGTGATGTCGCCGCGCAGCTCGTCGCGAATCGTGGTCGAGCCGTCCTTGGGCGTTTTGAAGCGGATGACGAAGGGCTCGCCGGCCGCGACCCGCCGATCCGACTCCTCGCGGCTCAACTCCCGGCAGGTGCCGTCGTAGCGCGGCGGGGCCTTGGCCTTCTGCTGCTGCTCGCGCACGGTCTTCAATCGCTCGGCGCTGCAGAAACAGCG
>JAEURK010000235.1 GCA_016789175.1 Anaerolineales bacterium
GTGCGGCGCGTTGACCGTTCGGGTGGCACGTTCCTGCACACGTCGCGCACCAACCCGGGCAAGGTCAAGCCGAACGAGATCCCGGAATTTCTGCGAGAGCCCGGCAAGATCTACGAAGGCCTGCAGGACCTGACACCGCACATCCTGAACGTGATCGACAAGTTCGGCATCGACTGTCTGATCCCGATCGGCGGCGATGACACCCTCAGCTACGGCGAGCGCCTATCGCGCGAGGGCATGCGGGTGGTCGCGATCCCCAAGACCATGGACAACGACGTCTATGGCACCGACTACTGCATCGGCTTTTCGACCGCCGTCACGCGTAGCGTCGAGTTCATCCATGCGCTGCGCACCTCGGCCGGCTCGCACGAGCGCATCGGCGTGATCGAGCTCTTCGGTCGGAATTCGGGTGAGACGTCGCTCGTGGCGGCCTACCTGGCCGGCGTCGATCGCGCCCTGATCTCCGAAGTGCCGTTCGACATCGAGAAGTTGGCCCGGCTCATCTCCGACGATAAGCGCCATAACCCGAGCAATTACGCGATGCTCACGGTCTCCGAAGGCGCCCACCCGATGGAAGGCCAGGTGATGGAGAGCGGCGAGGAAGACGCTTACGGCCACAAGAAGCTCGGCGGAATCGGCGAGCATGTGTCCGAGGCGCTCAAGCGGCTCACCGGTCAGAACACGATCTATCAGCAGTTGGCCTACCTGATGCGCGGCGGCGCGCCCGACGCGCTCGACCTGATGGTCGCCGCGAACTTCGCGCACATGGCCATGAGCCTGGTCGAGCGCGGCGAGAGCGGCCGGCTGGTCTGTCTGCAGCGCGGCGTGTACAGCGACGTGCCGATCTCGACGATGTCGCACGGCAAGAAGCGCGTCAACGTGGCCGAGCTCTACGACGCGAACACCTATCGCCCGCGTGTCCGCCACGTGCTCGGCATGCCCATGTTCCTGACCTGACCGGCGGTCGAACGACAACAAAAAGGACGCGGCGCAATGCGCCGCGTCCTTTTTTGTTGCTCAAACGCTTGACGTTTATTCGACCCAGTCAAACGTGCGCGTGACGGCCTTCTTCCAGCCCTTGTAGAGCTTGGCGCGCTCGTCGGCGCTCATCTGCGGATCCCATTCCTTGTCCTTGCCCCAGTTGGCGCGCAGGTCTTCGACCTTGGCCCAGAAGCCCACCGCGAGGCCGGCCGCGTAAGCGGCGCCCAGCGACGTGGTCTCGGCGACCGTCGGGCGGATGACCGGGACGCCCAGGACGTCGGCCTGGAATTGCATCAGCAGCTCGTTGTAGACCATGCCGCCGTCGACCTTGAGGGCGGTCAGCGGCACGCCGGAGTCGGCGTTCATGGCATCGAGCACCTCGCGCGTCTGATAGGCCGTGGCCTCCAGGGTCGCGCGGGCGATGTGGTTCTTGGTGACGAAGCGGGTCAGGCCCACGATCGCGCCGCGGGCGTCGCTCTTCCAGTAGGGCGCGAACAAGCCCGAGAACGCCGGCACGAAGTAGATGCCGCCGCTGTCCGGCACGGCCTTGGCGTACTGCTCGACGTGCTGCGAGAAGTCGAAGAAGCCGAGGTTGTCGCGCAGCCACTGAACCAGCGCGCCGGTGATGGCGATCGAGCCCTCGAGGGCGTAGACCGCGGGTTGATCACCGATCTTGTAGCCGAGCGTGGTGAGCAGGCCGTTCTTGCTCTGGACCGGCTTGGTGCCGGTGTTCAGGAGCATGAAGCAGCCTGTGCCGTAGGTGTTCTTGGCCTCGCCGGCCGAGAAGCACGTCTGGCCGAAGAGCGCGGCCTGCTGGTCGCCGAGGTCGCCGGCCACCGGGATCCCGCCGAGGGTGCCGATCGCCTTGCCGTAGACTTCCGACGACGGTCGGATGCGCGGCAGCATGGCATGCGGGACGCCCATGATCTTGAGGATCTCGGGATCCCAATCCAGGGTCTCGAGGTTCATCAGCATCGTGCGGCTGGCGTTGGTGACGTCGGTCACGTGCACGCCGCCGTTCGGCCCGCCGGTCAGGTTCCAAAGCACCCAGGTGTCGATGTTGCCGAAGAGGACTTCGCCCTTCTCAGCCTTTTCCTTGACACCGGGGACGTTGTCGAGGATCCACTTGATCTTCGGGCCCGAGAAATAGGTGGCCAGCGGAAGGCCGACCTTGGCACGGAAGCGATCCTGGCCGCCGTCCTTGGCCAGTTCATTGCAGATCGTGTCGGTGCGCGTGTCCTGCCAGACGATGGCGTTGTACACGGGCTTGCCGGTCGCGCGTTCCCACACCACAGCGGTCTCGCGCTGGTTGGTGATGCCGACCGCCGCGATGTCCTTGGGATCGACGCCGGACTTCTTCAGCGCGCCGTCGATGACTTCCTGCGTCCGCTGCCAGATCTCGATCGGATTGTGCTCGACCCAGCCCGGCTTCGGGAAAATCTGCTCATGTTCCTTCTGATCCAGGCCCACAACCTTACCCGCATGATCGAAGATCATGAAACGGGTGCTGGTCGTGCCCTGGTCGATTGCCGCAGCGTACTTTGCCATGTCAAATCTCCTCATCCATAGGGGGTGGTTGGGGGGCCGGGCGACCGAGGCCGCCCGGCCCTGGGAGAACGAAAGTGATTACAGTCCGATGGACATTCGGACGACCATCGCGAGCGAAGCGCCGATGATCGGGCCGACCACCGGGACCCAGCTATAGCCCCAGTCGCTGTCGCCCTTGCCAGGGATGGGCAGGAGGGCGTGCGCGATGCGCGGGCCGAGGTCACGAGCAGGGTTCAAGGCATAGCCCGTGGGGCCGCCGAGCGAGAGGCCGAGGCCCCAGATCAGGCCGCCGATGGCGATCGGGCCGAGCCCGGCCGTCGCGCCGATGCCGACGGTCTTCGAGAAGATCGCGCCGGCCGCGAAGACCAGCATGAAGGTCGCCAGGATTTCGGTCACGAGGTTCCACATGGGGTTGCGGATCGCCGGGCCGGTGCAGAAGACGGCCAGCTTGAGGCCGGCGTCGCTGGTGGGTTCCCAGTGCAGGTAGTAGAGCAGCCACACGACGATGGCGCCGACGAACGCGCCCGCGAACTGCGCCGCGATGTTGGTCAGACCGACCATGACGTCGCCGCCCGCAATCATGCCCGCCACTTCGCCCGCCGGGTTCAGGCTGCCGCCGCCGCCGAGCGCGGAAGAGACGAAGACGCCCGACATGACCGCGATGGCCCAGCCGGCGGTAATGACAATCCAGCCTGAGTTTTGGCCCTTGCTCTTGTTGAGCAAAACGTTGGCGACCACGCCGTCGCCGAGGACGATCAGGGTCATTGTGCCGAAGAATTCAGCCAGAAACATGTTCCCCTCCAAATGATGGACGTGCCCGTTCAGTTTGATGCCATGTCAAAGCTGCAGCACAGGATGGTGTGGATGTGTGATCGCGAAAGCCCCCTCCTTCCAACAGGCCTTGTGTCCAGGGCAGGGCGCAGATCCGGACGGACGTGTCGGTCCGCCGAACTGCCGTCAAATGCCGCACACCTCGTCCGGCCCCGGTTGGGGCCGCTGCGCGCCTTTGATGGACTCCAATGGATATTCGCAATCGTGAGGACGTCCATCATTATCACCAGATCAGGTGCTCTGTGAATCAGGCAGACCACCCAACCAGGCGATCCCATTGGCGCATCGACTCTGAGCTAAAGGAAGATTCGTATGCGCCTATGGCGTATGTGGGCGCCGCAATCGTTTGCGGAACGGGCAAAACGCGGCAATCAAGGCCGGAATACAACAAGATCCGAGTGTGGTATGCAAGCTGCGGGGTGACCGGCGACGCCTCGTGTGTCACCGGGCGTGGCCTGTTTGGGTGATGGGGGCCAGGGCGCCGAGTGTTGGGGTCAGCGCGGTCCGTTGTAGGGCTGTTTGACCTGGCCGATCGCGCGCCGCCAGCCGGCGTACCATTCCTCGCGCCGGTCGAGCGAGAGGCGGGGCTCGAAGCGCACTTCGCGCCGCCAGCAGGCCGCGACCTCCTCGATCGAGCTCCAGAATCCGACGGCCAGACCGGCCAGGAAAGCAGCGCCGACGGCAGCGGTGTTGGTCATCACCGGCCGCTCAACCGGGATGCCCAGGATATCGGCCTGGAATTGAAGCAAGAAGTCGCTCTTGGCCACCCGGCCGTCGGCGCGCAGCACCTCGGGCGTCAGGTCCGGCGCGCGGTGCTTGATCTCTTCGAAGAAGTCCCGGGTTTGATAGGCCATGGCCTCCAGCGCAGCGCGCGCGATGTGATGGCGCGTGACACCGCGCGTGATGCCCATGATGGCGCCCCGGGCATATGAACCGGCGTGCATGACGTCGGGTCCGCCGAGCGGCGGCACGAAGTACACGCCCTGAGTGTCGCTGACCTGGCTGGCCAGGCCCTCGACCTCGCTCAACTCGCGGATGATGCCGAGCCCGTCGCGCAACCAATGCAGGGCGTCTCCAGCGACGTCGGCCTTGCCTTCCAACCCGTACACCACATTCTCGCCGATCGTCCACAGCACCGGCGAGAACAGGCCGTTGGCGGGCGGCAGGTAGCGGGCCCCGGTGTTGAGGATCATGAACGAGCCGCTGCTATAGGTGTTCTTGGCCGTCCCGGACGCCAGACAGGCCTGGCCCAGCGCCGCGATCTGCTGATCGCCGCCAGCGCCCGCGATCGGCACCCGTACGCCGAAGAAGGCCAGAGGATCAGTCGTCGCGTACACCTCGCTCGACGGGCGCAGCTCGGGCAGGATGTCGCGTGGGATGCTGAGGGCGCTTAGCAGTGCATCATCATAGGTCAACGAGCTGGCGTTTTGCAGCAGCGTCACCGCCGCATTGGAGTGATCGGTGACATGCGCGGCGCCGCCCGAGAGCTTCCAGATCAACCAGCTGTCGATCGTGCCGCACAGTAACTCGCCGCGGGCCACGCCCTTCTGGATCGCGCGGTCGTTGTCCAGCAACCAGCGGATCTTGGCGGCTGTGACGTCGGGCACGATCACCATGCCGGTGCGGGCCTCGAT
>JAEURK010000243.1 GCA_016789175.1 Anaerolineales bacterium
GAGCGCGTACTCGACCAGGCCCTGACCCTTTTGATTCTTGAAAGTCAACATGATGTCCGTATCCTTTGTGAGATGAACTTCCGCCGAGTGCTGCGCCAATCGGTGCAGCGATCTGATGAACGTCATTATAGGGACGTGAAGCTGGCGTTCAATCGGGTATGGGATGGCGATCGTTGGCGCGGGCTCACGATGGACGCTTGAGCTCACGAAACGAAAACGCCCCGGCAGTTGCCGGGGCGTTTCGTTTCGTGAGAGGCGCGGGTCTCAGATGGCGCGATAGATCTGGCTGAAGACGTTGCCGACCGCCGGTCCCAGCAGGCTGAGGATGACGATGACGACGATGGCCACCAGCACGAGGATGAGCGCGTACTCGACCAGGCCTTGACCCTTTTGATTCTTGAAAGTCAACATGTGGATTTATCCTTTCACGGCACTTCGTATCAATGACGTCCTGTGTGTGTCACAGGTCAAACAATTACCCGTCATTATAGGGACGGTCTTTACGCGTTCAATAGGTTCAGGGATGGCATTGGTTGGGGACGGTTGTTCACCGGCAACGATCCTTCTTCAGCGCGCGCTTTCGTAAAGCTCGACCAGCACGCCGGAGGTTGCCTCAGGGTGGATGAAGGCATAACGCGTGCCGTTGGCGCGCACACGCGGCGACTCGTCGATCAAACGAAAGCCACCCGCCTTGAGCCGCTCCAACATGGCGCCGACGTCGTCTACCTCGACGCACACATGGTGCATACCGGGCCCACGCTTCGCGAGGTATTTGGCCAGGCCCGAATCGGCAGTGGTCGGGCGAACCAGCTCGACGTGGCTTTCGCCCAGCGGCAAGAATGAGACCTCGGCCGCCTGCTCAGGCACGGCTTCGGTGCACTCGAGCGCCAGGCCCAGCCCGTCGCGCCAGAAGCGGAGCGCGACCTCAGGGTCATCGACGACCAGCGCGATGTGATTGATGCGCGTCGAAATGGACATAAGGCGCTCCGGGTCGACCGAGGTCGCTAAAACGTCGGCTGATACTCGCCCCACACTGTACGCAGAGCATTGGCGATCTCGCCCAGGGTCAGACCGGCCTCGACCGCTGCGATCAGCACCGGCATGAGGTTCTCGGTTCCGCGGGCGGCCGACTCGACCTGGGCGCGCATCTCGGCCGCGCGGCCGACGTCGCGTGCAGCCCGGTAGCTCGAAATGCGCGCGTGGGCCGCGGCTTCGATGGCCGGGTCGATCCTTTGGATCTCGACCGGCACCGGAGCGCCGCCGTCTTGAAAGGCATTCACGCCCACCAGGGTTTGCGAGCCCTGGTCGATGGCCTGTTGATAGCGATAGGCGGCGTCCTGGATTTCGTTTTGGACATATCCGCGCTCGATGGCTTTCAGCGCGCCGCCCATGGCGTCGATCCGGTTGATGTAGTCGAGCGCCCTGGCCTCGATGGCGTCGGTCAAAGACTCGATCGCATAGCTGCCGGCGAGCGGGTCGACCGTGTCGGCCACGCCCGATTCATGCGCGATGATTTGCTGAGTGCGCAGAGCGATCTGGGCCGCGCGCTCGGTCGGCAGGCCGAGCGCCTCATCGAGGCTGTTGGTGTGCAGCGACTGTGTGCCACCGAGCACGGCCGCCAGGGCTTGCAGCGTGACGCGGATGACGTTGTTCTCGGGCTGCTGGGCGGTCAGCGTCGAGCCTCCGGTCTGCGTATGAAAACGCAACATCCAGGATTTCGGGTCCTGAGCCTTGAAGCGCTCGCGCATCAACCGCGCCCACAACCGCCGCGCGGCCCGGAACTTGGCGATCTCCTCCAGAAACTCGTTGTGGGCGTTGAAGAAAAACGACAGCTGCGGCGCAAACGAATCGACAGCCAGCCCGGCCGTCAGCGCCGCTTCCACATAGGCGATGGCGTTGGCGAGTGTAAACGCGACTTCCTGGGCAGCCGTGCTGCCGGCCTCGCGGATGTGATAGCCCGAGATCGAGATCGTGTTCCAAAGCGGCACTTCGGTCTGGCAATAGCGGAACACGTCCGTGATCAGGCGCATCGATGGGGCGGGCGGAAAGATGTACGTCCCGCGGGCGATGTATTCCTTGAGAATATCGTTTTGGATCGTGCCGCGCAGCCCGCGCACGTCGACGCCCTGGCGCCTGGCGACCGCAATGTACAGCGCCAGCAGGATCGCGGCCGGGGCGTTGATGGTCATCGAGGTGCTGACCTGGTCGAGCGGGATGCCGTCAAACAGGCGCGCCATGTCGTCCAGGGTCGCCACCGAGACCCCGACCCGGCCGACCTCGCCGAGCGCGTGCGGGTCGTCGGGGTCGTACCCGATCTGGGTCGGCAGGTCGAAGGCGACCGAGAGGCCGGTCTGACCTTTTCCGAGCAGGAATTTGTAGCGCTGGTTGGATTCCTCAGCCGTGGCATAGCCCGCGTACTGGCGCATGGTCCAGAACCGGCCGCGGTACATGGTCGGCTGGATGCCGCGAGTGTACGGGTACTCGCCCGGCTGGCCCAGGCCGGGCAGGGGCTCGACCGGGCCGAAGGCGCGCTCGAGCGGGATGCCCGAACTTGTCTCAAAACCGTCTTTGCGTTCTTTCATTGGGCTTGCCTGGGGGCCAACACAACCAGAACCTGGTTCTGGTCGACGCCCTCGCCGGCTGCGATGGCGATGCGCGCGACCACGCCATCGCGCGGCGCGCGGAGCTCGTTCTGCATCTTCATCGATTCCAGGATGACCAGATTGTCGCCTTTATGGACGTGCTGGCCTTCGGTGACCGGGATTGCCACGATCAGGCCCGGCATCGGCGCCTTGAGCTGAAACTCGCCCGGGCCGCCGCCCCCTTCGCCCAGGCCCGCAGCCCTGAGACGCCGCTCGCGTTCATCCTCGACCACCACAGCGTATTGCTGGCCGCGCAACTGCACCAGCAGCTCGTCACCGAGGCCTTCGATGATGAAGGCTTCATAGGATTTGCCGTCGACCAGCAAGGTAAAGACCGGTTGATCGCTGACGGCGTCGAAATCGACCGAAACCGGTTGTCCATTCAGCAGGACACGATGGTCTTCGTTGATCTCGACTTCGAATGCCTGTTCGTTGACGGTGGCGATGTATTTCATGTCGGGCCTATTTTACGCTGGAATGGCGGCACAGCGTGCATGGACTGAGCCAGCGCGTCCGAATCGATCCGTTTTCCTTTGCCACGGACTTCGTGGATGGCGCTGATCGTGGAAACACACAACCTATCGGCGATATCCGCGGCATCAGGCCGGGGGCCAAATGTGGTGCGTTTGCCCTCGCGAAAGGCCAGGGCGTTCGGGCCGCTCGTCTCGATCCTCTTGCGTGCCGCTACTTACGGCTCCAGCCCGGTCAGCACCAGGGTATCGCCCTCGAGCGATGCAGCACTCCTGGCCGTGGCCGGGACCGTCGTGGGCTCGCCGTAATCGCGCAGCGTGACTCGGACGCTGTACGGGCCGGCGTCCTCGGCCGGCAACTTGAGCTCGTAGCGGTCCAGGGTGATCTGACCCGGACGCCAGCCGGGTGTGCGCAACTGGCCCTCGCCCGGAAAGTTGATGACCTGAAACACCTGGACACCATCGGCATCGATCAAGTCGACCTGCGCCACCAGGTCACGCGTCGGCACCGTGTCGCCGTTACGCCAGACCAACATGATCTCGAAATAGCGATACTCCGCTGTGCGGTCGGAGCGAGTCAGGTAACCCTCGAGGCGCAACAGCCCGTCGGCGTAGACCACCGGCGCAGGCGTCATGGCCGCCGGCAGCGCCACCTCGATTGGCAGATCCTTGCGGCGGTAAACCATCAACCGCTGCGTGGCGAACGAAGCGCGACTGAGCAGGCCAACCGTCGGCTCGTATTGGGCCAGGAACTCCGGGTTGTTGACGCCCAGGTCGGCCTCGATGAAGCCGTCGAAGCTGACGAACAGATCCGGCTGGAGGTCGAAGACCAGCTGCCTGGACACCG
>JAEURK010000297.1 GCA_016789175.1 Anaerolineales bacterium
GGCCCGTGCAGGTTAGGAGTCATTCTAACATGGGCCCTTCGTTTGTCAAGAATCATTACAAAGTGGAACAAGAACCGTTTCCAATTAAATGCCGCCCGCCCCGGATCACCCATTTGGGCGACCCGGCTGCGTTGGGCCCACTGAACGCTCCAAACTCGCGACAAAGCTTACACGGGGCGGCCGCCACGCACTGGTTTTGGGCCGCTTTTGGACGGCGGGCCCTGTACACAGACCCCGCGTGATCCGTGACCCGCAACGATACTCCGCCCAGGACCTGGCCTCGTTCGAGAGGTACCCAATAACGGCTGAGGCTGGAGCATCCCGTTGTCCTCACAACCAGGGCAGGGCTACGGCACCTTGTTCGCGATGACCTGTTTCTTTGCCACTTCCGTCACGACGTTCCGTAACCGTTCAGCCCTGTTGGGAGAAGACTGACGAAAGCCGCGGAGGTGCGGTGCGTTAGCCCAGACATCCAGGGCGGCGGGCACCGCGGCGGGCACCGTGCCGGGTGACACCTGGTGTATGCTTGGGGATTGCGGACCGACGGCCCGGTTGGCCGCTTTCCGATATCAGTCACCCATGCACACAGCCACCGCCGAAGCGCTTTCCAACATCGCCTTCATTAAGTACTGGGGCAATCGCGATCAAACGCTGCGCCTGCCGAGCAATGCCTCGCTCTCGATGAACCTGGCCGGTCTCAAGACCGTGACAACCGTGGCTTTCGATCCCTCCCTGCCGGGCCCAGACGCACTCACACTGAATGGCCACCCGACAACCGGGGCTGCCCTGGCACGGGTCACACGCCACCTCGACCTGGTGCGTGCGGCTGCCGGCCTGAGCGCTCGGGCGGTTGTCACCTCCCACAACACCTTCCCTTCTGGGGCCGGGATTGCCTCATCGGCTTCCGGATTTGCCGCCCTGACGGTCGCTGCTGCTCGGGCCGCCGGGCTGGCTCTGAACGAAGTCGACCTCTCGGTCTTGGCGCGGCGCGGCTCGGGCTCGGCCTCGCGCTCGATCCCAGCCGGCTTCACCGAGTGGCTGGCCGGCGAACAGCCATCGGGCGAGGATAGCTACGCCAGAACCATCGCGCCGCCCGAACATTGGGCGCTGACCGACGTGATCGCGGTCCTCAGTGCCGCGCACAAGGCCACCGGCTCGACCGAGGGCCACGGACTGGCCGACACCAGCCCCTTCCAGGCTGCGCGAGTCGCTGACGCCCCACGGCGCCTGTCGCTCTGCCGGACAGCTCTGCTGGCGCGTGACTTTTCGGCCTTCTCCGAGATCGTCGAGGAAGACGCGGTGGCCATGCACGCGGTGATGATGACCAGCCGCCCGCCTCTTTTCTACTGGCAGCCATTGACGATCGCCGTCATCCAGGCCGTGCCCGTCTGGCGCGCTGAAGGCCTGCCCGTATGTTTCACGATCGACGCGGGGCCGAACGTGCACTGCCTGACCCCGACCGAGCACGCACCTGAGGTCGAGCGCCGGCTGCGTGCGTTGGGCGTGCCGGACGTATTGGCAGCCGCCCCCGGCGGGCCGGCCCGCATCATCGCCTGATCAGCAAACACGAGCCGGCAACCGACTTCGTTCCATAGTCCACGCTCATTCTCGGCCCTGCACGGGCGGTATAATCGACCCATGGACGCATTACCCTTCGGAGGCGCCGGCAATCTGATCATCTTCCTGGTGATCCTGAATGCCCTCGTCTTCATCCATGAACTCGGACACTTCGTCGCCTCGCGTTCGGTCAAGGTCTTTGTCGAAGAGTTCGCGCTCGGCTTCCCACCCCGGCTCTTCGGCGCCGTCTGGAGCAAGCGCGAGAAGCGGTTGAAATTCTTCCTCGGCGGCAACGTTCCCACGCCGGAAGCGCTCGGCGGCGAGAGCACGGTTTACTCGCTCAACCTCTTGCCGATCGGCGGTTTTGTTCGTCCACGCGGGGAGGATGACGCGTCAGCCCACGATGGGCTGGCCACCGCCTCCAAGCGCGCCCGGATCTGGATCCTGGCAGCCGGGTCGCTCTTCAACCTGATCTTCGCCTTCCTGGTCTTCACGATCGCTTTCCGGATCAACTCGACCGCGGTCGGGATCGCCGAGGTCGTGCCGGGTTCGCCCGCCGAGACGGCCGGCCTCCAGGCCGGCGACATCGTCGTCAGCGTGGACGGAACCGAAATCCACTACACGTCGGACCTTCAAGATCGGATCGGCGCACGTCGCGGTGAGATCATCACGATCGTGGTGCTGCGGGATGGGATCGAGGTCGCGGCGGATCTCCGCCCGCGCCTGCCCGAAGAAACGCCCGAGGGCCAGGGCGCCATGGGCGTCGGTCTGAGCCGCGAACTCCCGATCGGGCCCGGTTACGATTGGCCCGATGCAGTGCGCTACGCCGGCGAAGAGATGGCCTTCCAGTTTCGTCAGGTCGTCAGCCTGCCCGGTCGGCTGATCCAGGGCACGATCCAGCCGGAGCTGGCGCGCCCGGTCGGCCCGGTCGGGATGTATCAGGCGACCGAGTTGATCGTGGCCGCTTCGCAGCGCGCCAACACGTGGTTTCCGATCGTGCAGTTCATCGGCCTGATCAGCATCGCGCTCGGGCTGACCAACCTCCTGCCGTTGCCCGCGCTTGACGGCGGTCGCATCTTGTTCGTGCTCGTCGAAGCGATCCGTGGCCGGCGGATCGATCCTGCCCGCGAGGGCCTCGTCCATCTGGCAGGGATGGTCGTCCTGCTCAGCCTGATGGCCGTGATCACGTACTTCGACATCGTCAACCCCGTGATCCCGAGGTAAGCATGCCCGCGAGCAAGAACGTCTCCCGCTTTGAGGAAGTTCTCCGCGCCCTGAAAAGCGCCGACACAGCCGTACCCACGGCCGGGCTGTATTCGCTTTCCGATCTGAGCGGCCAGCCCCTGGACACCTTTGAGCGCGCCTGGCCTGATATCCCGCTGCAGAGGCGCCAGGGCCTGATCGAAGATCTGATCGAACTGGCTGAGGCAAACTACGAAGTCGACTTCACCGAGATATTCCGGCTGGCCATGGACGACGAGGACGCCGAGGTCCGCAGAGCCGGCATCAACGGGCTGTGGGAGGCCGAGGACGAAACCCTCATGGGCCCGCTGGTCGAGCGCCTGAATTTCGATCCGGATCTCGAGGTGCGCGCTGCCGCCGCCAGCACGCTTGGGCGCTTCGTGTACATGGGTGAAGTGGACGAGATCCAGGCCGGCCAGGCGCAACGCCTTGAAGCGACTCTCCTGGCGGTCATCAACGGGCCCGACCAGGCTGAAGTGCGGCGCCGCGCGCTCGAGGCGTTGGCCTTTTCAAGTCGCGACGAGGTCCCGGATCTGATCCAGGCCGCCTACGAGTCGCCGGATCAACGGTTCCGCGTGAGTGCCCTGTTTGCGATGGGGCGCAGCGCCGACGACCGGTGGGCCGACGCCGTGCTGGCCGAGATCGAGAACACCGACAACGAGCTGCGCTTTGAAGCGGTCCGCTCGGCCGGCGAGCTCGAACTCGAACGCGCGGTGAAGCCGCTGAAGAAGCTGATCAAGGACCCGGACCTGCAGATCCGCGAGGCGGCCATCTGGAGCCTCGGTCAGATCGGCGGGCAGGAGGCCCGCAAGGCGCTCGAGACGCTGCTCGAACGCACACGCGACGACACCGAGCGGGATTTCATCGAAGAGGCACTCGAGAACGCGGCCTTCCACGATGATGTCGCCGATTTCGCCCTGTTCGAGCTGGACGAGATGCCGGACTTTGACGCCGAGCTCGATCCCAAAAAGAAGCTCGACGATCGATTGAACTAAGGCTTCGGCCCGATCCGACGCCCCGCCCAGCGGGGCGTTTTTTTGCCCGATGACAGCCATCTTCCTCGACAATCTACTGCCTGTCTTGATCTGCGCCAGCCTGGGATTCGTCATCCACAAACGCGCCCAGCTCGACATCCGCGCGATTTCGCAGCTGGTGTTCTACATTTTCAGCCCCTGTCTGGTGTTCAGCTCGCTCCTGAAGTCTGAGGTCAGCGGCGCAGCCCTGGCTCGCATGACGGGTTTCACCGTGGCCGTGATCGGGGTGATGTTGCTCTGCGGCGCCGCCACCGGCTGGTTGCTGCGGCTGGATCGCCGCCGCTGGGCCACCCTGGTCCTCTCGGCCACGTTCGTCAACGGGGGCAATTTCGGACTGGCGGTTGTGCGCTTTGCGTTTGGCGCGGAAGCACTGAGTTATGCCGTGGCTTTCTTCATCGCCAGCACCTTCGCCGTGTACACGGCCGGTGTGTTCATCGCCGGCCTCGGACGGGCCCAGGCGGGTTCGGCGGCGCGCGAGCTCCTCAAAGTTCCGGCCTTCTACGCCGTGATCGCGGCCGAAATACTGCGGTTGGCGGGTTGGACGCTGCCCGTGGCATTGGATCGGGCTGTCAGTTTGATGGCTGATGCCACCATCCCGGTGATGCTCGTCGTGCTGGGCATGCAGATCTCGGCGTCACGCCTGAACGCGCTCTCACCCAAGCAATGGATGGCCGTGGCAGCCAGTGTGGGCCTGCAGCTGATCGTGGCGCCCGGCGTGGCCTGGCTGCTGGCGGGGCCGCTGGGCCTGACCGGTGCCGCGCGCCAGGCCGGGATCCTCGAGGCGTCGATGCCGGCGGCGGTCGTCACCACGGTGATCGCCATGCAATATGATCTGGATCTCGAGCTCACGACGGCGGCGGTTGTCGTGACGACCGTGCTCAGTCCGCTCACCCTGACCCCCTTGATCCTCTGGCTCGGCGGCTGACAAGCCGCGCTCCGACCCCAGCCGGCGCTTTGACACCCTTTTGACGGCCTCTCGGTCGGTTTTGACCGCGTTCTGATCGCCAACTTCATAGACTGAACGCGGAGGAACTTCCGCTATGGGTGCCGAACTTTGGGTCGCGGCCGGCGTGGCGCTGGCACTGCTCGCATATCTGACCGTGGTGCTGTTGCTGCCGGAGCGGTTTTGACGATGGCAGCGACGGATTGGGCCGTTGTCGGCCTCTACTTCGCGCTCTTGATCGTAGGGACACGCCTTTTGGGCGGCTACATGGCTCGGGTCTATACCGGGCAGATCCACACATTGCAGCCGATCGAGACCGCCATCCACCGCCTGGCCGGGGTTGACCCGCGGGTTGCGATGTCGTGGCGCGCCTACGCGACGGCCCTGCTCTGGTTCAACGCCTGGGGGTTCGGGGTGGTGCTGATCCTCCAGTTGGCGCAACACTATCTGCCGCTCAATCCGCAGGGCCTGGGCCCGGTCGGCCTCTGGTCGGCCTACAACACCGCCGTGAGCTTCATGACGAATACCAACTGGCAGGGCTATGCCGGGGAGACGACCCAGTCATACCTCACTCAGATGCTGGGCCTGGCCGTCCAGAACTTCGTGAGCGCGGCGACCGGCATGACAGTCGCCGTCGCATTCATGCGTGGTCTGGCCGGCCGCTCGACGCAATCACTCGGCAATTTCTGGGACGACCTGGTGCGCTCTGTGCTCTATGTCCTCATGCCGCTTTCGCTTGGCCTGGCGGTCGTACTTATCGGACAGGGCGTGGTGCAGAGCTTTGCGCCCTACGTGTCAGTGCTCACATTGAGCGGCGCCGAGCAGGTTATTCCGCTTGGGCCGGCTGCCTCACAGATCGCGATCAAAATGCTAGGCACGAACGGCGGCGGTTTCTTCAACGCCAATGGTGCGCACCCGTTCGAAAACCCGACGCCGCTCTCGAACTTCCTTCAGGCCCTGGCGATCCTGATCATCCCGGGGGCATTCACCTACACCTTTGGCAAGCTGGTCGGCGACGTGCGCCAGGGCTGGAGCCTGTTCGCGGCCATGGTCGTCCTGTTTGCGGCCGGCCTGGCTGTGGCTCTGTGGTCGCAGCTCAGTTACGGAACACTCGAGGGTCAAGAGGTGCGGATCGGGCCAGTCGGCAGCACGCTGTGGGCTGTGGCAACAACGGCGGCGTCAAACGGCTCAGTGAACGCCATGCACTCCAGCCTGACGCCGCTGGTCGGCCTGGTGGCCCTGATCAACATGCAACTGGGTGAGGTGATCTTCGGCGGCGTCGGCGCTGGTCTGTACGGGATCCTGATGCACGTTATCGTCACCGTGTTTGTGGCCGGGTTGATGGTCGGCCGGACGCCGGAATACCTTGGCAAGAAGATCGAGAGCTTTGAAGTGCGGCTGGCGATGGTCGCCATCATCGCCCCCAATGCCGTGATCTTGATCCTGGCGCCGCTGGCCGCACTCCTGCCGATCGGCTTCGGATCGCTGTCGAGCGCCGGGCCGCACGGTCTTTCGGAGATTCTCTACGCCTTTTCATCCGCGGCGAACAACAACGGCAGCGCCTTCGCCGGGCTGAACGCGAATACCGACTTTTACAACATCGCCCTGGGAGTGGCCATGCTCGTCGGCCGCTTCGCCGTGCTCCTCCCGGCGCTGGCGATCGCCGGGAGCCTGGCGGCCAAGCGCATCACACCGGCCTCGGCCGGCACCTTTCCGACCCATCAACCGCTGTTCGTCGGCCTGCTGGTCGCCGTGATCTTGATCGTGGGCGCCCTGACGTTCTTTCCAGCGCTAACGCTCGGACCGATCGTCGAGCACCTGCTCATGCTGCAAGGGAGGACCTTCTAATGAAACGCTCAGACGGCGACACGAACGAGGCGAGCCCCTGGACGCCGGCGCCCGCGAGTCACTGGTCGGCACACTGGTCCTCTTTGCTGGTGATCGTCATCTTCCTGATCGCTCAAGTCTGGGTCTTCACGGCGACGGCCGGACTTGGTCGCACTCTGTTGCTGGCCATCTCGATCGTCGCGGAGTATGGCCTGCTCCTGTGGCGCGAACAGGTCGATACCTTGCGCGGCGGGTGAGGCGCACTCGCCCGCCGGTCGCGCCCAGCCGATCCATCCGCTCACCCTCATCGGGTCCCAAAATGTTGCCATCCTCCTCAAAACCCACACCGCTCTTTCACGGCCCTATCTTTCGGCGCGCGCTCTTCGAC
>JAEURK010000325.1 GCA_016789175.1 Anaerolineales bacterium
CTGGCTGCGTGGGCGTTTTCTGGAGGAATGGGCCGACCCACGGGCCGTGGCCGCCCTGCCGCGCATCTTCGGGCGTTACGACCCGGCCGATCTGGCCGGCGCGCTCGAGGCCACCATGGAGCTTTTCCGCTGGTTGGAGGATGAGACCAGCGCGCGGTGGGGGTACAGCGTGCCGCGCGTCGGCGAATTGCAGACCCAGGCGGCTACCAGCGCGCTGCTGGTGCCTGTCGCAGGGCGTTAGGCGGTGTACACCATCTGCCCGAAACGTGACGAGCACCGACCCGACCGCGTCGTCGACCCGGCCGGGCCTGTGTCGATCTGCCCGGTCTGCGGGCATCGGCAGGCCTTTGTGCGGCGACCGTTGCTCGCCGTCGGTGGCGCGAGCGGGTCGGGCAAGTCATCGCTATGCCAGGCATTGCTCGGCCGCGTCACCGGCGGCGCTGACTTTGTGCAGGGGCAGCTCGATTTCAATCACTGGCTGCGAACCGAAGGCCCGTCAACCGCGGCCGATTACAGGCTGGTGGACACGCAGGCTATGGATGTGAGCCGCGCCACGGCGGGGGTGGCCGATTGGATCGAGGCGCGCCTGGTCGGGTGACGTCCGATATCGGGAATGACGCCCGGACTATGCCCTGAAAACGGCCGAAAATCGGCGCGGTCTCCGGGGCGCGCCGCGATATCCGGCCATTCCCGGTATCGGTTCTAGCGCGGCGCGATCATGGCGCGCGCGATGCGATTGTGGCGCTCGAGGACGACCGGCAGATCGATCGTCGTCAGCCGGCCCTGGCGCACGATCGTGCGACCGTGCACGACGGTGTACGCGGCCGGGGTCGGGGAGCAGAAGAGCACGGCCGCCACCGGGTCGTGCAGCGCGCCGGCGTAGGTCACGTGGCTCAAATCCAGCGCAAAGAAATCGGCGCACATTCCCGGGGCGAGGGCGCCGATGTCGTCGCGACCCAGCACGGATGCGCCGCCCAGGGTGGCGATCTCGAGCGCCTGACGAGCTGTGAGTTGCGCGGCGCCGGACGGTGCCACGCCCTGGCCCCAGCGCTGGTGTTCGACCAGGCCGAGCCGTGCCAGCAACAGGGCCTGCCGGGCCTCGGCCAGGAGCGATGAACCGTCGTTGCTGGCCGAGCCGTCGACGCCCAGGCCGACCTTGACCCCGGCGGCCCGCAACTTCTGCAAGGGCGCGATCCCGGACGCCAGGCGCATGTTGCTGGTCGGGCAATGCGCGACGCCGCAGCCGCACCGGGCGTAGGTCGCAATCTCGGCGTCATCGACGTGAACCGAGTGCGCAAACCAGACTTCGTTGCCTAGCCACTCGACCGACTCCATGTAGGCCACGGGCTTGTGCCCGAACCGGGCCAGGCAGAACTGCTCCTCGTCCAACGTCTCGGCCAGGTGGGTATGCAGGCCGACACCGTGGGCGCGTGCCAAACGCGCGGACTCGCGCATCAGGTCGCCGGTGACCGAGAACGGCGAGCACGGCGCGAGCGCGATCCGCAGCAGCGCTCCGGGCCTGGGGTCGTGATATTGCTCGATCAGGCGCTGCGAGTCGCGCAGGATGAAGGGCTCGTTCTCGACGCAGCGATCGGGCGGCAGACCGCCGTGCGACTCGCCGAGCGACATGCTGCCGCGCGTGGCGTGGAAGCGCAGGCCGATCTCGCGAGCGGATTCGATCTCGTCATCCAGACGGCAGCCGTTTGGAAAGATGTACAGATGGTCGGAGGCCGTGGTGCACCCGGACAGCGCCAATTCGGCCAGGCCGGTGAGCGTGGAGACGCGCACGGCGTCCGGTGTGAGCCGGGCCCAGATCGGGTAGAGCGTGACCAGCCAATGGAAAAGGTCGGCGTCCTGGGCCGCGGGCACGGCGCGGGTCAGGGTCTGATAGAGATGGTGGTGGGTGTTGACCAGCCCCGGCAGCACGACGTGGCCGCTCAGGTCGAGCACCTCATCCGCCTCGGTCGGCAGTTCGGCGCTGGGCCCTACCTGGGTGATGATCCCGTCGCGCGCGAACAGGCCGCCGTTGGCGATCTCGCGCCGTTTGGCGTCGTGGGTCACCAACACCGTGGCGTTGCGGACCAGCAGCGTGCTCACGCCGACCTCGCGCCGAGAGCTTCGCGCAATGACTCGAGATTGGGCGCGATGCGCATCGGTTCCGATACGGCGCGTCGTGCACTGGCGACGTCTTTGAGGCCGTTGCCCGTGTTCATGACCAACACGCTCGCGTCGGCGGGGACGAGGCCCTGTCCGACGGCCTTGGCAAGCCCGGCGTAGGCGGTCGCCCCGGCCGGCTCAGCGAAGACCGCGGCTTCACGACCCAGGGTCGCCATGGCGGCCAGGATCTCGTCGTCGCTCACGACCACGAAGGACCCACCGGTGTCCCGCACGGCGTGAACGGCCCGCAGACCGTCGCGGGGCAGATCGACGGAAATGCTGTCGGCCAGGGTGCGGGCCGAGACCGGCACTATCTTCTCGGCCTGGCTCTCCCAGGCGCGCGCGCAGGCGGCCGATCCCTCCGCCTGAACACCGATCAACTTCGGCATTCGCTCGGTCCAGCCCAGACGCAGCAAGTCCTGGAAGCCGCGCCAGATGCCGCTCAAGATATTGCCGTCGCCGACCGACACGCAGAGCACGTCGGGCACCGGCCAACAGCCGTCGATGGGGACCGAGAACGCCGCCAGTTGCTCCGCGATCTCGAACGCCGCGCTCTTCTTGCCTTCGGCCGTGAACGGGTTGTAGCCCGTGTTGCGACAGTACCAGCCAAAGGTCTCGGCCGCCTGGACCGTCAGATCAAAAGCATCGTCATAGGTGCCGTCAACCAGCACGACTTGCGCGCCGAAGACCAGCAATTGCGCGACCTTGGCCGGCGGGGCCGAGGCCGGCGCCAGGATCGTGGCCGGCACCCCGGCGGCCGCGGCCATGCCTGCCAGGGCGGCGCCGGCGTTGCCGGTCGAGGCGGTCACCACGCGGCTGACACCTAGTTCGAGCGCGCGCGCGACAACCACGGCGCTGGCGCGATCCTTGAATGAGGCGGTCGGATTACGCCCATCGTCTTTGATGAAGACCCGGTTTTGGCCCAGCCGCTCCTCGAGCCGCTCGGCCCGGTACAGCGGGGTCCAGCCTGCGGCGCGCAACGGTGTGCCGGTCAGGCCGGGATCGCTGACCGGCAGCAACGGCAGGTAGCGCCAGAGCGACGGTTCGGGCGTGGCCCGCCCCGGCGCTGCACGACGAATGGCTTCGTAGTCAAAGACGAGGTCAAAGTTGCCGCTGCAGCGCGGGCAGGCATACACCACGTCACGCGGGGCGTAGGCCTGCTCGGCGCCGCAAACCGAACAACGATATCCCAGCACATGGTTGAGGGCCATCAGGCCTCCGTGACGACGCCCGCGTCGATCAGGGCTTGCAGCACGCGTTCGGGTGTATACGGGAACTGGTCGATCCAGACGCCGGTGGCGTCATGGATGGCAGCCGCCACGGCGGGCGCCAGCGGCAGGTACGGCATCTCGGCCATGCCGCGCGCGCCCCAGGGCCCGCCGGGCTCGGCGTATTCCAGGATCACGGGCTTGACGCGCTCAGGCACATCGAGCACCGTCGGGATCAGGTAGGTCGACAGGTGCGGGGTCAGCACGCGCCCCTCGCGCATGACGAAGTTCTCGAGCACGGCATAGCCGGCCGCCTGAACGATGGCGCCTTCGATCTGGCCCGCAACCAGCTGCGGATTGATGGCGCGCCCGACGTCGTCAGCGCACACGATCTCCACCAGCCGCACCTGACCGGTCTCGAGGTCGACCTCGACGTCGGCCACTTCGGCGACGTAGCCGTACGCGAAATTCGGATCGCAATGACCATCGTCGGCGCCAAAGCCGGTGGTCGGGGTCGGGCGAAAGACAAAGCTCGCGTTGGCGGGCCGCTCTTCTTCGTCCCACTTCTTGCGCGCCGCTTCGGCCGCGCCCTTGATCGCGCTGCCGGCCATGTAGGTCAGACGCGAGGCCGAAGCGCTGCCCGAATCGCCGCTGGTGGCCGTGTCGCTGGCGACGATCTCGACCTTGTCGAAGCTCACGCCGGCCCCGGCGGCCGCCATCTGGACAAAGGCGGTGTGCGCGCCCTGGCCACAGTCCGAACCCGCCGCGAACACGATCACGCGTTCGATCTCGCCGTCGCCCTGGATCTCGACCCGAGCTTCGGACGATTCAGGCGCGCCGAACGAGAAGCCGATGTTCTTGACCGCGCAGGCGAAACCGCGCCCGCGCCGCAGATGCGGCGCCCCGGACGCCGGGCGGGTGCGCGCCGCATCTGCGGCCGCGTCCCACCCCGCCGCGGTGGCGCAATCGGCGATGACCTGCTTGATCGTCACGCCTTTCGGGCCGCGCGTGCCGACCGACCAGATCGAGTCGTCGGTCAGCGCGTTCTTGAGCCGGATCGCGACCGGGTCGAGCCCAAGCGCGGCGGCCAGTTTGTCCATTTGCATCTCGGCCGCGAACGTCGCCTGCGGGCCGCCGAAACCGCGGAAGGCGCCGCCCGGGACGTTGTTGGTGGCGACCGTCAGCGCGTCAACGGCGACGTGCGGGATTTCGTAGGCGCCGGTCGCCAACAGCGTCGCGTTTCCCAGCACCTTGGGCGAGGTATAGGCGTAGGGGCCGGCATCGCTGACAACCTCCGATTCGACAGCGACCAGCGTCCCGTCGCGCTTGGCGCCCCATTTGGCGCGGATTCGAAAAGCATGGCGCTTGTGATGCCCGACGATCGACTCCTCGCGGGACCAGATGATCTTGACCGGCCGGCGCAGTTTCCAGGCCGCCAGAGCCAGGACGATCTGGATCGACATGTCCTCGCGCCCGCCAAAGGCGCCGCCGATGGCCGGATAGATCACGCGGATCTGTTCGGCCGGCAACCCCAGGCTGTGCGCGATCTGCAGCTGGTCTTCGTGCGTCCACTGACCGGCGACCTTGACGGTCACGCGACCCTCGTCGTCGATATAACTTACGCCGGCTTCCGGTTGCAGGTAGGCGTGCTCCTGCATCGGCGTGTGGTATTCGCCCTGGACGATCACGTCGCAATCGGCCCAGGCGGTTGATACTTCGCCTTTGCGGATGCGGTAGCGGATGAAGACGTTGCCGGGAGCGCTCGCCACGATCTCGTGAGCCCCCGGTTGCAGGGCGGCATCGATGTCGGTGATGAGCGGCAGATCCTGCCATTCGATGTCGATCAGATCGCGCGCCTCGGCCGCGGCCTGCTCGGTCTCGGCGACCACCAGTGCCACCTGATCGCCGACGAACCGCACCACGTCCGCGCCTGCGCTTGTCGACCCCGGGCCGCACAAGACCGGTTGGTCGGGCGTGCCCAGGCCATAGCCGTTGACCGGCACATCCTTGGCGGTGAACACCGCGACCACGCCCGGATGCGCTTCGGCTCGAGAGGTGTCCAGTCTGACGATGCGGGCGTGGGGGCGGCCGGCGAAGCGGATCTTCATCCACAGTTGGCCGGGTAGATCGATGTCACCGGGGTACTGGGCGGTGCCCAAGACCTTGGCGCGGGCGTCGATGCGGGTATGGGATTGGCCGATCGCGTTCATGCGCGTGTGTCCCCCAGAGATGTGGTCACTCGGCGGCGGTCACGGCCGCGGCCTTTTCGAGCGCAGTGACGATTTTGTAGTAACCGGTGCAGCGGCACAAATTGCCCGTGACCGCCTGCTGGATCTCGTGGCGTTCCGGTCGCGGGCGCTCCTCGAGTAACTTGGCGCCGGCCATCAAGAAGCCGGGGGTGCAATATCCGCATTGCACGGCGCCTTCGTCGATGAACGCCTGCTGCACCGGGTGCAATTGATCACCCTGGGCAAGACCTTCGACCGTGACGATCGTCGCGCCAGAGGCGCGCGGCGCGGGCACCAGGCAGGCCATCACGGCCAGGCCGTCGACGAAGACCGTGCAGGCGCCGCACTCGCCCTCGGCACAGCCTTCCTTGGTCCCGGGCAGCCCGGCATCTTCTCGAAGCAGACGCAACAGCGTCTTGTGTTCGGCGTTCTCAAATCGATGCGGAACCCCGTTGATCGTGGTCGTGATCCCCGAACCTGACAGCGCCGGTTGGGCAGGGCTCGCGCCGGCGCCGGCCAGCACGATCGGGCGTTCGGGCAACCCGCCGCGCTGGGTGTTGGAGGCGATAGCCCGCAGGGCGCGCCCGACGCCAACTGCCACGAGCCGGCGGCGATACACAGCCGATGCGCGCACATCGTCGATCGGGCGCGCATCGGCTTTGGCAAGGGCTGCAGCCGCGGCGATGCCAACGTCGGTCAGGCGTCCGCCGACGAGCCCGGCCTCGGCCTCCGGGCAGCGGATGATGGTGGGCGCGACCGCGCCCAGGGCGATCCGCGCACCCGTGATGGTGCGCTCGGCCCAGTTGCTGCCGTCGGGTTCGGTCGTCACGACCACGGCCACGTTGACGAGCGAGATCGCCTGCGCCCGACGCAACGCCAGCTTGACGAACATCCCGCGCGCGACGGCCGGATCCAGGGCCGGGAAGGCGATGTCGGTCAGGATCTCATCCGCGGCCAGAACAGTGCGGCGCACACCGGTGTAGAAATCGCGCAAGGCCACGACCCGGGCGCCGCGCTGCGAGGTCAGAGTGACCTCCGCCTCCAGCGCCATGAGCGGCGTGATCGTGTCGTTGGCTGGTGAAGCCGTGATCAGGTTGCCGGCCACGGTGGCGCGGTTTCGGATCTGCGGTGCACCGACCTCCCAGCTTGCCTGCGCCAACGGCAGACCGCGCGCCTGGATGAGTGGAGACGCCGCCACAACGTTGTGGGTGACCAGCGGGCCGATATGGATCTTGCCGTCCTCACCCAGAGCGATATCGGCGAGCCCCGGAAGGCGTGAGAGGTCGATCAGGACCGAAACACCGCGGCGCACGCCTCGCTCCAGCTCCAGGATCAGGTCGGTCGCGCCGGCGACCACCCGAGCGCCTGCACCGTGCGCGGTCAATGCGTCAAGCGCTTCGGACAACGACTGCGGAGTGAGGTATTGCTGCCACATAGGCTAATAGAAACGCGCGATGAGTGTGAGATAGAGTTGCACCGGGACTACCGTCACGAAGTGCTGCACGGTCTGGCTGCCGGTGGTGTTGGTGGCGGTCACGGTGATTGTGTGGCTGCCCAGCGCCGGGAAAGCCAGCGAGATCGGCGACCCGGATCCGGATTGGCCAAGGTCGGTCGACCAGGCGAAAAGCAGGTTGCTGCCGGTCGTCGCCGACGCCGCGTAGGTGGTCGGTGTGTTGATGCTCGGGGTCAGAGGGCCAGTGATCGCGAGCCCCGAGATGGGCGTGTCCGCGATCGTCACCGGAATCGACACGCTGGACGAACCGAGCGGGTTGGTGGCCGTGACGACGGCCGTATACACACCGATCGCGGCATAGGTTCGGTTTGGCGTGGCGCCGGTGGCGGTACCGCCGTTTCCGAACGACCAGGCATACGTCACGTTCGTGCCGGCCGTGACGGTCGCGGTGAAGAACACGGGCGTGCCCGGCGGTTGCGGGCTGGTGCTCTGGGCGGCGAGGCCCGCAATGGGCGCATTGACGGCCAGGGCCGCGCTCCCGGTGTTGTTGCCCAGGATCGGATCCCCGACCCACGACTCGATCGTGGCGCTGTTGTTGACTGTCAAGGGCGCTGCAATCGGGTCTCGGACGTCAGCCGTGATCGTGATCGTGCCGCCCGCGCCTGGGGCGAGGTTGGCCAGCGACCAGGTATAGGTCAGACCCGGTGTGGCCGTGATCGCAGCGCCGCTGCTGGTGAAGGCGATATTGGTGAGCGAGGCCGTCGGCACGACATCGGTGACGATCGGGGCATAGCCCACGCGCGTGCCGACGTTGGTGTAGGTCAGGGTATAGGTGATCGCATCGCCCGGCGCTGCGTTGGCCGGCGAGACTCGCTTGGTGATCGCCAGATCAGTCGCCAGGTTGAGCTCGTCGGCGCCGAGGTCGGCCACGCCATAGAGCGGGCGCGTCTCGCCATCGATGTCGGTCGTCAACGCGGTGGCGATGCCCTGGTTGTACGCAGCGCTGCCGTCGGCGATATGGAAGTCGTACCCGGCGGAATTGACGAAGCTGGCCGCACCTGTGACGGCGCCAGAGACCGTGATCGCGCTGTTGCTCGTCTGGGTGGGCTGGGTCACGCTCGACCACAGCACGCCCGTGAGCGACGCGGTCGCGGTCTGGGCGCCGGCCTGAACGCCGACCGAATACCCGGCGAAGATCGCGTTGGTCAGGTTGAGGCTATCCCCTGTGGCGCCGTTGGCGAGGGTGACTCCCGTGCCCGCGCCGGCCGTTCGGGCCGAGAAGGTGTTGTGGCGACCGGTGATGGCCGCGGCGCCCGGCCCGAAGAGCGCGAGCTCGGCGCCCTGGCTGGTGGCCGAGTTGGCCGCGATGACGTTGTTGTCGAGCGAAACCGGGGTGGAGGCCGTCAGGACCGTGCTGGCGATCAGAATGCCGCCGCCCTGCTGGTCGGCAGTGTTGTTGACGATGGTCGCGCCCTGGATCGAGCTGCCGGTCGAATAGCCCAGCGCGATCCCGCCGCCTTGATCGGCTGCGTTGGCGCGCACAGTGCCGCCGACCATCGTCAGACCGGCGCGGGCCGTGATGCCGCCGCCACGGGTGACGGCGGTGTTGGTGAGCAGATCGGTGCGGGTCAGGGTGATGGCGCCGGCGCTCGCGATGCCGCCCCCGGCGGCGATCTGCGAGACGTTTTGCGCCACCCGGCCATCCACGATGGTGGCCGTGGTGTTGAAGGCCAGGCCGCCGCCCTCGTCAAAGGCCGTGTTGCCCTCTACGACCGGGCGGGTCAGATGGGCATGCCCGAAACTGTAGAGCGCGCCGCCCTGATAGTTGGTGCTGTTCGACGTAAAGACCGTGTCGGTCAATAGCACCGTCTGATTGACGTAGACGGCGCCGCCGAACCCGCTGGCGTTGTTGCCCGTGAAGCTGGCGTTGAGGATCACCAGATCCATGAAGACGTCGAGCGCGCCGCCGCGATCCGCGCCGGTGTTATTGATGAAGGAGGTCCCATCGACCCGGGCCGAACCACCGGTGCTCACACCGGCGCCGTAGCACACGCCCGAGCAGGTATTGCCCTGTACCAGGCCGCGCGTGATCGTCACCGATGATTCGGCCAGCAACCCCGTGCCGCCGCCGACCGAGGTGTTGTTTTGAAGCGTAACATCCGTGAGGGTGACGGGGCTGTCGACCCCGGCCGCGATCCCGGCCCCGGAGGTGTAAGCGCCGCTGGTGGCCAGGCCGTTCTGCACGGTGAAGCGTTCGAAGGAGGTGGGCGCATCGTCACCGATCGTCACGCCGCGGCGCGCATTCTGGCCGTCGACCGTGCTGCTTCCCGCCTGCGTCGTGAAGCTGGAGTTCCAACCGCCCGAAAGCATCAGAGCATGATCGATCAGGGCGACCTGATCGCCGCTGCCGATGTAGGTGCCGGTGGCCACAAAGACCGTGTCGCCGGCAGCGGTTTTGTTGAACGTGTACTGCAGGGTGGCACACGGCTGAGCCAGGGTGCCGCAGCTCGCCGAATCACTCCCGGTCGGCGCCACGTACCAGGAAGCTGCCGCGCGGGCGGTGGCAGCCCCCCAAAAGACTAACAAGCCGATGGCCAGGAAGACGCCGCCAAGGCCGGCGACGCCTGCCCAGGCTAATCGGCCGGCTGGCGCTGGGCGCCCGTCCTTGGACGTAGTCGTGCGAGCGATAAGGATATTCATGTTTCCGAGCGCCAGACCGGGTGATCCACGCGAAAAGTTTGCCCCTCGTGGAATCGGGCTCCAGCGCAATTTAAGATAGTACCTCAATTCGTCGAAATTGCGTCACGTCCACCAGGCCGATATCCGAGATCCTTAATTCGGGGATGACCACAAGTGCCAACAGGCTGAGCTGCATGTTGGCGTTGTGAAGCGTGCAGCCGCAGGCGCGATATTCCGCCAAGACGGCCTCGGCCTTGGCCGCCACGACTTCGGCGCGCTCGTTCGACATCAGACCCGCGATGGGGAGTTCGACAGTCGCGCGCACAGCGCCGTCACGCGCGACCAGCATGCCGCCATCGCAGGCGGCCAGGGCATTCGCGGCCTGGGCCATATGCGCGTCGTCGGTGCCGACCACCAACATGTGATGCGAATCGTGGGCCACAGTTGACGCGATCGCACAGGGTCGATCGAACCCAAAGCCCTGCACGAACCCGACCTGCACGCCGCCGGTACCGGCATGCCGTTCGACCAGGGCGACCTTGCAGACGTCCTGAGCCGGGTCCGCCGCGACCGACCCTTCCTTCACCGCCAACTGCAGCGTCAGGTGGCGCGTCGGGGCCTGGTTTTCGATGACGCCGATGACGTGCGCTGTCACGGCGGTTTGATCGGCCAGTTTCTCCGGGACCGGCACCCGGAAGTCGGCGGTCGTCACCGGCCGCCCGAGATGGACCGAGCGCATGACCTCGACCGGATAGTCGACGCGCGGCAGATCGCGCAACCAGCGACCATCCTCGGCGATGACCTCGCCGGCCGCAACCACCAGCTCGGCTCGGAAATCCGTCAACTCGCGGGTGAGCACGATGTCGGCGTAGCGGCCCGGCGCAATCAAGCCGACGTCGCGACTGACGCCGAAGTGCTCGGCGGTGTTGATGGTCATCATCTGCAACGCTGTCATAGGCGCCAGCCCCTGCGCTATCGCATGCCGCAACACCCGGTCCATATGGCCTTCGTTGACCAGCGTGCCGGAGTGCGAGTCGTCGGTGCACAGGATGAACCGCCGTGGATCGAGACCGGCTTCGGTGATCGCCTTGACCTGCGACGCGACGTCGTACCAGGCCGAGCCCAAGCGCAACATCGGGCGCAGCCCCTGACGGGCCCGCATGATGGCGTCTTCCGCGCGGGTGCCCTCGTGGTCGTCCTCCGGGCCGCCGGCTGCATAACCATGGAAAGCGACGCCCAGGTCAGGCGAGGCATAATGCCCGCCCACCGTGCGGCCAACGCGCATCGTCTCCGCGATCTCGGCGTGCAGGCCAGGCTCGCTGGCATAGACAGCCGGAAAGTTCATCACCTCGCCCAGGCCGATGATGCCCGGCCAGGTCATGGCTTCGCGGACCTCGGCGGGGCCAATGCGCGCGCCCGGGGTCTCGAGCCCGGGCGCAGACGGGACGCAGGACGGCATTTGTACCCAGACGTTGATCGGTTGCAGGGCGGCTTCGTCGACCATCAACCGCACGCCCTTTAAACCGAAGATGTTGGCGATCTCGTGCGGGTCGACGAACATGCCGGTCGTGCCGCGTGGCGCAACGGCGCGAACGAACTCGGTCACCGTCACCATGCCCGATTCGACGTGCATGTGCGCGTCGAGCAGGCCCGGTGTGAGGTAACGCCCGGTGGCGTCGATTACGCGGGTAGCGGGGCCGAGAGTGTGGCCGGCGTCCGGGCCGACGTATGCGATCCGTGAGCCTTTGATCGCGATGTCGATGTCCGGCAGGATCTCGCCGGTCTGGACGCAGACCCAGCGCCCGCCTTGAATGATCAGGTCCGCCGAAACACGTCCCATGGCGCAATCAACCAGCTCGCGCGAGACGGCATGCCAGGGTTGGCGAGGAGGCATTGGGGCTCCTGTGAGGAGGGAAGAGGGAAGTGGGAGGAGCGAAAGCGCGATAGCGTTCCCTTCTCCCACCTCCCTCCGCTCTCTTCCCTCTATCTTGCGTAACGTTCCCAGGCCTTGACGGCGAGCGCGCGACTGCGGCTCGTGATCTCGGCTTCGTCCAGGAAGAGCAACCGGCGATCCTTCATCAGGACTTTGCCGGCCGCGATGGTGGCGGTAACGGCCGAGGGCTCGAAGCCGAACAGGATGTGCCAGGGCAGGTTTCCGGCCGTCAGCGGCGTGATCGGGTGATAGTCGACCAGGATGACGTCGGCGAAGGCGCCCGGCGCCAGGACGCCGATCGGCGCAGCCGGGAAGAACTGCCCGGCCAACGCGGCGTTGTTGTCGATCGCCATCTCGGTGATCGTGTAGCCGCCGGCGCGTCGCGGGTCGCGGTGGGCGGCCTTGTGATACAGATAGGCGGCCTTCCACTCCTCCCACATGGCGTTCGAGAACCCATCGTTGCCCAGGCAGACCCTGATACCCGAGCGCAGCAGGCCTTCGATCTCAGCCGCGCCGACGGCGTTGTTCATGTTCGACCGCGGCTGATGGGTGACCCAGGTGCCTGTTTCGCGCAGCAGGCCCACTTCGCGGGCATCGATGTGCACGCAATGTGCGGCGATGCTCTGCGGCCCCAGGATCCCGTGCCGATAAAGACGGTCGACGGCGCGCAGGCCGCTGCGCTTGACGCTGTCGTACTCATCCGCCTCGTGTTCGGCCACATGGACGTGAAAGCCGCCGGCGTGTTCAGCCCGACAGGCGTCCAACGTCTCGGCCGAGAGCGACAGCGAGGCGTGCAGGCCGAAGGTGGCGGACAGGTTCGGCCGGCCCTGCACCGCCTTGATGAAGCGCAGGTTCTCGTTGATCCCGGCCCGCATGCGTTCGGGGCCGTCGCGATCGGTGACCTCGTAACACAGACAGGCCCGTAACCCGGCCTGGTCGACGGCGTCGGCGATCACGTCAAGCGAG
>JAEURK010000409.1 GCA_016789175.1 Anaerolineales bacterium
GTCGCTGTGAGCGACGTGGTTGAGTTGACGGCGCCGGTCGCGGAATTGATAAAGCTCACCGTGAGATTGGTTCCGGCGCTGGTCGGCCCGTAGTTGTTGTTGCCCCATTGATGTCCGGACCGGTCCATCAACCCGAGCACCAGCGCACCGTCGCGGTCGACCTCGATGTCGGCCAGGATCGGCTGGGGATAAATGATCTGCTTGCCATACGGCTGCACGCAACTGCCGCCGTCGCCGCAGACGGTGCTGGCGGTGTCGCGCCAGGGCTGCCATTCAGCCGGGAAGCAGGTGCTGCTCTCATTCGTCGCGCAGCCGCGCGGATAGCTCAAGGGGAATTCGGCGACGAGGTCGAACGCCGATCCGTTGAGCTCGAGCACATAGGCGCGCAGATTCGCGCGGTTGGCCGAGCTCTCGGCCGAGCACACCACACCGACAAAAACCGAGGCGCCTTGAACCTCCAGGGCCCACGGGCGCAGATCGGCCGCGGCGCAAGCGGTGGCGCCGGCCGGAAGCGTGATCGGCGTTCCGACGGTGCTGGTCGGCGCGGTGCCGGTCGGACCGATCGCCAGGGCATACAACGTGCGGTCGGTCAGACTGACGACGTAAAGCGTGTTGCCGTCGTCCGAGAGCTCCAGGTCGCCGAGCGCGATCTTGCCGGTCTTGGCGAACGCGTCGGCGTCGTACGAAGGCGTCCCAAAAGAGTTGTTGACCAGGTCGCGGCCCGTGATCGTGCCGGTGTCGGCCGGGCCGCCGGTCAGTGTCGTCAGGTTGACGAAGACCGAGGTCGCACTGGCGACGCCGGTGTCAGGGTCGACTGTGATTTTGTAGATGGCATCTGAGCCGCCGGGCCCGAAACTGGTATAGCGCTTGGCGAGCGCACCGGCGAAAAGCGAATTCGAACTGCGCTGCCAGGCCACGCCCCAGGTCGCGCCGATGTTGGAGGCCAGTGTGGTGGTGATCATCCCGGCGCCGGTCGCCGAGGTGCTGTCCTCAGGAAAGGCGACCAGGCCCTCGGTGTTGCCGACCAGGGAGCCGGTCGAGGCTTGACCGTTGACGAAACGCGGCGTGCATTGCAGCGGGTTGTTCTGGCAATACTGGCTCGGGATCGTGAGACCCAGGTTGGCGGTGCCACCCCCGTTCGGCACGAACTGGACTGTGGTGCCGTTGTCGGCGCCTTCACCCGAGGGCAAGTACCCGGCCGGAAGCGTGAACTCGACTCGATACGGACCGATTCCGGTGGTTACCAGCGCGTAGGTGCCGTCGGCGCCGGTCGTGGCATTGCCCTGGGGAGCGCCGGCCGAGTCATAGGCCCGTACCTGTACGCCCGCCACGCCTTGATCGACCGCCGGCAGGCCGACGCCGGCCGAGGTGTTATTGAGGCCGTCCTGGTTGTAGTCCAGGAAGGCCGCGCCCGAGATCGTCCCGGCCGCTTCCACAGTCGGCGGTTGTCCCTGGGCAGTCCACCAGGCGCTGGTCGCCAGGCTCAGTGCAGCGATCAGGTTCCAGACACGGCGCGAGGAGCGACCGTGCGGCTGTGGGTAAGCATATGAAGATGTCATCGCGGCTCCGCAGATATGGGATCGGGAAAACGCCTCGACATGATAGGGGGTTTATAGTGAAGAGGCAATAGGTGAAAACGTGGATTTTGGCCGAAATATCAACCGATCATCAACCTGAGGCCTCGGCTCGAGAGTCGCTATAATGGAGTGGTCTGTCGTCCCCTTAGCTCAATGGCAGAGCACACGGCTTACATCCGTGGGGTTATAGGTTCGAGTCCTATAGGGGGCATCCCGCACAGGTGAGGGGTCGACGGCGGCGCACCCGCCGACCGCCCACTCACCTGTTTGCTTTTTGGAGGGCGTCCCCATGGTGAGACTACATCGGATCGGATCACTGGCGGTGGCCGGCCTGGCGCTGGCCAGCCTGGCGTGCGCGACACTCCTGGGGCCAGGTGTTTCGGGCTCGCCGACGCAACTGCCCACGCAGGTCATCATTCCGCCTGAGCCGACCCGCTCAAACGAGCCCGACCCGACGCCCGAGACCGAACTTTCTCCTGAGCCGACCGCAGTGCCGCAGCCGACGCTTGACCCCGTCGATCAGGCACCGGTCGATCTGGCTGCCGGCCTGCTTCCGGGCCAGACGCTGCCCGAGGTCGCCACCCGTTATGCCCTGGACGTGACGGTGGTGTTCAACGCCGACGGCACCGCCACCCTGACTGGGCGCTCACGCTTCATCTTTACCAATCGCGAGGCCGGCCCGATCGAGGATCTGGTGCTCATGCTCTGGCCGAACCATGACGACCAGTATTTGAGCACGATGACGCTCGACTCGGTCACAGGCGTGGCCGGTCCGCTGACGCAGATCGAAGGCGGCCCGGGCGACGTCGTCCAACGGTTCGCGTTGCCGGCGCCGCTGGCAGCGGGCGAGAGCCTGGACGTCAGCACTGCGTTCCGGGTGGTCGCGCGGCCCGGCATTGACGAGTCGGGCGCGGCCCGCTTTGGGCTGACCAATGACGTGCTCCTCGCGCCGACCTTTTACCCGCTGGTGCCACGCCGCATTGCCGGCGCCTGGGATGTCGAACTGGCGGCGCCCGGCGGCGACACCACGAACAGCGACACGGCCACCTATGTTTACGTCGTCCGCGCGCCGTCCGATCTGGCGATCGTGGCCAGCGGCATCGCCGTCGACGAGCGGGTCGAGGGAAACCAGCTGATCCAGACGTTGGTCGCTGCGCCGATGCGCGATCTGGCGCTTGTGGTTGGGCCTCTGACGCGTTCGGTGGCCGAGGTCGATGGCGTGACGCTCAATGCCTACATGCTTGAGGAGCACGCCGAGTTCGCGGACGACATGCTGGCCTACGGAACCGAGCAAGTGCGCGTGCTCAACCAGAAGATCGGCCCGTATCCGTTCAAGGAGCTTGATCTGGTGGACGCGCCCGGAGCCTTCGGCGGCATCGAATATCCCGGCGAGATCTTCATCGGCGTGGTCGGACCCGATCCGTTCTTCGAGATCGCGACAGTGCACGAGGTCGGGCATCAGTGGTTCTACAGCGTCCTGGGTGACGACCAACTGCGTGAGCCCTGGCTTGATGAGGCCTTTGCGTCCTATACCGAAGTCCTGTACTTCGAAGCCACGCAAGGGGCCGATGCCCGGGCCAGCTATGTGGAAGACTTCCGCGGCTACTACCAGGTGGCGCTTTCGGATGAAAGGTTGCCGATCGGGCTGCCGGTCGGGCAGTATCGAGACGAGAGCGACTACTACGCGGCCGTATATGCCAAGGGCGCGGTCTTCCTGGACACGCTGCGCACGACGATGGGCGACGACGCCTTCTTCGCCTTTCTACAGGCGTACTACAGCCAGAACCGGTTTGGTTTTGTGACGGGACCGCTCCTGCAGCAGACGGCCGAGTCAACCTGCGGGTGCGACCTGGGTCCGCTCTTCGCCGAGTGGGTGTACGGGCCGGACGGCCCGCCGACCCCCTGAGCGGCGGGAGTCTGGTCCGGAATTTGCAGATGTGATTACCGTAACAATCATCCTCACCATCGACCAAGACGATGGGGGCGTCTTTGCGGGATTTTAACCAAAAAATAACCCCCGCGCGCCGTTAATGAGGATGCGAGGTAATCATGAAAATCCTTGATAGTGCCCTCATTCTTCTAGCAGCACTCCTCCTGGCGGCCTCCCGCATGCACCTCTGGTGATGCGAATTGCGCAATTGCAGGGCTCAAAGGTTGATTCGCGCCCCGAAAGGGGCGCGTTATGTTTTTACAAAGCGACTGTCCAGGGCATTCAGTTGCCGACGAAGGGGAAGTACATCCGGTAGGTCAGCGGCTGGTCCACGGGCTGCAACCCGGTGGCTACCGAGATCGGCGTGGTCAGCGCCTGTTCGACGCCGAAGACATTGACGTCGGCCAGCCAGTACCAGGTGGTGGTTCCGGCCTGGAGCGTATCGGTGACGACGTAGCTGGTCGGCGTGCTGGGCGCGCCGGCGGCGGCGGTGTAGACGATCGGGGTGCGATACCCATCCAGGGCGTTGGCGCGATAGATCTTGAAGCCCACGGCGCCGGCCTCCGAAATCGTGCCCCACTCCAGGGTTGCGACGCCGTTTTCGAGGCTGCTGACTTCGAAGTACGCCAGCTCGGTATCAGCGGGTAGGCCTTGGCCCTGGGCCACGGTCGCGGGCGTCAACCCGCCGGTCACGCACAGCCAGAGGGCTGCCAGCCAGCGCAAAGTGCGCCGGCCGGCCAGGCCCCAGCTCTCTCTCTCTGCCACGTCCCCCAGCTTAAGGCTCTTGTTCGCCCTGGGCGGTTTGCGTTACGACGCGTCGGTTAGTCGGGCAGTCGGACTGCTCGGCGACGTGCTTACCTGCCGACCTGACTGCTGGACGAGCCGACCAACCGACTTGCCGACGACTTGACTTACATCACTGCCCCCTTTTGGGTGATTCGGTAAAATGGAAGCCACTTGAGCGTGGCACGGCACCGGCCGCGTCACACAAGGGAGACCCCCATGCCGATGCAGGATTTTCTGTTCCGTGGCTCGCTGCGCGAGCTCGACCCTGAAGTGTTCGAGTTGGCTCAGATCGAGACCGAGCGCCAGTACCGCAAGTTGATCATGATCGCCTCCGAGTCGACCGCGCCGGGCGCTGTGCTCGAGGCCCTCGGCACGCGCTTTCAAAATCTGTACGCCGAAGGGTACCCGGATGAGGATACGCGGCTGATGAGCGAATCCGAGATCCTGGACTACGGCCCGCGCCTGGCCCAGTTCCGACGCTACAGCGATCCGCGCTATTACAAGGGCACGGAGTACGCCAACATCATCGAGTCGCTTGCCCGTCGGCGCGCGGCCGAGGTCTTCGCCGCCAACGGCTACAAGCCCGACCAGCTCTTCGTCAACGTCCAGGCGCTCTCGGGCGCGCCCGCGAACAACGCGGTCTACAACGCCTTCGTGGCGCCCGGCGACACCGTCATGGGCATGAACCTGCTCTTTGGCGGGCACCTGACCCACGGCTCGGCGGCCAACCGCTCGGGTAAGTACTACAAGATCGTGCCGTACACGATCAGCCCCGAGACCGGCAAGATCGACATGGACGACGTCGCCCGCCTGGCGGCCGAGCACAAGCCGAAGATGATCATCGTTGGCTACTCCTCGTATCCGTGGATCGCGGACTTCAAGCGCTTCCGCGAGATCGCCGATTCGGTCGGCGCGGTCCTGTTGGCCGACATGGCCCATGTCGCGGGCCTGATCGCGGCCGGCGTGTACCCGTCGCCGATCGGCATCGCGCACGTGATGACGTTTACGACCCACAAGACTCTCGGCGGCCCGCGCGGCGCCTGCATCATCACCACCGACCCGGCGCTCTCGAAGAAGATCGACCGCGCCGTGTTCCCGGGCGAGCAGGGCGGCCCGCACGTGCACGCCTTCGCCGCGCTGGCGACGGCGCTTAAGGTCGCCAAGACTCCGCAGTTCCGCGAGCTTCAGACGCAGACCGTCAAGAACGCGGTGCGCCTGACCGATCAACTGCGCGGCCACGGCTTCGCCATCCCGTTCGGCGGCACCGAGAGCCATCTGACCAACCTCGATTGCAAGTCGGTGGTCGGGCCCGACGGGACGCCGTTGATGGGCGACCTGGCCGCCCGACTGCTCGACCTGGCCGGCATCGTCGTCAACCGCAACACCATCCCGGGCGACACTTCGGCCATGCGGCCCTCCGGCCTGCGCCTGGGCACGCCCTGGATTACGCAGCGCGGCTTCCGTGAGCCCGAGATCGACGAGCTGGCTGGCGTAATGGCGCAGGTGCTCAAGGCCTGCCAGCCGTTCAAGTATCCGGGCCGCAAGGGCGACGTCCTGCGCACCAAGATCGACTTCGAAGCCTTCAACGACGCCAAGCTCAAGGTGCGTTCGCTGATCGAGCGCGCCGGTATCGACTTCCCGATCACGCGCCACGGTTACCCGCACTTCTGGTATGTCGACGATCCGGCGCCCGAGACCGCCTTCGCCGCGATCGCAGTCAGCGGCGCGCGCGTGGCCGAGTTCCTTTATTGGGCCACGACCAGCGACGTGTACGCGCTGGCGATCGGCGGCACCCAGCCGACGCAGCTCAAGACGCCGCGCGGCGCCGTCGCTGGCGCGCTCGAGCGCACCGCTGCGGGTTTCACGCTGACCGTGCCCTCGGCCCAGGCCTCCCTGGTCGCCGCCTGGCTGCGCGATCTGGCCGACGGCTTTGCCGCCTTCGAGCATCCGGATCTGCAGGCCAAACTCCCCGGCGGGATCATCGTCGCGGACCCGACCGCCACTGGGGTGGCGCTCAAGGCCGGTGCAAACGCCGTCGATGCCAGCAAGCCCTTCGCCATCGGCCTGAACGGCAGCGAGCAGGCGCCGCTTCCGGCGTTCGTGGCTCCGCCGGCCGGTGACGAATTGAAGAAGACTCTGTTGAACGCTTCGCACCGCGCGCTCGGCGCCAAGATGGTGCCGTTCGCGGGCTGGGATATGCCTGTGCAGTACACGGGCGTGCTCGAAGAGCACCTGGCCACGCGCAAGGCTGCGGGCCTGTTCGACGTCAGTCACATGGGCGTGTGGGATGCGCAGGGCCCGACGGCCGCGATCTTCCTGGATGCCATCTTCGCCAATGAGATCGCGGCGCTCGCGCCCGGTGAGAGCTGCTACACGCACATCCTGGCGCCGGACGCACACGTGATCGACGACGCCTATGTGTATTGTCTGGCGGCCGACCACTTCCTGATCGTGGTCAACGCCTCGAACGACGACAAGGACTGGGCCTGGGCCAACAGCGTCCTGAAAGGCGAGGTGCTGATCGACCTGACCCGCCCATGGGCACTGGCGCCCGGTCGGGGCGGCGTGACGCTCCGCAATCTGCGCGCTGCAAGCAGCGGCGCCGATCAGCGGCTCGACATCGCCGTCCAGGGCCCGCTCGCGCGCGACGTCGTCCTCAAGCTCGGCGCCGATGCCGCGACCGTCAAGCGCCTCAAGGCCATGCCGCGCACGGCCGTGACTCGCGCCACGCTCGGCGGATTCGACCTGATCGTCTCGCGCACCGGCTACACCGGCGAGAACATGGGCTTCGAGCTCTTCGTGCATCCCGATCACGTCGTCGCGTTGTGGGATGCGCTGATCGCGGCCGGAGCCAAGCCGTGCGGTTTGGCCTCGCGCGACTCGTTGCGCACCGAGGCCGGTCTACCGCTGTACGGCGACGAGTTCGCCGGGCCGCTCAACCTCGGCATCGGGGACGCCGGTTTCGACAGCTACGTCAAGCTTCATAAGCCGTGGTTTGTTGGACGCTCCGCCTTCATCGCGCAGGAGAAGACGCGCACCGCCGAGGTGGCGCGCTTCCGGTTTGTGCAGAAGGCCGGGCGTATGGCCAAGAACGGCGACCCGGTTGTCGATGAGAAGGGCCGGGTGGTCGGCATGGTGACCTGCTGCTCGATCGACAGCGAGGGCTACCGGCTTGGCCAGGCGCACCTCGAGCAGGCCTTCCTCAAAGAAGGCACGCCGATCTACGTGTTCCAGGCGGCCTCCGACCAGGTTGAGAAGCCGAAAAAGGCCTTGCGCCGCGGTGAGCGCGCCGTCGTGCCCGAACAGGCCCTGGTGTTGAGCCGTTTCCCGAAGAAAAAGTGACTATCCTCTACCTCATCCGCCACGCCCGCTCGGCCTGGAACGCCGAGGGGCGTTGGCAGGGGCAGGCCGATCCGATTCTCGATGACGTCGGGCACGCGCAAGCGGCGGCTCTCGCGCACTTCCTGCGTCGAGAGCCGCTCATCGCCGTCTACAGCAGCCCGCAGCAGCGGGCGCGGCAGACGGCCGAGGTCGTCGCGGCCGAACACGGTCTGGCTGTGCGCTTCGACGATCGCCTCAAGGAGCGCGATGTGGGCGCCTGGTCCGGCCTGACCGAGGCCGAGGTGCGTGCGCGCTTCCCGAACGACTTCACGCCCACGTGGTGGGTCCAGGGCCCACCGGGCGGCGAGTCGCAGAACACGGTGATCGCCCGGGCCGCTGCGGTCTTCGCCGAGATTGTGACAGCCCAACCCGATGGCGCCCACGTCGCGGTGGTCAGCCACGGCGGCATCCTCAACGCCTACCTGCGGCATGTCCTGGGCGTGCCGCTGGCGCATCCGGTGGCTTTTCGTTTCGATAACACCTCGATCGCGCGGCTGCGGATATGGCCTGATCGCGCACAGCTGCTCTCCCTCGGCGAGACGACCCATCTCGCCTCTCTTCCGAAACCGGTGCCCGGCGGCCAGGCCGTCTGACCCTTCGGCCCTGTCCGTCGCGGCGGACTAAAGGGCGGCCACCAGGGCGGCCACCAGGGCCGCCCCGACGGGCCGCCCCGACGGGCCGCCCTCCACATGAGAGATTCTTGAGCATTCCGCCCTACATTGCTTGTTGGCGTCTCTGATTGCGGGTACACTCCCTCCATGACGCAATCGATCGCCCCCGTGCCTCCGCCTGCGCCTCCCGCGACTGATCAACAACCGCCCCGGCGGTCGAAAATAAACGCGCCCAAGCCGCCCAGCGCCTGGTCCGGAATCTGGCGCAGCATCCGGCGCATCGCGCCCTGGATCCTGATCCCGGGCTTTTTGTGGTGGATGTTTTTCAGCGAAGGCGCGCGCGACACCTTTACGTTGCTCGGCCTGCTCTGGGAGAGCGTCCACCCGGTCAGCCGGACGATCATCGGTGTCACGCTGGGCACGGCCTTCCAGCTGGCCTTCGCGATCTCGTTCGCCATCCTGCAGTTTGTGGCGATCTTCTGGTTCATGAGCCAGACCCGGGTCGAGACCATCCGGCCCGAGGACCCGAAGTCCGTCACGTTCAAGGACTACTGGGGCCAGCCCAATCTGGTGGCACTGGTGCGCCAGTGGATCAGCCTGCTCGCCGATCGTCGCGACTTCGTCAAGATGGGCGGCAAGTACATCAACGGTATCCTGCTCTACGGCCCGCCCGGCACCGGCAAGACCATGCTGGCCAAGGCGATGGCCGGCGAGGCCGGCATCCCCTTCATCTCGATCGAAGGCTCGGGCTTCCGCGGCATGTTTTGGGGCGTGGACGTGCTTCGCATGGTCCAGTTCGTGGGCAAGGCCAAAAAGCTGGCGCGCGAATACGGCGCCTGCATCTGCTACATCGACGAGATCGACGCCGTTGGCCAGAGCCGTGGCGGTGTGATGGGCGGGCGCGGTGGTATGGGGATGGGTATGGGCGGCATGATGGGCGGCGGCTCCGGCGCGCTGACTCGTTTGCTCTACGAGATGGACGGCATCGAGCAGCCGAGCCTGGGTGACAAGCTCAGAGCGCGCTGGTACACGTTCATCGGCAAGGAAGCGCCCAAGAAGACCTGGCACGTGCTCTTCATGGGCTCGACCAACCGCCCAGAAGTGCTCGACGCCGCGCTCCTGCGTCCGGGCCGCTTCGACGCCAAGATCCAGGTCGATCCGCCGGATCGCACCGGCCGGCGCGAGATCGTCAAGGGCTATCTCAGCCGTATCAAGCACAAGGACGTCGACGTCGAGGCCGTGGTCGAGGACACGCCCAACGCCACCCCGGCCCAGATCGCATCCGCCATCGGCAAGGATGCGGTGCGTATCGCGCTCTCCAAGGGCCGTGACCACGTCACCCAGAACGACATCGATCGCGCCATCGACGAGCAGCGCTACGGCCTCGAGCAACCGATCGAAGAATGGGATCCGGTGCAGCGCGTCCAGGTGGCCTATCACGAGGCCGGCCACGCGGTCGCCCAGCACTATGCCATGCCCGATCAGCGGATCGTGCGCGTGACGATCGTGCGCCGCGGCGCCGCGCTCGGCTTCATGCACCCGGTGGATCGCACCGAGGTGCACGCCATGCCGATGCGGCGCATCGTGGCGGACGTGATCGTGGCCATGGCCGGGCATGTTGCCGTCAAGCTGCACATGGGCGAGTACTGGACGGGGGCGTACAGCGACAACGAGATGATCCGGGTTCAGATCCGGCATCTGTATTTGCTTGGCTATTTTGGCCCGCCGGTCGGCTCCTGGGAGAGTGGCATGCCGATGTGGGCCGAGCGCTTCTGGCGCATTATGGAGGAGCAGACCGAAACGCTCCTGCGCACGCATATGTCGGAGACCGAGGCGATCGCCAAAGCCTTGCTCGAGCGCAACACGTTGACCAACCCGGATGTATTGGCGCTGCTCGGCGACAACGGCTGGCGCGCGGGCCACGTCGACAACGTGCCAACTGCTTTCCCCGAGTTGCTGGGGCGGCTATCCGGCGCGCCCGGCCTGCCTTCACCGGCCGCTGCGGCCTCGGCAGCGCCGACGACGCTCGTGCAGTTGCACACAGGCGATGATACAGCGGCTGTGGCCGCGCACGCTGAGGTGATCGCGGTCCGTTCCCAGCCGACAACCCGCTCCGGGCGCATGATCCGGCCCCCGCGCCCCAAGGATTTCGCGCAGCGTCAGCTGCAGTACCAGGCCGAGACCCCCGACGACAAGCCTGCGGCAGAGACCAAATAGTCATCCCAAACGAAAAGACCCCGGCTTGGCCGGGGTCTTTTCGTTTGGGATGACTATTTCGAGGACCAGAACGCCACGTCGCCCGAACCTACCCGCCGGGGCGCACTTGCACCATCGAGATTGATGAGATAGACGCCGGCGCTGGAGCTGCTCTCCTGAAAGGTGAGCACGAACGAGCTGCTATCCGGGCTCCAGGGCGATGTCGATTGGCTGAACTGATCGAAGAGCGGCACGATCTGGCTGAAGAAGGCGTCGGTGGGCGAGATCACGACGACTTCGCGCGGCGTCCAGCCGCCCACGTCCAGCAGTTTGAGCGTGACGTTGGGCTGGCTGGCGCCGTCCTTGGGGTCGACCAGCGCCAGGTAGGCCAGGCGCTTGGCGTTTGGGGCCCAGAAGAAAGCGATCACGTCTTCATCGACCGTGGTTTCGATGGCGCCGTCGGCGGCCGTGAGCACCTGCAAAGGGCCGGCCGGATACTGGTACTTGTTGTCGGTCGTTCGGTCGATCACGGCCACGCGCTCGCCGTCCGGGCTCCAGGTGAAGGAGGCCAGGCCGACGACGTCGATCAAGGGCTGGGGTTGGCCGGTCGCCAGGTCGATGCGCACCAGTTGCTGACGGGTCTCGCTTGCGGCAGCGGCCGCCAACGCATGCTGGCCGTTGGGCGAGATCGCCGGCGCCTGAAACAGGCCCAGCGCCAACCCCAGATCGCGTTCCTGCACAACCGCGCCGAGCTGCAAGGCAGCCAGCCGCGTGTTGCTGGCGTGGACCAGCAGCGCGCTTCCGTCCGGGGCCCAGGCCCAGAAAAGCGGGCTGCCCGTGTCGATCGCCTCGCTATCGCCGCCGTCGACGTTGACTCGACGGAGTGCGAAGGTCTGGCCGGCCGCCGATTGGGTCAGCACGCCCAGTTGAGCGCTCGTCGGTGACCAGTTGTAGTAGATCGGCCAATGCTCGCCCTCATACGTCGCGTGCACGTCGACGCCCTCACGGTTGGCGAGGAGCACCTGGTTGGTGGTGGGGAAGTTCTGACCGGTGCCGCTGACACCCGAGAAAGCCAGGTGCAGTCCGTCGGGCGACCAACTTGGTAGGCCGTAGACCCGATAGGGTTCCGCTTCGTCTTGCACCGGGGCCTTGGCGTCGGACGTGACCTGGGTCGGCCGGGCCTCGAGCGAGGTATCCAGTGGATTGACGATGTAGATGTTCCCATCGTCGCCGCGATAGGCGATCAGGCCGTTTTGATTGGTGATGCGATCGACGTCTATGGACGGCAGGGGCAGGTTCAGCGTGCCCGGCAGACAGGCGGTCGTGGTCAGAGCGGCGGCCAGGCCGGCGACGATCAGGCGTTGGACGGGCCAGCGAGTCATACGGCCTCCAAAGATGCGACAGGATGGAAGATTCTAGCACTCGAAAATGAGAATCGGGGAAGGGAGGAAGGGAAGAAGGAGGAGGGAGGAGGGAGGAGGGAGGAGGGAGGAGGGAGGAGGGCGAA
>JAEURK010000442.1 GCA_016789175.1 Anaerolineales bacterium
GACGTCGACAACACGATGAGCGCCAGCAGGGCACCGACCGCCGTGAACGACGGCACGCTTGTGGGTAACGTCACCATCGCCGGGATCGCCAGCAGGACCGCAGCGCTCGACAACTGCGCCACGGAGGCCTGGATCGGCGCCAGCCCGGTCAGGTGTCGGGCAGCATACACGGTTGCTCCGCCATAGCAGAGCGCGGCGAGCAATGAAGCCAGGACCGCGATCCCCAGATCGAGCGTTAAGGTCAACGGTCCGGCGCCCACGAGGACGGCAACGCCGAGGATGCCGAGCAGCACGCCCAGGATCGTGCGCATCGCCAGCGGTTGGCCGCCACTGAGGGCCGCGATCAGCACCGTAAACAGCGGGGTCGTCGAATTCAGAACGGCTGCCAGTGACACCGTGAGCCGCAACTCGGAGAACGCAATCAGTGTGAACGGCAGCGCGCAGTTGAGCAGCCCGACCACGGCGTATCTCCGCCAGTTCCTCCGCCAGGCCAGGCCCACCGCCGACGGTTCCGCCGGGCCGCTGACCCGCGCGAGACCGGCCAGGATCGCGCCGGCCGCCGTTACCCGGAGAAACATCATCACCACCGGACCAAACGCCTGCACGGCCAGGCCGATGAACAGAAAGGACGCGCCCCAGATCGCGCCGAGGAGCAGCAAGGCACCTACAGACCATGGTCTCATTCGAATATCCCGTGAGCGACGTGTTGGTCGTTGCGCCGCAGCCCCGTGTCATCGATCCGGGCGCTGGCCCACGGCCTTTCCGGCCAGATCTCGTTGAGGCGTTCAGACGCAACGTTCAGAGGGGCTCATGATGACGCTAGGTGCTGGTCGAAACAAGATCCACTTTTTGCGATTTCGGTGGTACCAGTGAACACATCCTGCGCAGTCTGTTATCGCCCAGGCCGATCCCGCCTGGCTTCTGCGCGGTCGCCTGCCGGACCTCCTACGCGATACCTCTGGCGCGCGGGTCGCGGGCTGGGCTATGACTTTTGCGCCAGGCCCCGGACGTATCCGATCACCGACAGGCCCATGACTCGAAACGCCGCCGCCCCCATCTCGACATTCGAAAAACCTGCCCGTTCCAGCAGTGGCGGCAATTCGCGCAACTCATGTTCCAGCATCCCCCCAAACAGCCTTTGAGCGACAAACCGCTGAAGGGGTTGCTGGGGCAATGCCAGGTCCAGGATGAGCCATTGCCCGCTGGGCTTGAGGACGCGGTGAACCTCCTGGATCCCTCTCAGCCGCGTGGCTTCCGACATGTGAAAGATCATGAAGCTGCAAAGCACCACGTCGAATTGACCATCGCCAAAGGGGATCCGATCGATGCCGCCCTCCTGGAACGTGATGACCTCACCGGCCTGAGCCGCCTTGCGTCGGCTGGCCTCGATCATCCCAGGCAGGACATCGATGCCGAAGACCTGGCCGGTCGGCCCGGCCTGGCGTTTGGCCGCCAGAGTCAGGGTGCCCGTGCCGCAACCGACCTCGAGCACCGAACAGCCCGGAGTGATGTGCGCCAGGCGCGTTGTCTCCGCGCGCAGAACGTGCTCTCTCCCCAACGTCATGCGGCGCATGTAGGTGTCGTAGGTGGGCACCATCCGCTCCATTTGGCTCTTCATGACCTGATCGATATCGCCGGTCGTCGTCATCTCGGTGGGTTCCATCGGTTCCTCCAAAGGCTGACCTCGCGGGTCAGAACGGCCTGGTGTGCGGCTCGACGTGTCGCTTTCGGCTATCATGTGCGTCGCCGGCTTTCCACTTCATCATAGGGAGGCCCGGGTCGCCCACAAGCCACAATCCCGGCCAGGGATCCATTAATGGACACCGCCGGTGTTTTGTCCGGATAGGGAGCCCAGCATGGCCACGCCGTCTGTCGCCGACCGTCGCTCGAAGCGGACCCGCCAACTCCTGCGCCAGGCCTTGATCGACCTGATGCAGACGAAGAGCTACGCCGCCATCACGGTCAAAGATGTATTGGCCCGCGCGAATGTCGGGCGCTCGACGTTCTACACCCACTTCCCCACGAAGGACGATCTGCTCTTTGACGGGCTACAGGAACTGCTGGGCCACTTAACCAGCCTTGAGGGGCAGACGAACGAGCCGACGTTGCTTCCCAGCCTGGGGTTTTTGCGCCACGTAAGCCAGCAGCGCCGGCTTTACCAGGCGCTCTTCGGCGGCCCGCGCGGCGCTGTGGTGGCGCAGAGCCTGCAGGTGCAGCTTCGTGCCTACGCCGAACGCCGCCTGACCACCGGCCGGCCCGGTCTTCAGCCGCGGGTGCCCGTGCCCGTGGTTGCGGATTTCGTCGCCAGCGCCTTCCTCAACCTGGTGCGTTGGTGGCTGGACAAGAACCCAGGCCACTCGCCTGAGCAGGTCGATGAGATCTTCAGGCAGTTGGTTTATCCGGGCGCGCTGGCCGGCCTGGGGCTGGAGCCCTGACCAGGGGCGATTGCCCTACGCGCCAACGCCTGACACAAGCGGGCACGCGTGGCCCACGCCATCCAGCGCGACCGCACCCAAAGACGGTGATCGGTTACCGGTCCGGCCTGTTCCGGGGCTCCTGACAACGTGCGATCGGGTTCACATACAGGATCACACGTTGTCAGCGACAGAATCTGGCCACGGATTCTTCCAATTGGCGTGACGGCTCAGCCAGCAGGTGGTTGGGCGAAAAACGAAAGGGTGCGAGGGTCGGGGCGGAGCCCCGACCCTCGCACCCTTTCGTTTTTCGCAAGGCTTCTCCCAACAGGACTGGCCGCCTGCCGGGGCCCACGGATGAGAACACGGATTGCGGCAGGTGAACAAATGGTCTAGGATAGGCCCAATCCCTGTCCTGATGGTCCGTCATGCTCGCCTTCGCCACCCTCCTTCATCTAAGCGCCGGTCACACCGACCTCCTGGCGATCGTGGCCGACTGGCTGTCTGCTCGCACCCGCCAGCCCTGGAGCGGGGCCGAGGTGCAGGCCGCGACCGTCTGGAATTACCCGCTCTGTGAGGTTCGCACCGCCCTGGCGGAGCAGACGGGTCGCCCGACCTGGGCCCTGCAGGTCAATTCCGGCGACCCGCGCGTGCCCGGGCGCGACTGGCGCCTGGAATTGACCTTGCGCGCGCTCGAGACCGGCGGCACGCGGGCGACCGTGCTCGTGCACGCCAGCGACCTGCGCGGCGGAAGCCGGGGAGGGCCACCGGTGCCGTATACCCAACCCGCGCTGGTCCGGGCGCTTTTGGCCGATGGCGGCCCGGACCCGCAGACACCGGGGCTGGCGCCGTGGCCCCTCGATTGCGACGCCGATGCGGTCGTTGCCGCGGCGCGGATCACGGACCCTCAACGCGCGCAGACCGTGGCCGTGGTCTGTCGCGGCGAGACCGAGCTGGATGTCGATCGGCTCCGCGCGGCGGCCATCGGCCTCGCCGACGTCGTCGCCGTGCGGCCCGTAATGACGCATGCCATCGCCGCCACCCTGACGGCCGCGCAGGCCTGGCCGCGCCCGGGCCACGCCGTGGTCTTCTCGCCGCGCGGGGCAGGCGCTGCGGACCGCGAACAGCGGCTGGTGTTTGCGGCCGAGGCGCACGCCCTGGGCAGCGCCGTGCTCCGGCTGGGGGCGCCCGGCGTGCTGGCAGCCCATCAAAGCCTGGAACAGATCCAGGCCCTCAGCGCCGGTCAACCGCCTACCGATCGAACCTGACCGCAGGCCGCTCGCCCAGGATCTGCAGGCCGTACACACCGCTCCGGCCGCCCAGAACAAAGTGGGTCCCATCCTGCGCCCAATCACAACAGGTGATATCGGCGTCCGCCGCAAACGTGCCCAGACAGGCGCCGGGCACCGGTCGCCCAGAGGGTGGGGATGTAGTCGGTGGCGTCCTCCGAATGCTGCGTCGCGCGTGTGTGCCCCACATAGCCGACGACGAACGCGCCATCGCCGCTCATGGCAAACGGGCCATGCCCGTCGGTGGTGATCTCGGCCTGCGCAGGATCGCCGGGGATGATGCGATGAAGGTCGCGAAGGTCGATCGTGGTCGTGCACACCACCGCGCCCGTCTGCGCGCTCACAGCGATCACATCGCGTATCGGTGGGCGCGATGCACCAGCCGGCTCGCGCTCAGAGATAGCGCCTCCAGCAGGATCGCTGAGACCGGCCAGCTCCCAGACCTTGATCGTCCCATCCTCCGAGCCGCTGAGGACGAGGTCGCTGTCTGTGCCGATCGCGAGCGACTGCACCGGGCCGCGATGGCCTTCCAGCGTGGCGTTGGGGCCGACCCCCTTCAGCGTTCGCGAGACGCCCCATTTGGGCTGGCGCCGCCAGGCGGCCGCATAGGCCCGTTCATCTGCCTCCCATTCCGGCTGATCGTCGTCCCAGTAGCGCATGATGTCGTACAACCGGCTCCCGTTTACGCTGCCGGTTTGCGTCTGAGCATCCTCGATGAGGTGACGGAAGAGCGTGGAGTCCGGTGCAAATGCCGTATGGCCGACATAGCCGTCCAGCGACTGGTTCAAACCGAACACGAGCTTCGCCATGCCGGTTCCCTTCCGGGCACGCTAGCGTGCGGCGTCCTGTGGGTGACGATACGCCTGGTGAAAACGAAATCGAGTGGCGTTGTGCCGCAAACGCGACGGCCGAGCCAGTGCGACCCGGGCTCTCGGGCCGGCGGGTTTGTGAGCACCGGATCGCCGGCTCGGTTATCGGGTCGGTCCGGACCAGCGTGCGCGAAACCAGTACGCCAGGGGCTACCTCAAAGAGGGTGAGCCATCCAGCACGGCACGCAGTCGCTCAATGACCCGAGCGGCGAGCGCCGGATCTTGAAAAACATCCTCAGACTCGAGGAGGTCTTGAAGCGCTTCTTCCAGGTAGAGGGTGCTCTCTGATCCCGCAATGGCCTGTTCGTAAAGGTCCTCAGCCTCACTGCCCTGTCCCAAGCACAGACGAAACAGGGCCAGGTTCAGGCGACGACGCCAGTTGACCTGCTCATTAGCCGGCTCGACTGCGGCAAGTTCAGACGCGGCCCGTAGGTCTTCGAGCGCCTGCGGTAGGTCGCCAAGTGCGTGCAACACCCGTGCGCGCGCAAAGCGCCGCCAGCCGGTTTCAGGAGCTAGATCGATCGCCCGTGTGCAGTCGTTGAGGGCGTCGTCGAGTCGCCCAAGTGATCGATAGGCCTCGGCCCGTTGCGCAAACACCCAGGCATTCGCCGGGTCCAATTCGATGGAACGTGTCAGATCCGCCAATGCCAATCGAAACTTCTCCATCTGGCGCAGCGCTGCCCCGCGCGAGGCAAAAGCACGGGCCGCCTTGGGATCCATCTCGATCGCGCGATTGAGGTCAGGCAGTGCCTCATCATAGCGCTTCAGCAATCGGTAGACTTCGCCGCGCTGCGCGAGCGTCCAGGCGTCTCCGCTCCCCAGCTCGATTGCGCGATCGAAGTCCACCAGTGCTTCCGGGTAACGAACGAGCTCGATATGGGCCTGGCCGCGTCGCACTTGGGCCCACTCGTCTGAAGGGTTCAAATCGATCGCGCGGTCGAAATCCGCCAACGCCTCGCGGTAACGGCCCATCCGGAAAAGGGTGTCACCGCGTTCCCGCCAGATCCAGCCGGTCGACGGCTCCAGCTCGACGGCGTGTTGCAGGTCGACCAGGGCCGGATCGCAGGACCCTGTCTCGCGCAAAAGCTGCCCTCGGCCCGCCAGAGCCTTTGCGTTTGTCGGATCGAGCTCGATCACGCGGTTGAGGTCCAGTAGGGCGGCATCGAAACGATTCTGGTCGGCGAGGATTGCCGCGCGGATTAGGAGCCCCTGATGATTGTCAGGGTCGGCGTCAAGGACCCGGCTAATCTCCGTCAGCGCTTCATCCGGTCGACCCAGCATGCTCAGGATCGTAGCCCGATTGATTCGAGCCTGGGCCTGTTCGGGATCGAGTTCAATGGCGCGTGAAAACT
>JAEURK010000453.1 GCA_016789175.1 Anaerolineales bacterium
TTACGGCGACGGCGCAGCCGCGCACGTTACCGGCTACACCACCTACATCCAGGCCGAGGATGTGCAAGCCTATCGTGAGCAAGGGTACTTCGGCACCGAGCGAATTGGCTCAGCGGGCTTGGAGGCCTGGGGTGAATCCTATCTGGCCGGAAAGACGGCCGGGCAGCTGCAGCTGCGAGATGCGAACAGTCAGTTCCTGCGTATGATCGCGCAGACCGCGCCGCAGGATTCGCAGACCATCACCTCAACCGTCGACTTCGAACTTCAACAGGCGGTGCAATTCGCGCTGGGCGACTACTCGGCTGCTGCAGTCGTCATCGACCTGAAGACCGGCGAGGTCTTGGCGATGGCCTCGGCCCCGACCTTCAGCCCGAACCTGTTCGACCCCGGAAACCGCAACAGCGACTCGGCCGGTGCGATCCTGAGTGACGAACGGCGTCCGGCGATCAACCACGCCGCACAATCCGCCTATCCGGCCGGTTCGATCTTCAAGATCGTGACGATGGCGGCCGGGTTGACTTCGGAGCTGTTCACGCCCGACAGCCGGTTCGATTGCACCGGCACCTGGACCGAGATGGATAACTTCGCGCGGCCCGACTGGCTCGAGGGCGGGCATGGCGACATCACGCTGGTCGAAGGCTTATCGGGCTCGTGCAATCCGTGGTTCTGGCACATCGGCCTGAACGTGCACAACAAGGATCCCGAATGGCTGGGCCAAACCGCTCGAGCCTTTGGTTTGGGTGCGCTGACCGGCATCGGCCAGGTCGACGAGACGGCCGGCCAGATCCCGGACCCGGAGTGGAAGCAGCGAACGCGGGGCGAGGTCTGGTCGGTCTTCGACGATGTCAATATGTCGATCGGCCAGGGCGATGTGCTGGTCACGCCGTTGCAGATCGCGCGCATGGCGGCGGCCGTAGCCAACGGCGGCACGCTGTACCAGCCACAGCTGGTGTTGAGCGTCGCCGGCGCGGACGGCGTGCCGACCTTTACGTTCGCGCCGATCGAGCAGGGCAAGCTGCCGCTTACCGAGGAGCAGCTGGCGGCCATTCAAACCGGCATGCGCAACGTCACCAAGGAGCCGATCGGCACGGCCCGTAACCGCTTCCGCAACTTCCCGATCCCGGTCGCGGGCAAGACCGGCACGGCCGAGGACCCGGGCGTGAGCGGCGTGCAGGAGCCGGACGCGTGGTTCACGGGCTTCACGTATGCGGGTCGCGCGAACCGGCCTGACATCGCAATCGCGGTGGTGGTGCAGAACCAGGGCCAGGGCTCGGACTTCGCGGCCCCGATCGCGCGGCGGATCATCGAGGCCTACTTCGGCCTGAACTATGCCCGTTACCCCTGGGAGGCCTCGGTCGGTGTCCCGCTCGACATCGTGGCGACCCCAGAGCCGGACCCGAATGTGGTGGTCGACACACCCACACCTTAAAGGCAACTGCTGATTGTTGAATTCTGATTGCAGATCATGGCTGAAAGGCCAATCAGCAATCAGAAATCAACAATCAGCAATGCATTGAGCGGGTGATGGGATTCGAACCCACGAATATCAGCTTGGAAGGCTGACGCCTTACCACTTGGCGACACCCGCGTGCTGAGGATGCTACCATATCTTGCAGGGGCCGGCGAGGATGCCCCGCATCAGCCCACACAGGACAGACGATGAAGTACGTCACAAAACCCATCCCTGATTCCAAGCCCGAGATCGGTCGGGTCACGCGGCCCTGGGGCGCGTTCAGTCAGTACGCGTTCAATCAAGACGTCACAGTTAGCCTGATGACGGTCAAGCCCGGCATGCGCCTCAGTTTGCAATCACATACCGGCCGCGCCGAGCTGTGGATCGTGTTCGATCAGGGCGCGATCGTGCAGGTGGACGATCAGATCCTCACGCCCCAGCCCGGCGACGAGATCTGGATCCCGGCCAATGCCAGACATCGCCTGTCGTGCGCCGGCGAGACCGAGGTACGTGTGCTGGAAGTCGCTTTCGGCAACTGGCAACAGGAGGACATCACGCGCTACGACGACGACTTCAAGCGCCCCGAGCGCGGTGATTGATCGAGGTAGTGCGATCGCTCGAAGTGGCGAGAACTTTCGAAATCGATTACAACTGTTCGAGTGAGCCCGACGGTAGCGTTGACAGCACGATGAGGCGAGCGTACGCGCTTCGCGATTGAGCAGCCCGTCACGATAGGGGTGTCCACCAATTGTTTTATGGGGTGGACCCCCGAGACTCTATGGCTGAAAGGCCACCCGAAAAAACTTGGAATTCGTTCGGGACCTATGGGTGGTTGTCGCCGTTGTGCGTTGTTGCGATACTGATCATACGCCGTTGGATCGCCGGGATCGTTCAGGAGGAGAACGATGCTTTGGCTTCTCGCTGGCTTGAGTATCATCCTGGTTCTGGGTCTCTTTGTAGCCCTTAGCCTGGTTGCTTTTGTCGGGCCAACACCCGCCGAAGGGGATACGCAGCCTCCCATCTAGCCGGACCGATAAACACAGGGTCCGGTCCAATCTACAGTCGCCAGGACGCTCGGGCCGTGTAGGTATAATGGCAAACGGCCTGGCCGCCTCGCAGCGCCGTCGCGCATTCGCCGGCAGCCGAGCGGCCTGGACGTACCATCTTGACTACCGGTTCCCACCCTATCGACCTGAACAGCGCGTCAATCGACGAACTCGACCAACTGCCCGGGGTCGATCGTGAAGTGGCTGCGCGCCTGGTCGCTGCGCGCCCCTACCGCGGCTTGCTGGATCTGAATCACGTGACCGGCCTGACGCCGGAGCTGATTGCCGGCATTCTGCCGCACGTCACAGTCTCCCGCCCCGCTGCCCGCGGGCTTTCCTCAACCCAGGCGCCGCCCGAATTGCGGCAAGACGCGATCCAACCGATGGTGCGCCCCGGCCAGACCGGCAACGCTACCCCCGGCCAATCGGCCTGGAGCGACCCTTACGGCGATCACAGCCGCGTCATTCGGCGCATGCGTGGCCTGCCGCGCAAGACCCGCTGGCGCCTGACCTTGATCGCGTTTTACTCGGCTGTGGCCCTGATCGTCCTGGTGCCACTCGGCTTCGGCTTGGCCTGGTGGTTGTCGCCGAAGCCCACGCCGGCGTCCGCCACCGCCACCGCGACTCGGGCGCTGAGCGGGCTGGGCGAACCGACCCTGGCCAGCGGCGAAACCTTCGTGCCGCCGACCTCCACGCCGTTGCCGCCGACGCTCGACCCGACCCAAATCGCCGACGTCCTCACGCAAACCGGCGAACCCGAGACCCCGACCCTCGACGCCGATGCCTTCGGCACCGCGACCGAGTCGGCAGCGCTGACGGCCTTCGCGCCGCGCTTCTCGCCGACCCCGGCCATGACCGAGACGCCGACCGCGACGCTCACGCCCGCGATCTCGCCGACCCCGAGCACCACGCCGACCCGCACCGCCACGCGCACGCCGACCGCGACCCGCACGTCGCGCGCGACGGCCACGCCGACGATCACGCGCACGCCGACCCGCACCCCAACGGCTACGCCATCGCCGACGGCCTCACCGACCCTGCCGGCCTTCACACCGCCGCCCGGCGCCGGGACGCTCCTGGCCGCCGAATCCTTCGACCCGCCGCGCTACGCCTGGGTCATTCGCCAGTTCGGCGAGATCTCCAGCCAGATCGACGCGGGCGCGCTCAATATCGTGGTCGGCCGCGGCAACGTCGGATACTCGTACAGCAGCACGATGGCCAACACCGGCGATGTGTTTTACGAAGTGCATGCCGTCGTCGGGCCGCGTTGCGCGCCCGAAGATCACTATGGGCTGATGGCGCGCCTCGAGGATGAGTCGAACTTCTACCTCTTCGGGGTCTCGTGCGACGGTCGCGCGCGCATCCAGGTGCTCGAAGATGGACGCTATCGCGCCCTGCTGACCGGCGAGCCTAATGCTGCGGTGAACACCGGCGCCGGCGCCGAGAACGTGCTCGCGGTGCGCGCCGTCGGCGAGCGCTTCGAGTTAATCGTCAACGGTGTGACGATCGCGACCATCACCGATGCGAGCATCGCCGAGGGGCGTTTCGGCGCGTATGCCCGTCCGATCGTGACGACCGCTTTCCAGGTCACGTTCGACGACATCGCGCTCTGGTCGGCACGCTAGTCGATCGTGGTTTGGCTGAAATGCGAGCCGGTCACCAGGCCTGGGTTTTCCCCAGATCCGGTGACCGGCTCGCTTTTTGTCCAGTTAAAAAGGAAGACCAGCGAGGTTGGCTGGGGGGGGTGCCAAGTTCTCGCTGGTCGAGG
>JAEURK010000459.1 GCA_016789175.1 Anaerolineales bacterium
AAGCGCGCGGTCTCGTCGAGCATCGGAAAATGGCGTGACTCGTTCAGGGCGACGCCGTGCACGTTCGCGCCCAGGGCCTCGATCACGCCGTCGCCGGGAGCGCTCACGAGCGTATCGCGCGCGCCATGCGCCAGCAGCACCGGTTGGGTCAGTTCGCCCAGCAGCCGGGCCATCTCGGCCGAGCGCAGCGCCTCGACGCTGGTCGCCACCGCGGCGTGATCGGTCTTGGCGGTTTCGCGCACGATCGGGTCGAGGTGCGGGCCGCGTTCGATGAACGTCTCGATCAAGGAACCCGGGGGTGTCTCGAGCAGGCGGCCGTTCAGGTCGGCCGTGTCGATCGGCAGGCCGACCAGCAGGGCGCGGTCGGCCAGGGTCGGGTACAGGCGGCAGAGCAAGGCCACCACGGCGGCGCCAAGGCCATGACCGATGAAGGCGGCTTTGATGATCGCCAGCCGGTCCATGAAGGTGCGCAGCAGCTCGACCTGGCCGTCGAGGCCATAATCGGCGCGGCGCCGTGCGGAGTCGCCGAAACCCCACAGGTCGAGCGCGTAGGCCCGGTATTCGCCGCTGACCGCCTGGAGCGTCGGCACCCAATAGCGCCACGAGCCCAGCCAGCCGTGTACGAAGATCAGCGGCCGGCCGCGGCCCAGCACCTCGTAATGTACGACATCACCATCAACGATTAAAGCGCTCATATGACTATCGTGAAGCGTAGGGCGTGGAGCGTGGAGCGAAACGCTACCGCGCAACGCCTTGGCGCTCCGGCTCCTCGTTGTGATCGAGTTTCCATCGCTCTACGCTCTCCGCTCCCCGCTCTCCGCTGCACGCGCCAGGATCTCGGCCACCTTGGCCATCAGTTGATCGGGCGCGAAAGGCTTGAGTAGATATTCGGCCGCGCCCGCGTCCAGGCCCGACTGCACCTCGGCGTCCTGGCCTTTGGCAGAGAGAAATACGACCGGGATGTGCGCGGTCGCCGGATCCGCCTTGATCAGCTTGCACGCCTCGTATCCGCTCAGGCGCGGCATGCGCACGTCGCTGAGGATCAGCTCGGGCACCTCGCGTTGGGCGACGTGCACGGCCTCCTCGCCGTTCGCGGCCGTCACCACCTGGTGACCCGCGAACTCCAGTGTGAACTGGATCAAATCGCGGATATCGCGTTCGTCTTCGGCAACCAGGATCTTGGCCATTTCTACCTGCCTTACGACCCGCGGAGCGCTGCGCCGAGCTTCCGGCCCGACCGCGCTCTACGGGCGACTACACCGTCTCTAATACGCCGGTCTCGGCCAGCGGCAACGCCAACGAGAACACGCTGCCCTCGTTCTCGATCGATTGCGCCAGCCACAAACGCCCGCCCAGGGCTTCGATCAACTGGCGTGAGATCGACAACCCCAACCCCGTTCCGGCCTTGGCCATCACCAGCGGGTTCTCGGCCCGCAGGAAGCGCTCGAACAGCCGCTTCTGATGATCGGACGAGAAGCCGACACCGGTGTCGGCCACGTCGATGCGGGCCTCGCGCGCGTCGGGATCGACCCAGGCCTTGAACGCGATCGTGCCGCCGGCCGGCGTGTAGCTGAAGGCGTTGTCGGCGAGGTTGGCGAGCACCTGTGTCAGCCGGTTGCGATCCGCCAGCACCGCCGGCAGCGGCGTCGCGACGTCGGACACGATCGTCATCGGCTTGGCCTCGGATTGGCTCCGGCCGCGCAATTGGTCGGCCAGAACGGCCAGGATGTCGCTCGCGGCGACCGGGCGCAGATCGAACTTTAGCCGGCCCGATTCGATCCGCGAGATCTCGAGTAGATCGTTGACCAGCGTATGCAGACGCTCGGCGTTCGACTTGACCACGCCGAGCAGCTTCTTCTGCTGATCGCTCATCGGCCCGGCCGCACCCAGCAGCAGCATGTCGACGTAGCCCTTGATCGGCGTGATCGGGGTGCGCAGCTCGTGGCTGACGTTGGTGACGAACTCGCTCTTGATGTGCTCGACCTCGACGTCGCGGGTGACGTCGCGGATCAACGACACGGTGCCGATGAATTCTTCGCCATCGACGACATGGGCGAGCGAGATCGTCACCAGCCGCTTGTCGAGCAGCTCGATCTGCGTGAAGATCCGCGGGCCGTCGGCCCCCAACCCGGCTCGCGCAGCCGAGTCGAGCCAGGTGCGGCCATGGTGCGTGAACAGACTATTGAGCGCGCCGACCGGCTTGCCCACCACCTTGGCGCGCTCGAGCCCGAAGATATGCTCGGCCGCGGCGTTGAGCAGCGTGACGCGCCCGGTCGAGTCGGCGACCAGCACGCCGTCGCCGATGCCCTCGAGGATGGCGCGGTTCTTGGTCGTCTCGACCTGCTGCTCGCGCAACAGCACACCCAGGCGCTCGGCCTGATCGCGGATCAGCCGGTACAACTCGGCGTTGTTGATGGCCGAGCCGACCTGGTTCGAGGCCGCTGCCACGAGCCGCAGGTGGTCGTCGTCGAAGGCGTTGACGCTCGGGCTGTAGACCAGCAGCGCGCCCAGGATCTCGTCGTTCCACTGGATCGGAACGGCCAGCGCGCTGCGATGCTCGACGTTCTGGCCCACGATCTTCTTCCAGCGGTCGTCGACGTCGAGGTTGTGGATGATCACCGGCTGGCGGTTCTTGATCACCCAGCCGACCAGGCCCTCGCCGCTGCGGAACGGGATCTCCTCGCCGCCGGCCGGGAGCACCTTGGGGCTGCCAAGCGCGGCCCGATAGATCAGCTTGCCCGTGTCCTGCTGCAGCAGGAAGATCGAGCCCTGCGCGGCGTTAACGGCCTCGGTGACGAGGTGCAACGCGCGCAACAGCACACGGTCGAGCTCGAGGCTCGAGGCCAGCTCGGTCGTGATCTGCAGCAGCGTCTCGACCCGCTCGCGCTCGCGCAGCACTTCTTTTGTGCGCTGATTGACGCGCGTCTCGAGGTCGCTGGCGAATTGCGCATTGGTCAGCGCCGCCGCGATTTGAGCCGCAACCGTCTCGCTCAGCTCGAGCTCGTCGGATGTGAACTCGCGCAGCGTGCGCGACTCGACCGTGAACAGGCCGACCACCAGACCCTGTGAAACCAGCGGCGCCACCAGCGCCGAGCGCGCGCCGCACCGGGCGAAGTTCGCGCGGAACTCGGTGCTCAAGCGCAAATCGTTTTCGATGTCTTCGATCGCGAGCGTGTGGCGCTGCAGAACCTCGCCGGCCACGACGTCTTGCGAGACGTTCAAACGTTGGCCGACGGCGCCCACATACGGATGCTCGGCCTCGACCAGACCGACCCGGCGGTTGTCGTCGAACAGCATCAGCCCGGCGTGATCGGCCGTGAAGATTTCGACCAGCTGAGCCGCCGCCTGGCGCAGGATCAGGTCAAGGTCGAGCGTGGCGCTGAGCGAGTTGGCCATCCGGTTGAGGAACGTCATACGCTCGTTGCGCTCGCCGAGCTCGACCGCGCGGGTCTGGACCTCGACCAGCAGGCGCGCGTTCTGCAGCGCGACTGCGGCCTGATTCGCCAGGGTCTGAGCCAGTTCGATCTCGCCGGGTGTATAGCGACGGCGGGTGCGCGCTTCTTCGATCTGCAACATCCCGACCGGCACACCCGAGGCGACCAGCGGCAGGATCAGGGTCGAGTGGGTGCCGCGGCGGCGCAGCGATTCGCGATACGGCTCGAGCAGACCGGTCGAGTCGACGTCTTCGACCGCGACCGGCGCCAGCGTCTCGCGCGCACGCGCGAAGGCCGCGGTGAGCGGGGCGGGCGGGTGCCCGGTCGCGGGTTGATGCGCGGCCAGAACCGGGCCGACGCCCTCACCCTCGAACGTGAAGAGCGCCAGCTGCGGGGAGTCGAGCGCCTCGGAGACCTCGCGCACGAGCGTGTCGTAAAGGGCATACAGGTCAAGCGTGCGGCTGAGCTGGCTCGAGATGCGGTTGAGCAACGCCAGGCGCTGCGAGCGTGCGTCGATCTCGATCCGGCGCTGCTCGTTCTCCTCGAACAGACGTGCGTTGTCGAGCGCCGTCGCGGCCTGATTGGCGAAGGCCGTCACCAGCCCGACCACGTCGTTGGCATAGAAGTTCGGCTCGATCTTGTCGAGCGCCAGCGCGCCGATGACGCGGCCCTTGCTCACGAGCGGCACGCCCAGCCAGGAGTGGGTCGCCCCGAACACGCCGGCCGGGAAGCGCGGGTCAAGCATGACGTCGCGCACCATGATGGCGCCATTGGTGCGGGCCATCTCCGAGAACAGGGCGCTGTCGGTGATCGCGACCCGCAGGCCAAGTCGTTCGGCGTTGGCGTCGCCGGCGGTCGGGTCGTCGGGTGCGGACGACTCGAAGCCGCGCGCGGCGGCCACGCGCAGGTCGTCACCGTCCCGCAGCCAGAGGGTGGCGCTGTCGAACGGCACGACGCCGGCCAGGTTCTCGACCACAGCCTGAGCGACGTCGCCGGTGCGGAGTGTGGCGTTGATCTGGCGGGTCGCCTCGGCCAGGGCCGTCAATTGCGTGGCGCGGTGCTGGGCGGCCTGGACGAGCTGGGCGTTCTCGATCGCCAGGGCGGCCTGATTGGCAAAGATCTCGGCCACCTCAACCAGTGTGATGTCGGGGCGGCGCCCGTCGGCCGGCGCGGCCAGCGTGATCACGCCCAGCAGCGTGCGCCCGGCCGGCTCAGGATCGACCTCGGAGGGCTCGGTGTCGGCGTTCTGCTTGCCGGCGCCGACCATGGGCACGACCAGCAGGTCGCCGGCGCGCCAGGTGCGTTGTTCGTCGTCGGGCGCGACCTGGAGCGGCGAGGTCGGCCCGCCGGTCAGGGCCTGGGTCAGATCGGCGGCGTGCTCGGCCGGCAGGAAGTACGAGGCGCTGACGCGATAAGCCTCGCGCATCAGGCGCTCGAGACGATACCAGGGCTGGCCGTTCGGGCCGGCGCGGTAGGCGGCGCCGCCGTCCGGGCCGACGGCGGCCAGGCGTTGGCCGAATTGCGACAGGTCGTCGCGCACAAAAATGTTGACCTGCCGATAGCCGACCGACTCGTGCAGGCCGGTCGCGATCGCCTGGAGGTTGGCGGTCAGGGCTGTGTCGGCCCGGACGCTGCGCGAGATGTCGAGCAGGTGGCTGAGTTGTTCGGCGCGCTGCTGCATGACGGCGCTGCGGCGGGCCTCGTCTTCAAAGCGCCGGGCGTTGACGATCGCGGTCGCGGTCTGCGCGGCCAGCGCGGTCAGAATGTCCTCGGCTGAGGCGTCGAAGCCGCCGGGCCGACTGGTCTCCAACCACATCACGCCGCCCGGTCGGCCCTCGACCACGATCGGCACGGCCAGGGCATGGCCATCGAAGGCGCGGGCCGGATGGCCGGTGGCCAGAGCCTCGCGCTCGAGCCCGCGGTCGGGGCTCAGGCCCGCCGCCGCGGCCTCGTCGGTCAGGAGCGTGATTGCGGCGCGGTCGGCCCGCGTGGCGCGCACGGCTTCGGCGTGCACCAGACGCAGGATGCGCTCGCGCTCGAGGCTGCCGTTGAGCTCGCGGCTGACGTGGGTCAGGGCTGTCAATTGCTCGACGCGGCGTTGCAGGTCCTGGTCGGTGGCGGCCACCAGCCGGGCACGCTCGAGGGCCGAGGCGATCTGCGCGGCGATGATCGCCAGCAGCTGCAGTTCGTCGTGCGTGAAAGCGCGCTCGCTATGAGCGCCGACCAGGATCTCGCCCAGGGCGCGGTCGCCGGCCAGCAGCGGCATGGCGGCCAGCGACTCGAGTTGCTGGTCGATCACGAGCGCGCTGTACGGGCCGGTCGCGGCCGCGCGCAGCAGGGCCCGCTCGAAGTGCACGAGTTCGCAGCGGCCGCAAGCTGTCTCGGCGCGTTCGGTCAGGCGCAGCAGCCCGTGCGCATTGGCGGGCAGGCCGATGACCGAGTCGGTCTGCGGCAACAGATCCCCGCGGGCATCGTCGATGAGCAGCACGGCGCCGATGTCGAAGCCGAGCAGGCGATGGGCCAGGCGGATGGCGGTGCCGGCGACGCCGGCTACCGAGGTCTCGGCCGCCAGGGCGCCGGCGAGGTCGGCCAGGCGTTCGGCCTGTTGGGCGCGGGCCCGGGCTTCGCGCACCAGCCGCGTGTTCTCGAGCATCGCGCTGGCCTGACGCGCGATCGTGGCCAGGCGGTCGGCATCGCGGCGGTCAAAGGGCTGCTGGTCGCGGCGGTTGGCGACCTGGAGCGCACCGACACGGCGGCCGCCCACGGCCAGCGGCGTAAGCAAGGTCGTGCGCACACCGGCGGTCTCGGCCAGGCCGCGCAGTTCGATCCATTCGGCTGGCAGATCGGTGCGGACGTTGCGGCTGCTGACATGTTCGCGGGTCCGCCAGACGGCTTCGGCCGGTGAGCCGGGCAGCAGGCGGATGCGGTAGTTCTCGAGCACGATATCGGGCACCCCGAAGAACGGCGGCTGCGCGATCAGGGCGCCCGCCGATGTATCGAGCATCAGCAGACCGGCCATCTCGACATCGAGCCAGCGCGCGATCCGCTCGGTCAGGCGCCCGAGCAACTGGCGCGGGTCGTCGGCGTCTTCGAGGGCGCCTGCGATCTCGCGCGCGATTTCGGCCAACTCAGCCAGCTCGCCCGCGTGGCGGCGCTCGGTGTCGGCGCGCCGGGCGCGATCGAGGAAGGCCGCGATCTGGGCGGCCCAGCCGAGCAACACATCCTCGGCGTGGGGCGGGGCGCCGCGGTCGTGCCGGATGGCAAGCGCGCCCAGGTTGACATCGCCGATCTGCACCGGCGCCGCCGACCAGGTCGACTCACCGGCGGTGAGGTGATGCAGACCGCGGTTGCGGTGGGCGGCCAGGGCTACCGATTCTCCGTCCGGGGAGGGATGCGCGCCCGGGCCGTGAGACGCGACCTGCTGGAGCCGGCCCCCGGTTGCCTCGATCCACAACTCGACCGAGTCGGCGCCGAGCAGCTGGGCGGTCTGGGCCACGATCGCGTTCTGGGCGCCTTCGAGGTCGGGCGCGGCGGCGATCGCGGCCCCGGCCAGGGCCAGGGCTGCGAGGGCGGCCTTGGCGTCGTCATCGGAGGCCGGCAGACGACCGGCGTCTTGCACCGTCACCAGCAGACGCTGTGGGCCGGTTCCGCCCGGTATCTCGACCGAGGCCAGAGCCAGGTGCCGGCCGCCGACCTGGACGCGTGCCACGCCCGGGCGGGCCAGTATCTCCAACAGTGCTTCAGCCGGTGTGCTGCGCTCGACCAGATCGGTCAGCTCGGGGAGCGTGCTCGTCAGGCCAAAGAGCGACTGGGCCAGCGGGTCGATGGCCAGCAGGCGTCCGCCCGATTGCACGACCAGCGTGCCGCCACTGCCGCCGATGCTGGCGACCGCCGGTCCGGGTCCGGCTACTCCGCCCCGGGGTTTGGCCGGCTGCGCGAGGGCGCGCGTCGCCCACCACACTGCGCCGAGCAGCGTGGCCCCAAGGGCGATGAGCGAGAGGGCCAGCCAGTCCATAGGATCTACGACGTTGTGCGACGACGAACCCCGCCATCCTGGCAGGGACGACGATCAGGCCGCGTCAGCGCGGCGTGCCTCGGCCGCGGATTCCGTGATCTCGCGGATATCGGAGAACGGTTGGTCCGTCGAGCGGAGCACGCCGGCCTGCAGCCGCATCAACGGTCCGTGGCCATCGCCGGGGCCGTTCGGGATGGACACGTAGCCTTGTTCGCGATCGATGAAGGAGTAATGGGTCAGCACTTCTTCATTGAAGCGTTCGCGCAGACGCGCGCCGATCGCGTCGATGCGCTCGGGCACGGAGATGATCAGGAAGTTGTCGGCGCCCGGATGGCCGATGAAGTCCTGGGCGCTGCCGACCTCGTCGATCACTTCGCCGAGGAGCATGGCCGTGAAGCGCAGCACCTCGTCGCCGGCGATGAAGCCATAAGCGTCGCGGAATACGCCGAAGTGGCGGATGCCGAGGTCGAGCATGGCCCAATCGCCGCCGCGGACGATCCGGCGGAGTTGATCCTCGATCAGGCGGCCGGAGGGAAGGCCGGTGCGCGGGTCGAGCGAGTTCTCGCGCTCCTGGCGGTTGATGGCGTTCACCACGCGGAGCTTGAGCTCTTCGATATCGAAGGGCTTGGTGATGTAGTCGTCGGCGCCGAGGCTGAGGCCCTCGATGCGATCGGCGCGCTCGTCGCGCTGTGTGAGAAACAGAATGGGGATGTGGCTGGTGCGGATCGTCGTGCGCAGGTTGCGGCACACGCTATACCCGTCCATGTCCGGCAACATGATGTCGAGCAGGATCAGGTTGGGCAGGGCGCGGCGTGTCAGTTCCAGCGCCTCCCCACCGCGCGGCGCCACCGACACGTCAAAACCCTGGCCGGTGAAATAGATCCGCAGCATGTTGGAGATATCGAAATCGTCTTCAACTACCAGTAATCGGCCCTTGCTCATGAATGGTCCCTCCGACGCGAACACCCGATCTCATCGACTGTGCGAGAAACAGCCACAGTCTAGATTGCATAAGGCTTGCCGGGTTGTGTATTTTACGTGAAGTTACGCACCTGTCCCTTCCGTAGCTCCGGCCGGCTTATTTTGACGTAATTCTGAGCTTATGGTGGGTTGGGGCTGGTTGGAAAGGGTAGGCGGGGGAGCGAGGAGGGAGGAGGAGGGAGGAGGGAGGAGGGAGGAGGGAGGCGGGAGGGTGGGAGGCGGGAGGGCGGCGTGTAGGGAGGGCGGCGTGTCGGGAGGGCGGCGTGTCGGGGCGGCGCTTGTCGCCGCCCAGCCGGGCTCACCCCCGAAAACTGGGTGAAGCTTTTCGGCCCGAAGTGGGTCTAATATGTAGAGCAAGGTGAGAGACGCGCTTCAGTTGGTCCACGCCGAGCCCGTTCTTGAGGCGGTTACCGGGGTAGCCGTCGACGAGTTTGTGCGCGCCTACCAGGCTGGGGTGTATCGGCTCGCATTTTCGATCCTGGAGGATGCCGACGAGGCCGAGGACGCTGCTCAGGAGGCCCTGGTCGCGGCGGTCGGCAAGCTGGACGGCTTTCGGGGCGAGTCGTCGCTCCGAACCTGGATGTACGCGATTGCCCTGAACGTCTGCCGCCGGCATTTGCAGAAGCGGCGCAGCGGGCAACGCCTCATCGATGTGCTCCAGAGCTGGCTCCACCTGCGGGGCGAGTCTTCACCGAGGCCCGAGGAGGCCACCCTGGCCCTGGAGGCTCAGAGCGACGTGGCGCAGGCGGTGCGGACGCTGGATGAGAAGCATCGCCTGCCCGTGATCCTGCGGTATTACCACGACCTGCCGGTCGCCGAGATCGCGCAGATGCTGGGGATCAGCGAGGGCACGGTTCACTCGCGCTTGTTCACGGCTCGCGAGCGCTTACGGGTTCGGTTGGAGCCGATGCTGGGGAGTCATCACCGAGGCGATCATGAGTAGCCGAGATGCGCTCACCTGCGCTGCGGCGCGCGCGTTGATCCAGGCTGAGTTGGATCGGCCCTTGCGCACGGCCGAGGCCGCCGAACTGCGGCAGCACCTGGGCGGCTGCGAGGGCTGTCGCGGCTATCGCGCCGAGCTGATCCGGGTGCAAACGCTCCTTCAGGAAGCCGGCCATGCCCTGGCGCATCCGCCGCATGCTGCGCCGGATCTGGCGCCGCGGGTCAGCCGACGGATGCGCCGACACCAGCCGGGCCGCATGCTGTTTTCGCTGGCCCAGGCGACCGCCCAGGTCGGCGGTCTGGCGCTGGCGGCTCTGCTGGCTTTCAACATCCGGATCTCGACGCCGCAGCCCGACACGCCCGTCCCCACGACGACGCCGGTCGTGGCAGCGCCAGCAGCTGCGGATTCGCTGTGGACGCCAACACCGGTCGAGATGCGCGTGCCGGCCGTCGAGTTCGAGGACGATCCGATGATGCGCCGTGAGGCGCTCGGGGCGGTGTACGACGAGACGGGCGCCACAGCGATGCGGAGCCTGCCCGGAGCGCTGCTCCCGGACTAATTCCAATCAACAGGTAATTGAGGCTGATCCTCGGGGAGGCGGCGCGTCGCCGACCCCTGGTTCAACGCGCCTCGGCGCCGATCAAGGAGGTCCTGCAGCCAGACGACTCATGCGTCCGTCAATTATGTCATTTTGCACATATCTGTCGCCCTTCAGGAGGAGAAGTCATGTCCAACCATTTCGCTCGGGCCGGATTGTTCGTGGTTCTTGTCGGCGGCCTGGTCGCCAGCGCCTGTGGCACGCCGCCGCAGCCGCAGCCGATCATTCAAACCCAGGTCGTCACCCAGATGGTCGAGGGGACGCCCGTCGAGCGCATCGTCGAGGTCACGCCCACGCCGGTCCCGGCCGAGCAGCGTGACACCGTGATCGTCGGCACCTGGCAGCAGCCGCGCAGCTTTTCGCCCTACGCCAACAACCAGTCGATCACGTCCGAGATCGATTTGCTCATTCGCCCGCGCTTTGTGATGCGCAACGACTTTGGCTTTGCGCCGAACCCCGACGTCGTCGACGGCGAGCTGCCGTCGATCGAGCGCAACGACGGCAGTGCCGTGTTCAACACAGTCGACGTCAAAGCCGGCGAGCCGATCTTCGATCCCGTCCGGCTGGTCGTGGCCCCGGCCGAAACGGACGTCTCCGGCGTCCAGCAACTGGTCGTCACCGGCAAGATCAAGCCGGGCTTGAAGTGGTCGGATGGCGAGCCGCTGACGGCCCGCGACCTGGTCTTCACCTGGCAGATCAACTGCTCGGACGGCTCGGGCGCGCTTGACCTGACCAACTGCCCG
>JAEURK010000433.1 GCA_016789175.1 Anaerolineales bacterium
GCGTACCACCAGCCGCTGACGGCCAGCGCGACGCCGAACGTGATCAGTCCGGTCATGAAGATGGTCGGCGCCGCAGCCCGGTAACGTTCAAGCCGCAACCAGGCGCCCCAGCCCGCGCCGGGGCCGCGAGTCCACTCGAGCGCGCGGCCGACCAGCACCAGACCCGCGATCGGCCAGAGCACCAGGCCGTTGAGCTTGGTCAGGGCCGCGAGACCCAGCAGCAGGCCGAGCCCGGTTGCCTGAAGCGCCGAGAGTCGGCCGGCGCCGATCCAGATCGCGTACAGGGCGACCAATGTGCCGGTGGTGAGCAACATCACCAGGTTGTCGTTGTTGGCTGAGGCATTGATGAACAGCACCATCGGGTTGAATGCCACCAGTGTCGCCGCCGACAGCCCCAGCTCGGCCCGGCCGGTCAGACGCGCGGCCAGCGCGTAGCTCAATCCGATGGTGCCGCAGCTCATCACCAGCGACAGGATCCGCAAGGCCATCGTCAGGGTCCAGGTCTCGCCGGGCGCGGCCTGCGGCCGATACAGATTGGGGTTGTGCGTGGTCGCCGGGTTGCCGACCCGGGACAGCGGGTTCGGCGTGTGGGCGTTCTCGAAGTCGCCGGCGGGCAGCCCGGCCGTCGTCAACCAGCCGATGACATAGTACAGCGGCGGCTGACTGCCCTCCTGGGCGTAGATCGTGATGTGTTCGCGATCACGGGTCGGATCCTGAACCGGCAGGCCGTGGCCGGCCCGCAGCCAGGCGATCACGCCGACGTGATGGCCTTCGTCCGACGCCTCGAAGATCGGCGTCGCCCAGGCATAGACCAGGCCCAGCGCGAGATGAGCGCCGATGAGCCACGCGAGCCAGGCGCGAGCAGTCTTCATGGGGTCACCCGGATCGGCGTGAGCGTGAGCGAGCCCTGATCCGACGGGAAGCCTTCGGCGTTCCACAGCGGAAGGACGGCCTGCGTCTCGGCATCGTAGAGCATGACCTCGAGCCGATACAACCCGGGCGGCGTGTTCGGGTCGAGCGTCAGTGTGTAGGGATCGACGATCACGTTCCCGGGCGCCCAGGCGCCGGTCGGTGCGAGACCGGCCAACGGCCACTGATCCCACGCCGCCCAGCGCGTGAAGTCGTTGCCCCGAATGCGGGCCGAGACCGCATAGTTGCGCGGAGGTCTGGCGCGCGCGCGCCAGACCAGCGTGACCTGTACGGCCTCGCCGGGCCGGGCCACGCGCCGGTCGACGTCATAGCCGGTCAACTCGATCGTGCCGCCCCAGACCCGTTCGATCGCGTACGGGATCTCATCGCCTTCGATTGTGATGGGATCCCGCGCGAAGACGACCGCGTCGGGCAATTCAACGCTGTCGGCGCCGGCGGGCGTGGTCAGGCGCACGCCGTCCCGCAGATCATACAGACCGATCACGACCCGGGCCGGCTCGGGCGAGGTCACGCCGCGCGGCACGCTCAACACGATCCGCTCGGTCCAGGTCCGCCCAGTCGCCAGGGTATGCGTGGCAAAGGCGCCACCGCCGGGATAGCGATCACGCTGCGCCAGGATCAGGCCCTCGCTGCTGGTCAGGTGCACGAACAGGCTCCAGTCGCGGTCGGTGGCGGCCAGCGCTTCCCAGGTGAGCTCGACCGTCACCGATCCGCCGGGCACCGCCTCGGGCGTGAGCACGCGGCCCGCCAGCACCCGGAACGGGCCGAGCTCCGCGATGGGCTCGCCCAGCGTCGCCCGGGCCTCGGCCGTCAGCGCCGGCGGCTGCGCGTAATGCGGCGCGATAACGGTGAAGGGCACGACCAGCGCCAGCAAGGCCAGGCCGATCGGGTACGCCCCGAGCACGATGGCGCGGGCCCGCGCGCCCAGGGCCTGTTTGAACGCGTCGGACACGCTCGCCCAACCCGTGGCCAACAGCAAACTGAGGGCCGCGATGCCCGGGAAGATCAGGCGCCCCTGCGAGGCCCAGGTCTGACTGCTCCAGCGGATCAGGCCGATCATCAGCGCAACCAGCCAGGCGATCTGCAGTCCCCACAGCACAACCTGCCCGCGCGTGATCGCGCGGGCCCGGACGGCCGAGAGCACCCCCCAACCCAGGCCAAGCGTTGCGGCGGTCGCCAGCAGGTTGAGGCCGCTGTAGACCAGGTCGGGCATCGCGACGCTGACACCGCCGAACAGGCCCCAATAGGCGGCCACAAAGCCGACGCGCTCGCCCCACAGCTGCAAGAGCGAAGCCTCGGCCGGTCGGGCGCCGACGATCGCCAGGAACTGGTTCCAGCCCATCCAGTCGCCGTACAGTTGCCAGTTGCGGACGTACCACCAGCCCGCGATCACGGCCGCAAGTGCGAGCACACCCAGGGCCTCGGCCATCAGGCGCGTCAGCCCTGGCAGCCTGAGGCCGCCCAGCCAGCCGCGGCCATGCACCCAGGGCGCGACGATCACCGTTCCGGCCGCCAGGCCGGCCAGGCCCAACGCCGATTGTTTGCTGAGCGCGCCCAGCCCAAGCAAGACACCCAGCGCGAGATGGCGGCGGCTCCAGCCGGCCGGCGGCCGGCGGATCCAATCGGCCAACAGCCAGAGCGTCAGGGACGACAGGGCCACCGCCAGCGTGTCGTTGTTGACCGATGCGCTGATGAACAGAAACATCGGCGTAAAGCCCGCCAGCGCGGCTGCGGCCAGGGCCACCGCCGGACGGTCGGGCAACACGGTAAGGCCAAGGCGATACGTGGCGTACACAGTCAGCGTGCCAAGCAGCACCGACAGCACTCGGATCAGGCGCACCGCCAGCACTGTGCCGCTGAAGACCCAGGCCTCGCCGGGTTGATGCACGACGATGTTGTTGTTGCCGTCGGGGGTGATGATGCCGTTATCGGCGTGCGGGTTGATGACCCGCGCCTGATCGACATCGGTTGTGTCGATCCAAAACGTTGCGACCGCCATCATGGCGTAGTAGAGCGGCGGCTGGCTGCCCTCCTGGCGCCACGGGCCGACGTTGGCCGGGTCCTGCACGGGCAGGCCCTGCCCATCGGCCAGGCGCTTGACCATCGGATAGTGCCAGAGCTCATCCGACGCTTCGAACAGCGGGGTGGCGAAAGCATAGATCACGCCGAGCACGACGTGGGCGAGCAACAGCAGACGCAGGCGGGTCATCACAAGAGATCTATTCTACCGGGCGCGGCAGGTCTCGAAGACCGTCACGCTGCGCGCGGCGATGGCGTCCCACCCAAAATCGGTTGCCAGCGCCGCGGCGGCGGCCCCAAGGCGGGCGCCCAACGCCGGATCGCGCCGAAGCGTTGCGAGGGCGTCGGCCAGCGCCGCCGGCGCGTCGGGCGGCACCAGGCGCAGGGCCCCGCCATCGCGCAGGTCGGTTGACTGGCTCGGGCCGGTGGTCGACACGATCGGCAGGCCATGCGCCAGGGCCGCCATGAGCGTGCCGCGCCGGAGCGAGGCGCCGTCGCGATAGGGCATGGCGATGGCATCGCAGGCCAGCAGGGCCGCCGAGGTCTCGGCCTCGGGCAGGTAACCAGTGCGGGCCACTCGCTCACTCAACCCCTCGGCTGCGATGCGGGCGGCAAGCCGCGCGCCGAAGGCGACATCGGTCGGATCGCTGGCCCCGGCCGCGCCGCCGATGAGCAGAACACGGGCGGGCGCGCCGGAGCGGACCAGGTTGGCGAGCGCCGCGATCAGGGTGTCGCCGCCCTTGGAGGCGTTGAGGAAGCCGAAGTAGCCGATCACGAAATCATCCGGCGCCAGGCCGTGGGCCGCGCGCCAGACGGTGCGGTCATACCCGGCGGGCGGGCAGACCGCGATGTTGCTGCCGATCGGGATCTGGCTCACGGCCCGCACCCCGCGGTTGCGCAATTCATCGGCGTCGGTCGGATCGGTCGCGATCGCGGCGCAGGCGCGCCGGGCCAGGCGGGTGACGGCCGCCGGTCGCAGCCGGCCCGCTTTCGGAAAGAGATAGGGATTGCGCAGGTCGTGGAACGTGACAGCACACGGCCGGTCGATGAGGTCGGGCAGGAAGTGGATCGGCGCGGCCAGGTCGTACATCGCGATCTGGTACTGGAGATTCACCACGTCGAGCGCGTGCGCCGCGGCCCAGCGCCGGGCCGTCCACAGGCTGCGCCAGCCCCAGCCTGCGACGATCGGGGTCACCTCGATGCCTGGATCGGCCGGAGGAGGATCCACGCGGCGCGTTGTCAACACCTGCACAGCGTGGCCGAGCGCGGCCAACGCCAGCGCGAGCTGACGGGTGAAGTCGCCGACGCCGCCCGGGAGCGGCGGGTACTCGCCCGTGATCAGGCCGATCCGCATGATGCGCTCACAGTTCTCGCAGGACCTGCAGATAGTCGTGCACGCGTTGCGCTCGCAGGGGGCGCTTGTGGCCGAGCAGCCACTTGCCGGCTTCGATCAGCAATTGCCAGGCGAAGTTCGCGCGCATGGAGGTATGCAGGATGCCGGCCTGTAGTGCCCCGTGGTGCTTGCGGAAGTAGCGCACCTTGCTGCGGTTGAACCGCAGATGGGTGGCGACGCGTACCTGCGCGCTCGAGCGGCCTTCGAAGTGCGTCACGCGGGCCGCCGGCAGGTGCACGATGCCCCACCCGGCCGCCTTGAGACGGCGACACAGATCGAGCTCCTCCGAATACATGAAGTAGCCCTCGTCGAAGCCGCCGACCTGCCGCACGGCAGCCGCGCGCAACATCAAGGCTGCGCCGACCAGCCAGTCGACCTCGACGATCTCGCCCACCGGCCAATCTTCGCCATAGTAGCGCTCGAGAACCCCGCGCGGCGCGAACTGATACAGCCAGGTCGAGTCGAAGACCGCGCTTTGCAGAGTCGGGAAACGGCGGCGGCTCGATTGGGGGGTGCCGTCGCCGTAGGTCAGCGCCGGGCCGACGCAGGCCGTGGTTGGGTGTGCTTCCAGATACTCCGTCAGTGCCGCGAGCGCGCCGGGCTCGACCGTCGTGTCCGGGTTGAGCACGAACCAGAATTCGCCACGGGCCTCGGCGAAACCCAGATTGTTGCCGCGGCAATAGCCGACGTTGTCGGCGCGCGCGATCAACCGAACGGACGGGAACTCGGCCGCCACGCGCTCCGGTGTCCCATCCTGGGACGCCGAGTCGACCACGATCACCTCGACGCCGGGATCCTCCAGCGGCAATGAGCGCAGGCAGGCAGCGACGAGGTCGCACACGTTCCAGGAGACGATGATGATGGAGAGCCGAACGTCGGACATGGGTAGTGCAATTGTAATCGGCCCCGCCCGCCGAGCGCGCAGCGGCCCCGCGGCGATGGACACGGACAACAGGCTGTCACAGCTTCCGACGGTGTCAGGCGCCTCAAGATCAAGGCCAGATCTTGGACACGGATTTCATGGATCGGCGCGGATCCCGCGCAGTCCTCACCCAACAGCTCCGTGCCCTCCGTGGGATCCGTGTACCGGGCCGGCTATCGGAAAATGGCCTGAGAACTCGTACAGGCACACCGCGTCGCGTAGGCCCGGCACGGTGTCAGGCGCGGAACCCAGCTGCGGATTGCGCGGAAAGTAGCGGGACCGCTGTCCGCAGGGCTCCGTTGTGCAAATCCGCGAAATCGGTGGCAAAAAGGACCGCTGACAGGTCGTGGCGGCATGCTGCACCGCAGGCGGAAATTAAAACGAGCCGGGGTCGTTGGGCCGGAGAAAGCGCCGACCCAACGACCCGGCTTGATTACAGGTCGCGGGTCACGAACGCGATCGCCAGATCGACCAGGGCCTGGCGGTACTCGTTGTCGGGCGCAATCGAGAGGGCGGCCACGCCGCGCGCGACGTAGGTCCGGGCTTCATCGAGCGCGCCTTGAATGGCGCCGGAGGCGCGAACCGAGTCGACCACATGCGCGACCAGGGCCGGGTCGCCGGCGCGGCCGTCGAGCAACGCCGCAACATTGGGATCGTCCGGGCGATCCTCGAGGTAGAGCAAGGCCGGCAGCGTGAAAAGGCCCTGACGCAGGTCACTGCCGACCGGCTTGCCGAGATGGCTGGCATCGGCTGTGAAGTCGAGGATGTCGTCCATGATCTGGAACGCGATCCCGACCTCGCGGCCGTAGGTCGCCATCGCGGTCGCGACAGCCGGCGTGGCGCCGGACAGGAAGGCCGGGCCTTCGGCGGCCGTCACGAAGAGCGAGCCGGTCTTGCCAAAGATCCGCTGGAAGTAGCCATCGCGGGTCGGGTGTCCCCGGCCGTTGAACATCTGATTGAGCTCGCCGTTGACCATGGTCATCAACGTGCGCGCGAAGGAACGCATCACGGCTACGTTATCGGTCTGGGCGGCGAGGTCGGCGGCGCGGCCGAAAAGGAAGTCACCGGCCAGAACGGTGGCCGAGGCGTTCCACTGCGTGTTGAGGGTGGCCTGGCCGCGTCGGAGCAGCGCGCCGTCGATCAGGTCGTCGTGCACCAGCGAGGCCGTGTGCAACATTTCGAGCGCGGCGCCCAGATAGGCGATCGGGCCACGCGGCGCGCCGAGCATGTGGCCGGCCAATAGCGTCATCGCGGGCCGCACCCGCTTGCCGCCGGCCGTGATCAGGTAATCGATCGCATGATGCAGCGCCTCGTTCTCGGCCAGCGAGGTCTCACGCATGCGCGCTTCGACCTGCTCCATATCGGGCTGGACCATGGCCAAGAGCTCGACCAGGGTCTTCGGGCGTGTGTGTGCGATCGTAGTGGTCATCATACCGACGACTCCCACCGGAACAGACGGGCGGCGTTTGCCGTCGTCGCGGCTGCGACGGCCTCCAACGTCGTCTCCCGGATCTCAGCCAACGTCTCGGCGACAAGCCGGACATAGGCTGGTTCATTGCGCTTACCCCGATGCGGCACCGGCGTCAGGTAAGGCGCATCGGTCTCGATCAGGATCCTGTCCAGCGGCGCCTGAGCGAACAGGGCGCGCAGGGCGTTGCTCTTCTTGTAGGTCAGCGGACCGTCCACCCCGAGGTAAAACCCCAGTTCAAGGGCGGCGGCCGCCATCGCTTCGTCACCCGAGAAGGCGTGCAAAACCACGCCGGCGCCCGGACGAATGTCGGCCAGGACGCGCATCACAGGCTCGTGAGCCTCTCGGTCATGGACGATCACGGGTTTCCCCAGATCATCCGCCAGGGCGAGCTGCCTCCGAAAATCCCGCTCCTGGTCCGATTGTGATTTTTTTCTCCAATACAAGTCTATCCCAATTTCCCCTATTGCGACAACCTTGGGTTGGTTGGCGAGGGTTCGAATCTCCCTCAGAAGGTCGGGATTGACCTCGTCCGGCTCGTTTGGGTGGATCCCGACGGCGGCCCAGACGTCGGGTTCGGCGCCGGCCAGGGCGACGGCCCGGCGACACGCGGCCAGATCGACCCCTGGAACCACGATCTTCGCGACGTCGGCAGCGCGGGCGCTTTGCAGAACCTGATCGCGATCATCGTCAAATTGCGGGAAATCCAGGTGACAGTGCGTGTCGACGAAGGCCATTCCTTTTGCATTGTACTCTGTTGAAGACGGCGGAGGGAAGAGGGAGGAGAGAGGAGCGAGGAGAGACCCTCCTCGCTCCTCTCTCCTCCCTCTTCCGCTTATCGCAGTCCGGCGACGCGGAGCCCATCTTGCAGCACCGGCTGAACCAGGGCCGGGTCGAGGACTTCGCAATACACGCGGATCAGGGGCTCGGTGCCCGAGAAGCGCACCAGACACCAGCCGCCACCGTCGGCGAAAACGAACTTGAAACCGTCGGTGGTGTCGATGCGCTCGACCACCAGGCCACCGAAGGTGATGCCGGGCTGGGCCTGGGCGACCCGCTGCCGCACGCCGTCGCGCAACTCGCTCGGGAACTTCGTGTCGATGCGATCGTAGTAGTGCGCGCCGACCTTGTCGAACAACGACTGCAACAGCTGCGACGGCTTCTTGCCGGTCTTGACCATGAAGTCCAGGAACAGCAGGTTGCCGAGGATGCCGTCGCGCTCGGGGACGTTCCCCTTGAACGCGTACCCGCCCGACTCCTCGCCGCCGATCAGGGCGTCGGTCTCGATCATCTTGGGCGCCACGAACTTGAAGCCCACACCGGTCTCATGCACGGGCACGCCGTAGATCTTGCCGAGCTTGTCAAGCATGTTGCCGCTGCTGAGGGTCTTGACGATCGGACCGCGCTGCCCGCGGATATCGAGCAGGTAAAACGCAACCAGCGCAAAGACCTGGAGCTGATTGAGGAAACGACCGTTCTCGTCGCCGATGCCCATCCGGTCGGCATCGCCGTCGGTGATGCACAGCACGTCGGCGCCGCGCTCGACCGTGGTCCGCAAGCCGACGTCGATGTTGGGCTGGATCGGTTCGGGCCGGCCCATCTCAGGGAACGACGGATTGCGGGTGGCGTGGATCTCCTCGACCACGGTCGTGCCCCCGGCCAGCAGGCGCGGGAACCAGCCGCCGCCGTTGCCCCACATGGCATCGATCAACACCTTGAAGCCCGCGTTGCGGATCGCGTCCAGATCGACCAGCTTCTTGACGTTCTCGATGTACGCGAGCGAGGCGTCGAACCTGCGCACCAGGCCGTCGGCCTCGGCCCTGGCCAGGGGCATGGTTTTGACGCCTTCGGACCCCGGGATCAGGCTCTCGATCAGCTTGAGCCCCTCAGGATCGATCGCGCCGCCGTTCGGGTCGCGCACCTTGAAGCCGTTGTCACCCGGCGGGTTGTGCGAGGCCGTGATGTTGATCGCGCCCACCGCTTTCTTGTCGACGACGGCGTACGCAATCACGGGCGTCGGCGTCGGCCCGTCGGTCAACCAGACTTTGATCCCGTTCGCGGCCAACACCTCGGCCACCGCGGCCGCGAAGTTCTCCGAGTGGAAGCGCTTGTCGTGGCCGACGATCACGTCGCGCCCGGCCCAGCCCTTCGTCAACACATACGCCGCGAATCCCTGCGCGCAACGGCGCACGTTCGCGAACGTGTAATCCTCGGCGATCATGCCGCGCCAGCCATCTGTGCCGAACTTGATCGTTGCTTCTTTGAGCATAAAACCCCTCTCGGAATCGCTGATTGTTGATTTCTGATTGCTGATTGTCACAGATCGGTCGGTCGATTTCTAAATCAACAGTCAGCAACGACTAGACTTCTCGACCCGACTTCAGCGCCTCGAAATCGGCATCGACCATCATCTCGATCAGGCCCTTAAACGTGACTTCGGGTTCCCAACCAAGTTTGGCCCCGGCTTTGCCCGGATCGCCGACCAGCAGGTCGACTTCAGCCGGGCGCAGGAACTTCGGGTCGATGACGACGTGTTCCTGCCAATCGAGGCCGGCCCGCTCGAAGGCCACCTCACACAACTCGCGCACGGTGTGGGTCTCGCCGGTAGCCACGACGTAGTCGTCGGGCTCGGGCTGCTGCAACATCAGCCACATCGCCTTGACGTAGTCGCCGGCATAGCCCCAATCGCGCCGCGAATCGAGGTTGCCCAGGCGCAGCTCTTTCTGTCGTCCGAGCCGGATGCGCGCGGCGGCGTGGGTCACCTTGTGCGTGACGAACTCGAGGCCGCGGCGCGGGCTTTCGTGGTTGAACAGGATCCCGGAGCAGGCGTACAGGTTGTAGCTCTCGCGGTAGTTGACCGTGATCCAGTGGCCGTAAACCTTGGCCACGCCATACGGGCTGCGCGGGTAAAACGGCGTCGATTCGCGCTGCGGCACCTCGACGACCTTGCCGAACATCTCGCTCGACGAGGCCTGATAGAAGCGGATGCCGGGATTGACCTGGCGGATCGCTTCCAGCATGCGGGTCACGCCCAACGCCGTGAACTCGCCGGTCAGCACCGGCTGCTTCCACGACGTCGGCACGAACGACTGGGCCGCCAGGTTATACACCTCTTCGGGCTTGTACTCATGGACGATGTCGACCAGCGAGCTTTGATCGAGCAGGTCGCCCTGCACCAATTCGATGTCGTTCTGGATATGGCGGATGCGGTCGAAATTGATCGTGCTGGTGCGGCGCACCATCCCGACCACCTTGTAGCCCTTCGATAGAAGCAGTTCGGCCAGATAGGAGCCGTCCTGGCCCGTGATCCCCGTGATGACAGCGGTAGGCATAGTGTTTCCTTGTATTCCCCCTCGTGCGTCACGCCCCGGGCGCCGCGGCAGCGGCATCGACCTGGGTGCGCTCATAAGCCAGCAGATCGCGCAGGCTCTGATCGAATGTGATCCGCGGCTGCCAACCGGTGGCGTCGCGCAGATGGCGCGCATCGCACACCACGTCGGGCACATCCGCCGGCCGCAGCCGTTCGCTATCGGTCTCGATCGTGATGGCCTGGGTCGAATAACTCAGCAGGCGCTCGAGCAACGACTGGATGCTGTGCGACCCGCCCGACCCGATATTGTAGACCTCGCCCGGCTCGCCGTGTTCCAAGGCGAGCACGTAGGCACGCACGACGTCGCGGACGTCGGTGAAGTCGCGGCGGGCGCTCAAGTTGCCGACCTGGATGACCGGCGCCTGTTTGCCGGCCTCGATCGCCGCGATCTGCGACGCGAAGGCGGGCGCCACGAATCGCCGGCTCTGGCGCGGCCCGATATGGTTGAACGGGCGCACCCGGATGACGGGCAATCCGCGCGACAGATGGTACTGCAGCCCGAGCATATCCTGGGCCACCTTGCTGACGCCATAGGGGCTGTCGGGCCGCAAGGCCTGGGCCTCACGGATCGGCAGGTCGCGCTCGGCCACACGGCCATACTCCTCCATCGAGCCGACTGAGAGGAAGCGCGGGTTGATGCGCTCAGCCAGTGCGGCCTCGAGCAGATTGAGCTGGGCCCGGACGTTGATCTCGAGCGTGCCCCAGGGATCCGACCAGCTTTGGCCAACGAACGCCTGACCGGCCAGGTGGTAGACGTAATCCGGTCGGATATCGGCCATCACCCGGCGTGCGGCGACGGGGTCCAGCAGGTCCAGTTTGACGTGATGGGAGGCTCCCGCCGCGCCCAAACGCGGATTTGGGCCAGTCCGATCGCAAGTCCAGATGGTGAGATGGGGTCGGGTGCGCAGGAATTCGACCAGATAGGTTCCGGCGAACCCGCTGCCGCCCGTGACAAGAATGGTGGATGTTTGTGACATGAGACCGCTCGATTATACCGAATCACCTTTGACAGCCGCACCTTGCCCTGGGTATAATCCATGACTGCGCGCCTGACGACGCACGACCAGCTCTTGCCTCGCCAGACCGGGGCGCGCTCAGCCTGAATCTGTTCCGCATCCCGCGGTGACCTGTAATTGGAGGACGTACCCGTGACCGACACACAAGCGGCGGCTCCCAGCCGTCTCGAGGATCTCAAGCCGAAGATGGAATTGACCGGCACGGTCAAGAAGATCGAGCTATTTGGCGCCTTCGTCGACGTCGGCGTCGGCCGGGACGGCCTGGTGCATATCTCGGCGCTCAAGCCGGAGCGCGTCAACAACGTGGCCGATGTCGTCAAAGAAGGCGACACGGTGACGGTCTGGGTCAAGAAGGTCGATGCCGAACAGGGTCGTCTCGATCTGACCATGGTCCGGCCTTTGGGTATCGAGTGGGGCGAGCTCAAGCGCGGTCAGCGGTTCAACGGCAAGGTCGTCAAGCTCGAAAAGTTCGGGGCCTTCGTCGACATCGGCGCGGAGCGCCCGGGTCTGGTGCACATCAGCGAGGTCGCGGCCTACCGGGTCGAAGACATCAAAGAGGCGCTGAAGGATAACCAGGAAGTGCAGGTGCAGGTCCTGGGTGTCGATCCGCGCAAGAAGCAGATCAAGCTGAGCATCAAGGCTGTCGAGCTGGCCGAGATGAGTGAAGCCGAAGAAGAAGACGAAGCGCCCGAGGCCAACCTGACGGCCATGCAACTCGCCTTCCGCAAGGCCCAGGACGCGGCCCGCGCCGCCGCCCGCGCAAAGGGCAAGAACGACCGCCGAGATCGCGTGGTTCAGGAAGATCTGCTCAGCCGCACGCTGGCCAACCGGCCGAAGTAAGCGCTCCGGCGAAGCACCCTTCACCGGTTACGCCTGAATAACAAAAGGCGCTGCGACCGCAGCGCCTTTTTGATTCCGATCCGCAAGGCACGGATGCCTCGCCTGCCTAGTTGAAGTCCTCTTCGTCGTCGTCCTCGTCCCAGAGGTCTTCGTCGTCATCCTCGTAAAGGTCTTCCTCTTCCGTTTCTTCCTCGAAATCGTCCTCTTCCCATTCCTCTTCGCGCTCGGGTGCTTCCTCACCAGCTTCGGCATCACGCTGGAAAGTCATACAACCGTTGTCCGGATCGATTTCGACTGCAACGGCGCCACACAGGCCGTCCTCTAAGAACACGCAGTCGTCGTAATGACAGCGAATACGCGGCATCCCTTCAGTTCCTCCCACGGGCCGACGGGCGAGAATCGCCCAGAGATTTCAAGCAATTGGGCGGGTGCCCGCCACAACCTGGCTAAAGATAAACCGGTTATTTCGGCTTTGTCAACTGGGGAACATCATCCAATCGCGTCACAAGTGAGTCTCCTCGACCAAGGCTTCGCCGAGGTTCTAGGCCGCCTGAAGCCGCCAGGCCGGCAAAACCGTGCCGGCGGGCAAATGGCCCGCCCCGGCCGGGACAACCAACAGGGCATCGGCTCGAACCATCGACGTGATCAGGTTTGAAGTCTGTGCGCCAGTCAACTGCGCGCTGGCGCCGTCGGGGCCCTCAACGATCCGAACGCGCAGATAGGTCTCGCGCCCGTCGGACGTGAAGGGCTCGGCCAGTCGGGCGCGCACGATCCGCGGCGCCCACGGACGCCCCAGCAGGCGCGCCAGCACCGGTTTGACAAAGACCTCCAGGCTGACCAGCGCCGACACCGGGTTGCCCGGCAGGCCGAAGAACGGGATCCCGTGCACGCGCCCAAAGGCCAACGGCTTGCCGGGCCGCATGTTGACCTTCCAGAAACCGAGCTCGCCGTGCGCTTCGACCGCGGCCTTGACGACGTCGTACGTGCCGACCGAGACGCCGGCGGACGTGAGCACGAGATCGGCGGCGAGTGCCCGGGCCTGCGCCAATCGATCCTCGACCTGGCTGCGGACGTCGCGCGCGATGCCCAGCGCCAGCACCTCGGCCCCGGCTTCGCGCAGGGTCGCGGTCAGCGTGATGCTGTTGATGTCGCGGATCTGGCCCGGGCCGGGCTGTTCCGACACAGTCACGAGCTCGTCGCCGGTCGAGAGCAACGCCACGCGCGGTCGGCGCGTGACCTCGACCTGCCCCGCCCCGAGCGCGCCCAACACGCCCAGCGCCGCCGGCCCGAGCCAGGTCCCGGCCGGCAGTACCGTGTCACCGACCGCCACGTCCTGGCCGGCGCCGCGCACGTTGTCGCCGTGGCGCGGCTGCACGCGCAATTCGATCATCGGCGGCGGCGGCTGGCCATGACCCGAGTCGCGCTGATCGTCGGTCTGTTCGACCGGCACCACGGCATCCGCGCCGGTCGGGATGGGCGCTCCGGTCATGATCCGCATTGCCGTTCCGGGCCGCAACGGGCCGGGCGCGGTGCCGGCCGGGATGTCGCCCGAGACCGGCAGGCGGTGTGGCACGGCCGGCACATCGGCGACGCGCACCGCGTAGCCGTCCATCGAGGAGTTGGCGAAAGGCGGCACCGCCTCGTGCGAGACCAGGTCGCCGGCCAGGGTCCGGCCGTAAGCGTCGTCCAGCGGCACCGTCTCGGCCGGCAGGCGCGTGAAGTGACTCAGGATGAGGTCGCGAGCTTCCTGGACGGAGCGCATGGCGGGTTCGGCCTCTTTCTCTTGGAGGGCTCAGCCGGCCTTGGGCCGAAAGGCCTCGATCACGTTCGGGAGTTGCTCGATGCGCGCCAGCACCCGCGGAAGCACCGAGATGTCCGACAGGTCGAGCACGAGGTCCATGGTCGTCAGCGAGCCCTTGGTGACCGAGCTCACCGCCGACATGTTGATCCGCTCGTTGCTGATCAACGTGGAGATGTCCTGCATCAGGCCTGGCCGGTCGTAGGCGTTGATCCGGATCGGCACCGGATACGTCCGCTCGAGCTGGCCCCAGTTGACCTTGATCAATCGTTGCGGCTCATTGCGATGCCGGACGTTGGGACAATCCTCGCGATGCACGGTCACACCGCGACCGCGCGTGACGTACCCGACGATCTGGTCGCCAGGCACCGGCCGACAACACGGCGCAAGCCGGGTCAGCATACCGCGCGCGCCGAGCACCGCGATCTCCTCGCTCTTGCCCTCGCGCGTCGTCGGGGCCGTCGCCGCGGTCGTGGTCGGAAACTGCGGCTGCTCGCCAAGTTCTTGCTCGAGCACCACGGCCGCCACGTGCTTGGGATAGGTGTCACCGGTGCCGAGCGCATAGAAGAGGTCTTCGGGCTTCTTGAACCCGAGCGCGCGCGCCAGGGCCTCCTGGCTGAACTCGGAGGCGCCCAGGCGCTTAAGCTCGCGCTCGAGGATCGCGCGGCCCTGCTGCACGACCGTCTCGCGCTCCTGCTTGCGGAAGTACAGCTTGATCTTGGCCAGCGCGGTCTGCGACTTGACCAGTTGCAGATCAGGGTTGAGCCAGTCGCGCGACGGCCCGCCCTGTTTGGCCGTCAGGATCTCGACCTGATCGCCGGTCGCCAACCGATGTTCGAGGCTGACCAGCTTGCCGTTGACCTTGGCGCCCCGGCAACGGTGCCCGACCACGGTGTGCACGTGATAGGCGAAGTCGATCGGGGTCGAGCCGGCCGGCATGTCGATGATGTCGCCACGCGGCGTAAACGCGTAGACCCGGTCGCTGAAGACATCGCGCTTGAGCGCGTCGACGAACTCGCTGCCGTCCGAGACCTCGGAGCGCCAGTCCATCAACCGGCGCAGCCATTGGATGTGCTTCTCGTAGGCTTCGTCGCGCCTTCCACCCTCTTTGTAGCGCCAGTGGGCGGCGATGCCGTACTCGGCCGCCTCGTGCATCTCGGGCGTGCGGATCTGCACCTCGAGCGGTCGTCCGTCGACGTAAAGCACGGCCGTGTGCAGCGATTGGTACAGATTGTCCTTGGGCGTGGCGATGTAATCGTCGAATTGTTGCGGCACCGGCTTCCACATGTTGTGGATGATGCCGAGCGAGTAGTAGCAGGTCTGTTTGTCCTTGACCAGGATCCGGACCGCGCGCACGTCGTAGACCTCATTGAAGCCCACGCCCTTGCGCTGCATCTTGCGATAGATCGAATAGATGTGCTTGGGACGGCCGCTGACCTCACCCTCGATGCCCTCGGCCGCGAGCGCGGCCTTGACCTCGTCGATGATGCGGTTCATGGTCTGTTCGCGCTCGTCCTGGACCTCGGCGATCTGGGCCGAGAGCTCGCGCCAGCGCTCGGGCTCGAGATACTGGAAGGACAGATCCTCCAGCTCCGACTTGATGCGCCAGATGCCGAGGCGGTTCGCCAGCGGCGCAAAGATCTCGAGCGTCTCACGTGCGATGCGCTTTTGCTTCTCGGGCTGTTTGTAGCCCAGTGTGCGCATGTTGTGAAGCCGGTCGGCCAGCTTGATCAAGACCACGCGCACGTCCTCGCTCATGGCCATGAACGTCTTGCGCAGGCTTTCGACGTGGCGGTCAATCGGCTGGTTGCCGTCCTTGGAGACGCGCGGAAGTTGGGCGAGCTTGGTGACCCCGTCGACCAGCAATCCGACCTCGTCGCCGAACTCGCGCCGGATCTCGTCGAGCGTCAGGTCGGTGTCCTCGACCGTGTCGTGCAGCAGGCCGGCCATGATGACGGGCGGCGGCATCCGCAGGTCGGCCAGGATCATGGCGACCTGGAGGCAATGGGTGACGTATGGCTCGCCCGAGGCGCGGCGCTGGCCGCTGTGGGCGCGATCTGCGATGCTGAAGGCGCGTTCGATCAGCTGCCGATCCCGCCGCAGCAGGTCGGCCGGGAGCTTTTCAAACAGCAAGGCGAGCGCCGGATGGGTCGGCGTTTCGTCTGCAAACTGTCGCTTCTCAAGGGTCACTGGGGCACCAAATACCTTGTTTGAGCCGACTGAACCTAGAGTATACCCCCGCGAGAAGGGAGGAGAGAAGGGAAGAGGGAAGAGGGAGGAGGGAAGAGGGAAGAGGGAAGAGCGTTACCCACCACCCTCCTCCCTCCTACCACCAAATTATGTCCCACTTAAACTT
>JAEURK010000014.1 GCA_016789175.1 Anaerolineales bacterium
TAAAAGTGGATCGCGCGCGCGTTGGTCGCCTGGGTGCCGCCCAGCAGCACCACGTGCCGGCGCGTCAGTTGTCGGGCCAGGTCAAGGACATGGGCCAGCACCTGCCCGCCCAGGCCGACGCTTTGATAGCCGTCCGCGACCGAGGGCGCCAGGGTGCAGTCCGCCGCCGCATCCAGGGCGATCCCGCGCTCGGCGTAGCGGGCCCGCTCGTGGACGGTGACCGAGAACATCACGATGAAGTAGGCCACGATCTCGCCGCCGACGAGGTCGGGCCGGGCCGCCACGACCCGCAGCGTCTCGGCCACATCCAGCGTGGCGCACAGCCGATCAGCCGTCGCCTGATCGAATGGATGCGGCCCAAAGCGCCGCCGCGTCTCAGCGGACAGGCCCGCAAAGTAGGCGCCCAGCCGATAGCCGTCAGTCGCCAGGAGCGGCCGGATCACCCCGCCCTCACCGGACGGCAGCCGATACGGCCGGGTGGCCCGGGCCGGATCCAGCAGCAGGGCCTCGAACGCGTCGCGCGCAGTGTCCAACGGAGTGCTCCTTTCGGGCAGCGTTCAGGCCGGCTTGCGGTCCACCCGATAACAGGTCAGGATGTTGCCTGATCCCTGCCAGGTGCGCGTGTGCAAGAGCTTGAGCGAGACCGGCGGTCGGCCGATGAAAAGCGGCGTGCCCGAACCGGCGATCAACGGGAAGACCGTCAGGTGCAGCTCGTCGACCAGGTCATGGGCGAGCAGATGGTTCCAGAGCGTGCGGCCCGCAAACAGAAAGATCTCGCGACCCGGCTGCTGCTTGAGCGCCGCGATCGCGCCGACCGCCTCGTCCCGCCGCACGATGCGGGTGTTGTCCCAGGGCGCCAGCTCGTCGGGCATCAGCTTGTCTGAGACCGCGATTTTCTCGACATCCCGGATCAGGCCGGCGAATTCGCGCCGGATGACCGTGGCCTTCGGGTCGCTCAGCACGCTCGTCCAATACGTCCGGTTACCATGGTAGGACGAGCGCCCGCAGAGGATCAGGGTGTCGGCCGCCCGCAGCCGCTCGGTGTTGTAGTGATCGAACTGCTCGTCCCCGGCGTAATCGGGGTGAAAGTGCGTGAACAACGAACCGAGGTCGCCGTCCGGGCCTTCGTAGTAGCCGTCGATGGAGTGCAGATTGCTAACGATCACTTTGCGCATGCGCTAACCTCTCATGACCTGGGGCGGCCAGGGTTGGCCGCTCTCTTGCGCGAAGCGGACGATGATGTCGTCGATCGGCAGAGGGTGTCCCAGCTCCGATAACACGATCGACAGCTCGCCCCGATGCTGGGCCGAATGGCCGAAGACCTGAAGCAAGACCTGCCAGGTCAGAAACCGATATTGGGCCCCGTTCGAAAACGTAATCGGCACCTCGCGGGCCAGATCGGCCGCGCTTAGTCGTGTAATGAAACTCAGCAGACGATCGTGGTGTTCAGCGGCGAACTGCGCAATACCGTCGAGCGAGTCTGCCAACGCTGCGTCGAACGTCGGTCCGACGCCGCCGAGTTGCCTCAGGTAAAACACCTCCGCGGTCAGGACGTGCACCAGGAGTCGGTCGGCCGACTCGCGGCTGGGGCTTCTGGCCGCTTCGAGTTGAGCGAGCGTTAGCCGGGTGGCCACTTGAAACAGGATCCGATTGGCATCGGCATTCTGACGCGCCAGGGCGCCGATCACGTACGCGATTCCGGTTTCCAACGCGACCTCCCTTCGGATCCAACCCGGCTGACCGCCCCGTCGATGACGCTGCCGGCCCGTGAACCCGGCCGTTCCATCACGTCGCGGCAGGCTGCGGGAGAGGTCGGATCGTTTGGTGACGACGTGGATCCTGCGCTGCATCGGGATGCGTGACGAGACGTAAGCGTGGAGGTCGCGTCATGGCCCCGAGCCCTGACTGGAGCGGCTCGCGCGCTCCGAATCAGGGGCGCCGCTCCGGCCGCCTGGGCCAGGCATTGCGCACCGGATTACGCTTCCTGGGCGCGGTGGTCAGCTGGATGCCGCTGAGCAGGACGATCGGCACCACATAGGCCGCCGCCAGGACGAGGAACGCCAGTGCCGGAGCCAACGCCGAGCGGCAGACGTCGCCGCCGACGAGGCCACAGGCCCCCATCAGCCCGATCCAGTAGAACGGCGTCAGGGCCACGCTGACGAACAGCCAGACCAGCGATGTGCGCAGAAACCCGCTCACGTAGCCGGCGAGATGAGCCGCGCTAACGGCGCCGATCACCCACAACCAGTCGATCAGCGCCAGCGGCTGCAGGACCTGGACGTAAAGCACGGAGTCATTGCCCCGCACCAGAAACAGCGCCCACAACGACAGCACCAGCAGGACGGAGCTGGTCAGGCCACGGACCAGCGGTTGGTCATAGACGGAACGATAGGAGTCCATAGGTATCAGCTGCCCGCGACGTTCGGATACCCAACTATACCGCCGAGGCGCAGGTCAGCGTGGGACCGCGAGGTGTCGATTTGGGGTCCCGCCGTTCGTATAGATGGCATTGAGAGATCACACACAGGAGCATCGATGAGCCAGTTGATCGTCTTGAACCACCTCAGCCTCGACGGCGTGATGCAGGCGCCTGGCCGACCCGATGAGGACACCCGCGAGGGCTTCAGGCACGGCGGCTGGGCGATGCCGCGCGGCAACACCCTGGGCGCCGCCGCGAAACCGCCCGACACGGTCGGCGCCCTGCTCTTCGGACGCCGGACTTACGATGACTTCTACGGGTTCTGGCCTCATCAAACGGGCAACCCGTTCACAGCGATCTTGAACAACGTGCCCAAATACGTGGCCTCGCGCACCCTGCGCGGGCCGCTGCCGTGGCAGAATTCGACCCTGCTGCAGGGCGAGGCCGCCGAAGCGGTGGCGCGGCTGAAACGCGAACCGGGTCGAGACGTGCTGATCATGGGCAGCGGCCAACTGATCAAGTCGTTGCTGGCACACGGCCTGATCGACACCTTCATCTTGATGATCCACCCGGTCGTGCTCGGAAGCGGACGCCGGATGTTCGAGACCAGCGGACCGACCGTCGACTTCACACTTGCCGACGCCGAGGCCGCGCCCAATGGCGTCGTGATCGCAACATATACGCGCACAGTGACCGACGGGCGCCTGGGTCGTGTCGACTGAAAACGACTCGGTCAATCTGGTTACAATCGCATTGCCCGAGCGAACTGCACAGGCCAGGACTAGCGCGAATAGGTGAGGCATGAACCACTATCTTCTCAGCATCATGCAGCCCGACGGCGACCCACCGCCACCGGAGTTGTTCGAGCCGATCATGGCTGCCGTCGCAGCCTTCAACACCGAATTACGCGACTCCGGGTCCTGGGTCTTTGTCGGAGCCCTGCACCCGGCCAGTGCGGCCACCGTCGTGCGTGCCAGGGACAACCAGGTGTTGCTCACCGATGGCCCGTTCGTCGAGGCGAAGGAGCACGTCGGCGGCATCGTCGTGGTCGCGGCCAAGGATCTCGATGAGGCCCTGGTCTGGGGCCGTAAGTTGAGCCAGGCCACCACACTGCCGATTGAGGTGCGCCCGATTCAGGGCTAGGCCAAACCCAACGGCGCACCGTGACCCCGCCCTCTCAGATCGAGATCGAGCGCCTCTTCCGGGCCGAACACGGCCGGGCCGTGGCTGTCTTGATTCGGGTCTTCGGCGATATCGCCCTGGCGGAGGAGGCCGTGCAAGATGCCTTCGTGGCTGCCTTGACGCATTGGCCCGCCCGCGGTCTGCCCCCTAGCCCGGTCGGCTGGATCATCACCACCGCCAAGAACCGCGCGATCGATCGTCTGCGACGCGAGGCGTCGCGGGCAGATCGCCAGGCTCAGGCGGCGCTCGAGCATGTCGGGCAACGACCCCTCGAGGACGACACCCTGGCCGTGCAGGACGACCGGCTGCGTCTGATCTTCACGTGTTGCCACCCGGCGCTGGCCCCGAACGTTCAGGTGGCGCTGACGCTTCAGCTCTTGGGCGGCCTGACGGCCGCCGAGATCGCGCGCGCCTTCCTCGTCCCGGAGGCGACGCTGGCCCAACGACTGGTGCGCGCCAAAGGCAAGATCCGCGACGCCCACATCCCGTATCGGGTGCCGGAGGCGGCCGATCTGCCGGCGCGCTTGAGCGCCGTGCTCGCGGTCGTGTACCTCATCTTCAACGAAGGCTATACGGCCAGCGCCGGCGACCGTCTGATGCGCGGCGAGCTCTGTCAGGAAGCGATCCGGCTGGGGCGTTTGCTGGGCGAGTTGATGCCGAACGAACCCGAGGTGCTCGGGCTCCTGGCCCTGATGCTGTTGAGTGAATCCCGCAAACCGGCCCGGACGACGCCGGACGGTGACCTGATTCGCCTGGCCGAACAAGATCGTCGGCATTGGGATCGGGCGCTGATCGCGGAGGGGCAGGACCTTGTCCGACGCTGTCTAAAGCACAACCAACCCGGTCCCTATCAGGTTCAGGCCGCGATCCAGGCCGTGCACAGCGATGCCGCCGACGTGGCCGAAACGGACTGGCGCCAGATCGTTCAGCTCTACGATCTGCTATTGGGCCTGGCCCCGAGCCCGATCGTGGCCCTCAACCGCGCAGTCGCAGTGGCCGAAGTGGACGGCGCAGCGGCGGCGCTCACCCTCGTCGACGCCCTCGATCTGGATCGCTATTACCTCTACCACGCCGTCCGGGCCGACCTGCTCGAACGGCTCGGCCGCACGACCGAGGCCGCCCAGGCCTACGCGGCCGCGATCACGCGCGCTGAGAACGCCGTCGAACGCGACTTTCTCGAAGGCGCCCGCGACGCGCTCAGCGCCCGTGACCCTTGAGGAGCGACACGCTCAAGGGGCCGGACTGTCACTGCTGGGAGGCGGGATGGGAGCGGTTGTGGAATCGTGCAGCGCGCCAAGGGCCCGAATGAACGCGAGAATCGCGGCGCGCGTCTCGGCCAACGCCGCTGGCGAAATACCGGCGAGCGAATCGGCCGGAGAGTGAAGGTGACTCCAGACCACGTCCACGGGATCCGCCACAATCCCGAACGCGCGATACACGGTGGCGCGCAAACGGCGCGGTGTGATATCTCCGTGCGAGATCGACAACGCACGCCGATACCCGCGTGCCAGCCAGGCATCCTGATCGGTCCCTCCCGAAAAGAACGTCATCCAGATCGAGGCATGCGAGCGCGCGTGCGACGCGCTGACGTCTGCCCAGAGTGCCAGGGTTTCGGGATCCGGGCGGCGTTGGCGGAGCAGGCCCTGGCCGCGAACGCTGACCAAGGTGTCGCCGCGCCCCACGCTGTCCAGATTAACGATCGTGGTGAGGTCCGGATCCAGTTTCTCGCCGAAGCGCTCGACGAGATCACGTGTCCCGCGCAGGCCGACCTCCTCAGCATCCACGAATGCAAGGGCGATATCGAGGAGGGACCCGGCGCGTTCGACTTTTAGCGCCGACGCCAGATCCAACGCCACCGCAACACCGGAGCCGTTGTCATCGGCGCCCGGGTTCACCAAGTCGTGCTTGACCAATCCCTGGAGCACCCAGACACTGACCGACAAAGCAATCGGCACACACAGGCCGCTCATCACCCAGCGTCCGACGCCATCCCAAAACGCACGCAACCCGATCACAAGGGGCAGCGCCTCGCTCCAGAGACCCAGGAGACCCGTCGTCAGCCAGAACAGGACGAGCAAGCCGACGCCGATCGCAGCCAGGCTGTAGAGCGTGTCGTCGCTGGATCCTAATCGTCGCAACCAGAGCGGCTCCGCGCGGGCCGTATCGGTGTGGGCTGTGATGATCACCAGCGGACGCCGCCCCGTCCCCATCTCTGGCCAGGGGCGATTGACCCCGACCAACACGTTGACGCCGCGCGCGGATCGTGCGCGCCCGATCTTGGGCGCCAACACAAAATCGAAGAGATTGAGCGCGGCCAGGGCCGCCAGGCCGATCCATGGGTCGAGCGCGAGGGCGAAGAACCCAAGCAAGGGCGTCACCCAGGCGTTGAGCAACATGGAAAACCGTGAAAACAAGCCTGTCGCTCGATAGTGGAAGTCAACGAGCTCCGGCTCGAGGCCCTGCTCACTCAGGTATTGGGTCAACCAGGCCCGCGCGGCGTCTGCCTCGGGCGTTCCGGTGATCCGATGCGGCGCCACGGAGTAGAGACGGTTCAAGAGATCGAATGGGGTCGTCATGTATGCCTGCCTGCCAGACAGCTCGAAATGTATAGAGCGCTGTCGCGGGACGATTATACGGGGCCGCTGCGAACGAGCCGAACGGGCAAGATCCGGCTGGCGGCGAACCGATCAGCCTGCGGTCGGCGCGCTCAAGAACAGGACGGCATAGCAGGCCAGCCAATGCTCGACCATGTAATCCGATCCGGTCACGGCGCTCAGGCTGGCCTGCATGTGGCGCTCGACGGCGGTCTGCAGGTGCACCCGACGCGGGTCATCGGCCGGCAGCGCGGCGGCCAGCATCCGAAAAGCGAACGCCCGATACAGGTTCAGGCCGTGCAGGTGCGCGGTCTGGCCGTCACGCCCATCAGAGACCACGGCCGGCTCGAACAACGCGGCCGGTTGCCCGTGCGCCAGGCCGGGCAGGAAACGATCGAACCAGGCCTTGAAAACCGTGGGCTCAAGGACCGCGAGCATCAACTCAGCCTCGGTCAGGGCCGGCGAGAGGAAGTCGCTGCCTCCGGGCTCGAGGTGCGCCGGGTATGCCGCGTCCGGCTCGAACCAGCCTCTGGCAGCGCGGATGATCGCGATC
>JAEURK010000092.1 GCA_016789175.1 Anaerolineales bacterium
GATCAGGCCCGCAAAGGTCTCGACGACTTGATAAGCGCGCTCGGTATCCAGGCTCGCAGTCGGCTCGTCGGCCAACACCACGGCCGGATTGTGGATGAGGGCGCGGGCGATCGCCACGCGCTGCTGCTGGCCGCCCGACATCTGGCCGGGCAGGTTGTGCATGCGGTTGCCCAGGCCGAGGCGGTTCAGGATGTCCTTCGCGCGCTCGCGGCCGGCCTTGTCGAGCTTGCCATTGAGGCGCAGCATCAACTCCACGTTTTCTTGCGCGTTCAGATAAGGCACCAGGTTGTTGGCCTGGAACGTGAAGCCGATCTGCTCACGCCGGAACGCGACCCGCTGGTTTTCCGACAGCTTGGCCAGATCACGACCGGCGATCATCACCTCGCCTGCCGAGGGCGCCAGCAAAGCCGCCAGGATCGCCAGAAGCGTAGTCTTGCCGGAGCCGCTTGGGCCGACCAGGGCGATGAACTCGCCGGGCTTGACGGCCAGCGACACCTCCTTGACGGCGTAGATCGGCTGGCCCTCGAGCGTATAGGTCTTGGTGACGTTGCGGGTTTCGAGTGCGTACATGGTCACGGCCTCACAATCCGAGCGCGCGCAGCGGCTCGATCTGAATTGCATAGCGAACCGACACGCTGCCGCCGATCGGTCCGATCAGCAACAGGGCGGCGATGGCGGTGGCGACGCCGGCGCCTGTGAAGGCCACCGGTACCGAGGCCGGCATGCCCAGGCTGAGCAGAAGCGTCAGCGAGCTGCCGACCGCCACGCCGATCGCGGTCACCAGCACGATCTGCAACACGGCGGCCGTGCCGACCGTGGCGTTGCTTGCGCCGATGGCCTTGAGCACGCCGATCTGCGGCACCTTCTGCAGGATCTGGATCTGGAAGAAGCCGCCGATGACCAGCACACCGATCAGAAGCGTGAACACGCTTTGGGTCGTCAACGTGCTTTGCTGGGCCGAGTAGCCGGGCAGGTTCTGGTAGGTCTCGACCACGGTCTGGACCTCGACCCGGGAGATCCGGTCAAGCAGGCGGGCGCGCATGGCCTCTGACTGGGTCGGATCGTCGAGTTTGACCGCGATCCCGCCGACCGTCAGTTCCGCGCCCGCAGCTTCACCCTCGCCCTTGGGGCGCACACGGTCCCACGTGAACATCGGCACGAACAACGTCGGTTGGAACAAGTAGGTCTGGTTGTCGCTCACACCGACCACGCGCAGGGTGTAGGTCTGATCCTGTGTGCCCTGCGTGGTCTGGATCGTCAGAGTGTCGCCGACATTGATCGCCAGTTGGTTGAGCACCGCGCGGTCGAGGACGACCTCGGCCGCCTGGATCGTGCTCAGGCCGCGGCCCTGGAGTGCGACCGGCTCACCGGGCTTCCCGGGCTCGACGCCGACCAACGAGACGCGCAGTTGCGTTCCGTTTTTGGGCAGGGGATCGATCACCGTGGCGGACGAGAAGCCGATGGCCCCCGCCGCCGCCACGCCCTCAACGCGCTCGACCGCGGCCATGCGTGAGCGCCCGATGCGACTGGCGGTCAGGATGCCGTCGGCCCGGTCGCTCAGCACCATCAGCTGAGCGTCCAGCTTCGACAGATATTGCCGGTTGGCATCAGCCAGGCCTTCCGCCAGAGCGGCGATGAAGAGGACAAGCACAGTGATGAGCGCGATCACCATGCTGAAGAGCAAAAACCGGCCCCGGTTGCGCCAAAGCTCGCGCGTCGCCAGGTGGAAGGAGACTGAAATGCTGTTCACACGAACAAGATAGCACTCCGGGTCTGCGCGTCCTACAGTTGTAGAAGCATGAGAGGCGTGTGAGTACCCTTTTTTCCGGCGGATTAACCCAACCGGCCGGCCGGGTGATCCCGGCCGGCCGGCTCAGCGCTCAGGCCCAGACCCACAGCCACCCCAACGGCACCAGCGCCGCCAGGAAGACCACGCACATCAACGTGAGGAAGGCATAGTACAGGCGGCCCGGGATGCCCCAGCCCCGATCCCACCAGCTGCCGATCGCGCCCGCCAGCATGCCCAGCGTCAGCAGCAGCACGAGGGCCGGGAGCACGAAGACCGGCATGGTCCAGCCGGGCAGGCCGTACAAGAGCGAGAACCCGTCATTGATCGAGGCCCAGGTGGCGGTGCCCACGACCACCATCAGGAAACCGAAGGCGAACAACCCGGCCAGCAGACCGGCCGCGCGCGCGCCCCAGCGCCCGAGCTTCTCACGCGCGGTCTGGGGCGTCGCCGGACCCCACTTGGCCAGCCAGCCGATCAGGGCCATGATCGGCCAGATCAGCCAGGCGCTCAACACCAGCACGGCCGCGATCATGGCCACGCCCAGGGCCAGCAGCTCATTCGTCCCGGCGCCCGAGAGGATCGCCCACGGGCTCGGCGTCATCACCATGGTCGAGGGCGTCTTGAACCCGACCGGCTGCGTATCGGCGCAGGTCGTATCCGGCCGCCGGCTCGGGTCCTCGATGAAGGCCAGCATGACCCCGGCCAGGCATTTGCCCGACAGGCCGCTGCCATGGCCGCCGTACGGCGTGGTCAACACGAAGCTGCGCGTCAGTGTCTGCGCCGCGAGCTCGCCATAAGCGGGCGGCGTGATCGGGTCCATCTGGCCGTTGATCACCAGGGTCGGGATGTCGCTGACCACCGGCTCGTTAACGCCCGGAGGCAGGGCCGGCACCTGGATCACCTGGCAGAAGTGCTCGATCGACTCGGTGTCGTTGAGAAGCGAATCCGCCAACGCGGGCCGAACGCCCTCGGTCTTGAAACCGAAGTCCGTCAAGACGGGTTCCTCGGCGCACATCGTGGCGTGATACATGCCGCTTGCAAAGCTTCCGTCGTAGACGACCAGGGACCAGAACATGCGCAGCAGGGTGCTGTCGCCGGTGTCGTGCATGTCCATGATCATCTTGGGCAACAGCGGGATCGCCTCGGTCGAGTACAGGGCCTGCACCGTCAACGAGAGCAGGGCGTCGCCGGTCAGCAGGGCGTCGACCATACGCCCGGTTGCCAGGCGCGAGAAAGGATCGCGCTCCTCGATCGTGAGCATCACCGGATTCTGATTGAGCGTGCCGACCGTCTCGTAGAACGTCGTCTCCAGATCCGGGTAAGACTGGGCGCAGGCTGCCTCAGCCTGGCAGGCCGCGAAGAAGGCATCCAGGCCGCGCTGCCAGGATTGGAGGACGTCGGGCAGGAAGTTGACCTGGGTCGGCACGACCGAGTCGAGGATCACGGAGCGCAACCCGGCCGGGTGATCGCGCATCGTGTGCAGCGCGAGCAGCGTGCCGTACGAGACCCCGTACAGGTTGATCTGGTCATAGCCGAGCGCCGTGCGCAGCATCTCGATGTCGGCCGCGTTCTCGACGCTGTCGAAGACCGCGAAATCGACGCCTTGATCGCGCAGGCTCTGGACGCAGGCGTCGGTCGCCTGGTTGACGAGCCGGTTGGACTCCTCGAGCGAGAGGTTGTCGTCGAGCGTGTCTTCCGCCAGCGTCAGCATCTCCGGGCAACTCAAGAAGGGCTCGGAGTAAAGCGTGCCCCGCTGATCGAAGACGATGATGTCGCGATCGGCCACCAGCGGGCTGGGCGACTGCAAAGGCGGGAACAAGACCTGAAAGAACACATCGATCGATGAGCCGCCGGGCCCGCCCTGGAGCATGACCAGCGGGTCGGGCTGGACCTGCTCGGCCTGGCTGCGCACGATGCCGACCGCCAGACGCAAGGTCGAGCCGTCGGGTTGGCCGTGTTGAGCGGGCACCGTCAGCCAGCCGCAGTCGACGCGATAGGCGCCCTCGATCGGCGCCAGTTGCCCATCATACGTGCCGCCCGGCAGTTCAAACATGCAATCGGTCGGTTCAAAGACGCCCGGGCCGGGTTGGGCCGACGCCGCTTGCGACGGCGTCAGGCTGACGACCAAGAGCCCGATCGCGAGGATCAGTCCGGAAGCGGTGTTGAGCAAGGCCTTGCGACGTGGATTCATCGTTTTCTTTATCTCCCCAATTCTATGGGCTGCGCCTCGCATAGCGGGCCGCTGCCAACTTGAATTGTACCGAGACACCGGGAGTGCCCCGATTTGCCCCGATGTGTCCCGAAGTCGGCGCGGTCCGTGCCACTTCGGGGTATTACCGATATCTCCCCGCACGACGATCACGGCGACAGGCCCTGGGCCTTGAGCCATTCCAACAGCACGAGGGCGCCGAAGCCGAGCACAACCACCACGCTGTTGTTGAGGATGTGGATGAGGATGCCCGGCCAGAGCGATTGGGTCTTCTCGTAAACCCAGGCCAGCGCCAGGCCGATGATCAGGCTCGTGAGGATCACAGGCGGCGAGTCGGCATGCGCCAACGCGAAGGCCAGGCTGCTCAGCCCGATCGACCAGGCGGCGCTCAGCCGTTGACGCAGGAGCGTGTAGACCACGCCGCGGAAGAAGGCTTCTTCGCCGATCGGCGCCAGCACCCCCACGCCGATGAAGGCCGAGGCGAAGGCGCCCAGCGTCAGCTCGGGAAAGATCAGGTTCGAGCGCGCATCCAGGCTGGAGTCTTGCGTGACGGCTACATAGAGCATGCCGATAGCAATCCGCAGCGGCAACAACCCGAACGTCACGCCGATCACCCAACCCAGCCAAAGCCACGTGGGGCGGGCCGTGAGGCCAAGCCGCGCGAGCGGGACGGCGCGGGTCACCAGGCCTAACGCCAGACCGAAGCCGCCCAGTGCGACCAGGTTGAGTAAGCCGACCAGGAATGGCAGCCAGACGGCATAGGGCGAAGGCTCAGACGCCTCGGCGCCGAAGGCTGTGGGACCCAGCAGCAGACCCAGGCCGGTCGTGGCGGCCAGCCAGACCGCAACCGTGACGACGATCACGACCACGATCAGGGGCCAACCGGGGCGTCGAGGTTGATCGGAGAGCAATGACATGTTCCGTCTGTATGGCAAAAAAGGCGAGGCCCACGCGCCGGCGTTCCGACGCGTGGGCCTCGTGGTGGGGTCACGGACGGCTCAGGACGACGTGCGCGGGATGTACGGCAGGATCGCCTTGGCCAGGTTCTGGGTCGGCATGGTCTGCAGCCACACCCGCCCTGGGCCGCGCAGGGTCGCCAGGAACAGGCCCTCACCGCCGAAGAGGATGTTGGTGAAGCCCTTGACCATTTCGATGTCGAAGCCGACGGTCGGCTCGAGCATGGCCACGTGGCCGGTGTCGACCTTGAGCACCTGGTTGGCTTCGAGCGTGTACTCGACGATCTCGCCGTCGAGGCAGACGAAGGCCAGGCCAGGCCCGGTCAGCTTCTGCATGATGAAGCCTTCGCCGCCGAACAGGCCGGCGCCGAGCTTGCGGCGGAAGTGGATGTCGAGCGCGACGGTCTTTTCGGCCGCCAGGAACGCCGACTTCTGCGCGATGAGCGACTGGCCTTCCTGCAGCATCACGGGCACGATCTTGCCCGGGAAGTCGCTGGCGAAGGCCACGATGCCTTTGCCGCCCTGGCTGGTGTATTCGACCAGGAAGAGCGACTCGCCGCTGACGGCGCGCTTGAGGATGCCGCCCAGACCGCCGCCGCGGCCGCTGGTCTTCATGTCGATGTTGTGGCTCATCCACGCCATGCCCCCGGACTCGGAGTACACGGTCTCGCCCGGGTCAAGCTCCAACAGGACTGCCTGTAGCGTGCTGCCGATGATCTTGTACTCCATGCCCGTGACACCTTTGCCGCTGGCGGTGACGGTCGGGTCGGGGAGATCGAGACGGTTGCTGGTGCTCATGCATGCTCCTTTGTAAGTCTGATTGAGATGCGGATGAATCTGTTCGCCAGAGACCTGACGGTGAGGGCAGAACGCATCGCCTCTCTCTACGTCGGGCCGGTTGATAGGTTGCGAATAGTATATGTCAGATCGTTTTGGGGATTGTAGGACGAAAGACACAGGGCGAAGATTGAGTTGACCTCGACCTTCGCCCTTTGTCTTTCGTCCAGCCGTGTTCCTTATCGGAAGATCGGCTGCGGGTTGCGCGCCTCGGCCTGGAGCTTGATCTCCTGCAGCCAATCGTGTTCGGCGATCGCGCCGCCCCGATCCATGCTGCGGCGGGTCACGGCCAGGCCGGAGCGAGCCATGTCGGCGGCCTCACCGTAGCGATCCTCGGCGAACAGCACGGCCGCCTCGGCGCGGGCCCGGATGTGGGGCTCGACCATGCCGCCTTGCGCGTTGCTGAGCAGTTCGCGGGCGCGGGCGGCGTTGCCGCGGCACCAGGCTTCGTAGTAAGCAGCCTCAACCGCCAGTGCCGGGCGGAACGTTTCGGGCAGCCCGTCTTGCTGGCCCAGGGCGAGGTCGATCAGGTCGCCGGCCTCGGCGGAGCGCCCGGAGTCGAGCAGCCAGACGTAGCCGAACCAGTTGGCCACCGCGTCCTGTGACGAGCCCTCGCGCAGATCCAGGAAGCGCTGCATCAGGCGCGGGTTCTGATCGCGCGGGCGGGTGCCGCCGGCCGATGCGCCCGTGATCGCGATGCTGAGTTGTTTGCGCTCGGCGTCATGACCGCCGCGCAGGCAGTCGAGCAATTGCGCGCCGTCAGTCTGGAAACCGCCGGTCTTACCGGGCAGGATGGTGGCGAGGAAGATGCCGCCGTTGAGCAGGCTGAAGACCAGGAGCCAGAAGAGCGATTCCCCGTGCAGAGTATTGCTGACGTCGCGCAGCAGGAAGGCCGCGCCCAGGCCAAGCGCCGAGAAGAACAGGCTGGCCAGCGGGCCGGCCGCGATCGCGACCGCAAAGCGGGGGGTCAGGTTGTGGCCGTCCATCGGCACCGAGGCCGCCAGGCCGCCGTAGAGCGACAGGTCGTCGTTGAGCCGCCACTGGATCGATTCGCCCTCGCGGACCAGCTTGACCGGCCCGATCACCAGCAGCATGAACTTGAAGCCCATCAGGCTGCCGCCGATCAGGTGCCCGACTTCATGGAAAGCCAGGGCGAGGAAGAGGACGGCCAGCACGCCGAAGAGCAGGGCGGGGGCGGCGGGGATGCTGACGCTCAGGCCGAAATCGACCCCGCGCACCAGATAGCCGACCCCCAGGCCGAGCGCCGCGCCAAAGACCGGGATGAAGGCGTACAACCCCAGGCGCAAGGCGCGCGAAACCGGCCGTGGAGCGGCTTCAACGGTCGCCGGCGTTGTGGCTGTGGCTTCCATGCTGGTTTTTGGCTCGACAAACCCTTTTTTAACACCGATCTCGGCGGTCGTCAATGCGGGCGCTCCCAGGGTCATCATTCCTCACCTGCCGGCCAGGTCCAACCCAGGCCGCAGGTACCCAGTCTGATGCAAGGTTCGTGCCAGACCGTCAGGTTATCGTTTCGGGAGCGATGATCGGCTCCCACCAGTTCCAGGATACCCCATCCGCGCTTCCGTCGATATGCGGAAAATGACGGAACCACCAGAGATGGTGCAGGCGGATGTCGCCATCACCCCACTCGGCGCAGTTCTCGCGCCGAGCGGTCGCCTCGAGATCCGGGAAACTCAGCCAGCTCCGCGATCGGCTGACCACGGGGCTGGGATTGCCCCAATCGTAGTCCCGCACGCTGTTCGGCGCAAAGTGGACGTTGCCACATTCTGCCTGGCCGGGATGGCTGCGCTCGTGGCGCGTGAACCGCTCCCACAGGTTGGCCGGACCGGACGTGTTCCGATAGACGTTGCCGAGGATCGCCTCGGCTCGATGGCCCAGGTCTTCGAGCATCTCGCCGACGCCGCGCTCGTAGTTGAAACCCATGATGACGAAACGGCGCCCGGCCGCCTCGGTCCCGTGGAGCGGCGGTGCGTTGCACGGGATCGCGCCGGGTCCGCCCATGATCGATTCGTAGTATCCGAAGTACGGACCGCCGAAGAGCCAGACCTCGTCGATCGCGTCGCCGGCGATGCGGCTCAGCAGGTCGAACTCGGCGACCAGGCGGAGGTAGTCAACGCCGTCCGGTTTGTGCCAGCCGCTGCGCCGTTGCCAGTTCGCCCAATAAGCTTCCGGCGTGTACGCGAACCCATCCTGCTTGGCCGGGAAGCCGTCGACTTCGATGCGGTCCACCACGCGGTAGTTGGCCAGGCCGTGGCTGCAGGTGCGAACGTCTTCGATGTAGCGCTCGGCCAGCGCGTCGGGGTCATTCCAGCCCAGCGCGGCGCTCAGTCGGCGGTCCCCGGCCAGCGGGATCTTCGGATCATGAATGATGCTCAAGACGCGGCGTTGGATGGGCGTGGGCATGGGTTGTATCATAGCTGACGCTGGGTGGTCTTGGAGCGGAGAGCGTGGGGCGTGGAACCTGTGGTTGGTGAGCGTGCGACTCACGTTCGTTTTTGGAGGATGGCCCAGCCACCCGGCAGGCGTTGGCTCGTCATCAACCCACGCTCCCATTCTTGAAACACGTGGGCCACCGTGCAGGCGTTGGCACACAGTCATCCTACTCCCCCGTCCTGGAGATGCGCGCGGCGCCCTGGCCCTCAGACGCCGGTTGCACATTCCAGGAAAGGGGTGGGGGAAAGGTCACCCATGATCGCAGGCATTCGTTACGCCCACACCAACCTCATCGCGCGCGATTGGCGTGCCCTGGCCGACTTCTACATCGAGCACCTCGGCTGTGTGCCAGTGCTGCCGGAGCGTGATCTCAAGGGCCCCGCGATGGAATCTGGAACAGGCATCGCCGGGGCAACTCTGCGCGGTCTGCACGTGCGCTTGCCCGGACACGGACCCGAGGGTCCGACGCTCGAGATCTTCAGCTACGGCGCTATGCCCGAAAAGCCGGAGACCGCGATCAATCGACCGGGGTACGGCCACCTGGCTTTTCAAGTGGCCGACGTCGCGGCAGCCCGGGCCGAACTCCTGGCCGCGGGCGGCCAGGCCCTCGGCGCGATCGTACGCACACCGGTCGGTGATCGGTCGGTCACCTGGTGTTACGTCACGGATCCGGAGGGCAACCCGGTCGAACTCCAGGCCTGGGGGCCGGCGCTGGTCGAGGAACCGCATGCACCCGACGCCTGACATCGAGATCCTGTTGTTTCGGCCCGAAGATCAGGCCGCTGCCCGGGCCCTGATCCTGGCCGGTCTGGCCGAGCGCTGGGGGGCCCTGGATGAGTCGCGCAACCCCGATCTGCGCGATATCGGCGCGACCTTCGACGCCGGCACATTCCTGTGCGTCTGGCGGGCCGGCGTTTTGATCGGCACCGGAGGATGGGTGCCGCGCGCCGATGGCGTGGTTGAGATCGTGCGCATGTCTGTGGCGCGTGAAGCGCGGCGAAGCGGCATCGGGCGGCGGATCGCGCTCGCGTTGATCGCGGCGGCGCGGCAGCGCGGTGCCCGGCGGGTCGTGCTGGAGACGACGTCCACCTGGGCCGACGCCGTGGCTTTCTACACCGGGCTGGGCTTCACGGAGACGCACCGCCAGGACGGCGACACCTATTTCGGGTTGGACCTTGTGCGTTGAGGCAGGGCGTCAGGCTTCGGCGTCGGATGCAGCCGGCTTACTGACGAGTTTATAGCCGCGGCCGCGTTGAGTAAGGAGATAGCGGGGCTTGAGCGGATCCGGCTCGACCTTGGCGCGCAATCGACTGACCAGCTTTTCGATGCGGGCATCGTCAACCCGGTCCATATAGCTGGTGTTCCAGACCGACTCGACGATCATTTCCTTGGTCGTCAGTCGGTCGCGGCGTTGTGCCAACAACTGCATCAGCCGATACTCGAGGTCGGTCAGCACCGACACCTTGACGCCGTCCACGCGCACCTCGCCGGCGTCCTCGTCGACGAACACGCCCTGCTCGGCCGATTGCGAGCCGGCGCCCTGGCGCACGAGGAAGGTCCTGAACAGCGGCGAGAACAAACGGCCGTGCGAGTCCAGCAGGCCAAACGCCGTCAGATGCTCGCGGTCGAGCGGGTTCAGGCCCTCGTCGCCGTTGGCGGCCAACACGGCCAGGGCGCTCTGTTCCTCGGGGCGCAGTTGATTCCAGATCTTGAGACACTCGGCGCGCGCGTTGGCGTCATTGGCCAGCACCGGCGTATGCCGAAGCGCGGCCTGCGTCAGCGCTGTCACCAGGCCATAGTGGCCGCCGCCGAGCGTGGCGATCTGTCCGCGGGTGTCGGCCGGGAGGTCGGCCCCGTTGTTCTGGTCGATCACCCGCAGCGTATCCTCCGGCGATAGCAGACCGGTCGGGATATTGGCGCTGGTGAACAACTCGGCGAATTCGTTTTCGACGCGGACGGCCGGGTCGATCAAGGGCCGGATCGTGGCGGTCAGGAACGTCAGGCGGTCGCGGTACTTGTCCTTGAGCGCGCGCAGGTTGAGCAGGGCGCGCTCCTCGATGGCGGAATAGATCTCGTCGAACTCATCGAGCAGGAGCACCAGGTTGCGACCCAGGCTGGCGCAGGCTTCGGCGATGCCGTTGTTGAAGGCCAGCGAGGCCTGGAAGCCCGAGGCGGCCGACGTGATGGCCTGATGATGCTCGCGCAGGGTCGCCAACAGTGCCGAGGGGGTCGGCGTGTCAGTGTCCTCGAGCGCTTCCAAAAGCGAGCGCACGATCACCTCGAAAAAACCGTGCGCGTTGTTCTCCACGATCCGATTGCAGTCGACATACACCAGAAGCGCTGAACCGGCAGCGCCGCGCGCCTGCGCGTAGGCCGGCAGCGCCCGGAGGAGCTGGCTTTTTCCGGCGTTGCTCAACCCGTAAAGGCTGCAACAGGTTGCAGTGGAGAGGACGGCGAGCAGGCGGTCGGCCTGCTC
>JAEURK010000107.1 GCA_016789175.1 Anaerolineales bacterium
GTCGCTGCCTGTGACGCCCAGGATGTTGCCGAACAGGATATGGGTGAAGTCGCGGAACGACTGGACCGTGCTCATCATCAGGATGCCGAGCGCGAACATGCCCGTGAACATGATGCCGATGGCCGTGTCCTCGCGCACTTCACCACGCCGCGAGAACCAGCCGATGCCGAGCGCTGTCAACAGCCCGGCCACCAGCGCGCCCAGGAGCAGATTGGCCTTCAACAGGTAAGCGCCGACCACGCCCGGCAGGATGGTGTGCGCCAGCGCGTCACCGATGAAGGCCATGCGCCGCAGCACGACATACACGCCGATCGACGCGCAGGCGACGCCCACCAGCGCCGCCGCCAGCAGGCCGAATCGCATGAACTCATAACGGAGTGGGTCGAGCAGCAGGTTCATGCCGATACCCCGACGCATTCCGCTTCATCGCCGGGCAGGGCTGAGCCGATTGCCAGCCCGACGAAAGCGCCGGGCGGCGGTGCGACCACGCGTCCTTCGCAGAGATAGAGCGCACCGTCGAAGTCGGCTTCGAGCCGGCCCAGGTCGTGGGTGGCCATCAGCACGGTACGGCCCTGGGTGCGCACAGTGTCGAGCACGTCCGCAATCACCTGGCGGGTCGCGGCGTCGACAGCGTTGAGCGGCTCGTCGAGCAGCAGCAGATCGGCCCGCTGCGCCAGCGCGCGCGCGAGCAGGGCGCGTTGCTGTTGGCCGCCCGAGAGGTCGCCGATCTGGCGTTTGGCCAGGTCGGTGATGCGCAGGATGTCGAGCGCTTCGGCCACGGCCGCGAAGTCGGCCCGGCCCGGGCGGGCCAGCCACCCGAGATGGACGTAGCGGCCGGCCAGGACCAGGCGCTCGACCGAGACCGGGAAGCGCCAATCCACCTCGGCCCGCTGGGGCAGATAGGCAGCGCGATGCCGACAGCGGTTGACGCCGTGGCCGAACACCTCGATCCGGCCTTCGTGCGGGATCAGTCCCGCCACGGCCTTGAGGACGGTGCTCTTGCCGGCGCCGTTCGGGCCGACCAGGGCCACCCTGGCCCCGGCCGGCACGTTCAGAACCACGCCGCGGATGGCCGGTGTCGGGCTGCCGCGGTAGCCGGCGCGTCGGATGCTGGCCGTGACTGCCGGGGCGTCGGGCAATGCCTCGGCATGATGATGCGGCGAATACGGAAAAGCCATGACGTTTACTTGAGCGCGCCGACGACGGTGTCGATGTTCGCTCGGATCATCTTCTCATAGGTGTCGGCCGGTCCGCCGATCGCCGTGAGCGCATCAGTGTACAACGCGCCGCCGATCTTGACACCGGTCTCGCGCGAGAGCGCCTCGGCCACGTCCGCGCTCATGACGTTCTCCGTGAAGATCACGCTCACGCCGGTCGCGCGCACGCGGTCGGCGAGTTGTGCCAGTTCCTGGGCCGACGGCTCGGCCGCTTCGGTCGAGAGCGTGCCCAGCACATCCCCGACCAGCGTAAAGTCGTAGGCGTCGCAGAAGTAACCGAAAGCGTCGTGGTTGGTCACGATCTGGCGCCGGTCGGCTGGCACGGTGGCGGCCTGGGCGACAACGTAAGCCTCGAGCTCGGTCAGGGTCCGCAGATAGGCTTCGGCGTTCGCCTGGTAGGTCGCGGCCCGGGCGGGGTCGGCGGCGCTCATACCGGCCTGGATGTTGCGGACCATCTGCATCGCGTTCTCGACGTTGTGCCAGACGTGGGGATCGAAAGCGCCGTGTTCGTGGCCGTCGCCTTCGGTGTGTTCCTCGCCCTCGTGTTCTTCTCCTTCTTCGTGTTCGCCGCCTTCGCGCAACGTGAGGCCGTCGGCCGCGACGACGCGCGCGGCCTGCGTACCTGAGGCCGTCACAAGTTCATCCAGCCAGCTCTCGAACTCGATGCCGTTCTCGACGATCACCTGGGCTTCTGCCAGTGCGGCGCTATCGGCCGGTGAAGGCTCGTAGGTGTGCGAGTCGCTGTCGGGGCCGACCAAAACAGTCAACGCGATCGCATCTCCGCCGACGTTCTTGACCAGGTCACCGAGCACGCTGAAGGTCGCGACGACCCGCAACGGGTTACCCGCCGCTGGGGGCGGGGTGGTGGGGGTGGCCGGCGCGCAGGCGGCGATGAGCAAAGCCCCCGTGATCAGGGGCGACAAATAACGTGACAACATGTTAGTGCCTTTCATGCGATGTGAAGTTGTAGAGGCTCGCTGTGCGCCCGTTTGGGCGCGCCGGTCGGCGTTCAGGCCTGACAGGCCGGGCAAAGCCCGAAGAGCTGCAGCCAGTGTTCTCGGATGAGGAAACCGGTCCGCTTTTCCAGCGCTGTGATCAGGTCCTCGAGATCGTCGCCCACGAAGCGCAGCGCCTTGCCGCAGCGTTCGCACAGCAGCACGTGCTCATGACCCTGCGCGGCGCGCAGGTAGGCGTGGCAGCCCTCGTGCTGGTGGATGCGCTCGATCAGGTGGAGGGCCTCAAGCTTCTCCAGGGTGCGGTACACCGTCACCAATCCGATGGCCGGGTGCTGTCGGCGGGCGCGCTCAAAGATCTCGCCGGGGTCCAGGGCCTGATCGGCCTCGGCCAGGATCTCGACTACGGCCCGCCGCGGCGCAGTCAGTCGGCTGCCGTCGGATTGCATCTGGTTCAGCCAGGTTTCGCTTAACGACATCGATTCGCTCATCCTTTGCACGCGCAGGGTCGATCGGTTCCGGAAACCGCTCGGCCCGTTGACGTGCACGTTGCGACAGCTCGACTGAACGGATCGAACGCGGCGCCGGAACCCCGTGGGTCGGGGCCACCCCCGACCCACGGGGCCCCGGCGGCGCTCTTTCACACTCAGTTTCGCGGGACGATCTCAGCAGTGTATCGTTAATGAAAATGAATGTCAATATCAATAAGCGGAGGTGGCTCCGTAAATCCTGCCCAAATAGCGGTCACCGTCTTCGAAATAAAGCCGCGCTTTATGGATGGACCCAAGACTCAAACGTAGGATGGCCTCAGGTTATGACGAAGAGAAAAATGGCTTTGATCTGCCCGATGTGCGGGCATCCGCTGGCCGAGGGCAGCGTCGTGTGCCAGGGCTGTGGCGCGAACCTTGCATTGGCCGTGGCTGTGTCACAGCAACGCTCGCTGCGGCGTGGGTTGACGGCTTTGCTCACGGCCAAGCCGACCCACGTCGAGCAACTGGTGCCGCGCCTGGGTGATTACCTGATCGCCAATGGCTACGTTACGCCAAGCGATCTCGAAGCGGCCGTGGCACGCAAGCACGACCAACCCGCAGCCCTGCTCGGCCAGATTCTGGTCGAGATGGGCGTGATCCGGCGCGAAACGCTGGACCAGGTGATCGCCCACCAGATCCTCGAGCTGCAGCTGGCCCTGATCGAGTCGAACCGGACGCTCGAAGAGCGCGTGCAGGAACGCACAGCCGAGCTCGAGGCCGCGCTCGTCAAGCTGGCGGACATCAACAAGCTCAAGTCCAACATCATCGCCAACATCTCGCACGAGCTGCGCACGCCGTTGACGCACGTCAAGGGCTACAGCGCGTTGTTGGCCGAGGGCGATCTGGGGCCACTGACCGGCGAGCAGCACGAGGCCTTTGGCGCGATCACGCGCGCGGTGGGCCGGCTCGAGACCCTGATCAACGACCTGATCACCTACGCCAGCGCCTCCCGCGGCGAGATCACGATCAACCCCGACCCGGTGCCGACCAGTTCGCTGATCGGCCATATCCAGGAGCAATACGCGGATACTGCGCGCGCCAAGGGCGTCGATCTGGTGTGCACGATGGTGCCGGGCGCGGAGGTGGTGCAGGCCGATTCGGAGAAACTGCTCTGGGTCCTGCTGCAGCTGGTGGATAACGCGCTCAAGTTCACGCCGAGCGGTGGCCGGGTCGATGTGCTGGCAGCCCCGACCGGCAATCGGGTGCTCTTCCGCGTCGCCGACACCGGCATCGGCATCTCGTCCGACGAGATCCCGCTGGTCTTCGAGGAGTTCCGCCAGTTGGACGGTTCATCGACCCGCCGCTATGGCGGCACCGGCCTCGGCCTGGCCCTGGCGCATCGCATCATCGAGGCGCACGGCGCGCACTTCCGAGTCGAAAGCGAAGTCGGGCGGGGAAGTGCGTTTGAGTTCACGCTCTACAAGGATGCCCAGCGCTGAACACGGCGCACCGGACCACACCATGCGCAGAATCTTGATCATCGACAGCGACGCCACCTTCGCCGGATATCTGGCGCGCGCCCTCAACGCTGCGGGGTATCACACCGGCGTCGCCGCGACGGGGCGCGAAGGCCTGGCCGAGGCGACCCAGACCCCGCCCGATCTGGTGGTGCTGACGCCCGAGCTGGTCGACGTCAACGGCCTCAACGTGGCTCGCCGGTTGCGGGTCGACGGGCGCACGCGTGGCGTACGGGTCTTCATGGTCTCGGCCCGCACCCATCCGCATGACATCCTCAACGGCGCTCTGGCGGGCGCTGATGCGTATTTCTCACGCTATCCCGGGGTCGAGGGCGAGATCGTGGCCAAGATCGCGGCGGTGTTGGCGCCGGGAGCGGATTCGGCGATCGGCGCGAACGGGCTGGTGGCCATCGTCGGGTCGGCGGGCGGGGTCGGCGTCAGTTCCCTGACGCTCAATCTGGCGCATGTGCTCGGCGCGCAGACGCGCGCGCTGGCCGCTGATCTCTCGGGCTCGGTCGACACTCTGGCCGACCGGGTCGGCCTCGAGCCGCAGGCGGGCAGTTGGCCCGACAGCCTGGGCGCGGCGCGCTCGGCGATCATTCAGAGCTCCGAATGGGCCTGCGGCATCCTGCCCGGGGTGCGTGAGCCCTTCGTGACTCAGGTCGCGCGGCCCGAGCGCGCGCTCGAAGCGGTCGCGCGCCTGCAGGCCGATTACGACCTGGTGCTGGCCGACGCCGGACGCGGGCTTGAGCTGCCGGGTTCGGCGGCCCTGGCGCGCGCCGCGGCGGTCGTGGTTGTGCTCAGCGCCGACGCCGCCCAGGTCGCGCCGGCTCGACGCCTGCTCGATCACTGGCAAGCGCAGGGCATCTCGGCCGACCGCATGCTCCTGGTCGTCAACCACGCGCACGGCGCCGACGGCCTCTCGCTGCCGCAGATCGAGCGCGCCCTGGGTCTGATGGCCTGGGCCGAGATCCCGCATGGTCGTATGCTCGCTGCCAACCGCGCCAAACAACCGCTCGAGCGGTTGTACCCACGGGACCCGGCCGCGGCCGTGATCCGAGACCTCGCGGCCGGATTGATCCAGCACCTCGGGGTGCTGGCGACGGACGGCGAAACGCCGATCGTGGACCGTGGCCCACAGCCCGCCGAAGCGCCCCGGCGCGCAGTCGACTTCAGCCGGCGCAATCGGGTCGGCTTGCGGATGCCGGGCCGATGAGGATGGGAGGCCGTGGCACGATTCTTGTTGCCTGACACCTGGTACCAGACCTCGACGCGGCGACCGTCGATCCGCCATGGGGTCTCTCATACGCCTCGGACGAGCGGCTCTATAATCGTCGCGATGTCGAGCTCGCCGAAGCGGAGGATGCATGAGCGCTCAAGACCCTGAACTGTCACTCGAGGTTCGCGCCCGGTTGCTGGGTGCGTTGCTGCGCGATGCGCGCGAGCACGCCGACCGGACGACCGCCGAATGCGCGCGCGCCCTCGGCTTGAGCGAGGATGAAGTCGTGGCCTTCGAGGCCGGCGAAGACAGCCCCTCGCTGCCGCAAGTCGAATTGCTGGCCTACTACCTGGACGTGCCGGTGGCGCACTTCCTGGGTGATGCCCTGATCGTCGATCAACCCGGGTTGCGGGCGGCGACGCCCAGCCCCGAGATCACGGAGCTGCGCGATCGCATCCTCGCGGTGCGCTTGATGCAGGCGCGGGTCGAGGCGCAGCGCACGCTGGCCGAGTTGAGCGCCGCGACCGGCGTGCCCGAAGATATGCTGGCGGCTTTCGAGGCCGGCGAGGCCTCGATCCCGGTTCCCGTGCTCGAGCCCTGGTGCCGGGCGTTGAGCTTGCGGATCGAGGACCTGTCTGAGCCGGGTGGCGTGATCGGCGCCTGGCAGATGCGGATGCGGCAGGCCGACCTGCTGCAGCACGTGCCGGCTGAGTTGCGCGAGTTCGTGGCGCGGCCCGTCAACGCGCCTTATCTCCGCCTGGCGGAGAAGTTGAGCCATTTGTCGACCGCGGAGTTGCGCGAAATCGCGGCAACCCTGCTGGATATCACTTATTAGGACACCATGGACGCAGAAGTCTTAAAGAACACCGGGCTGGGACATTTCAACGCAGATCGCTATTCCGACGCCGCGGCCGCTTTCGATCAGGCGGCCCTGGCTTTCGAAGCCGCCGGTCGACCCGGTGACGCCGCGGAGATGCGCAACAACCTGTGTGTGGTCAAGATGTCGCAGGACGACTTTCAGGGCGCGCTGGCGGCCGTCGAAGGCACGGAGGCGGTCTTTGCCGCCGCCGGCGACCCGCGTCGCGAGGCCCAGGCGATCGCCAATCGGGCGGCCTGTTACGAGGGTCTGGGCCGCGTCGAGGACGCGCTCCAGACCTATCAACGCGCCATCGATCTGCTGGGCGACATCGGTGAGTCGGACACGCGCGCGGCCTGCTACAAGCGCATGAGTGGTTTGCAGGTCAAATCCGGCCAACAGCTGCAGGCGCTGGCGTCGATGCGCTCCGGCCTCGACCTGACTGACAAGCCCTCCATGCGCGAACGCATGCTCAAGGGCATGCTCGACAAGGCCGTCAAGGGCCTTGGCATGAAGTAGGCGAGTCCC